>CAXBMT010000022.1:0-19806 GCA_963976925.1 uncultured Bdellovibrionales bacterium
TAAGTTGCCTAAAATAGGAGTATGGGAAGTGAAACTGGCCTGATTCAATACAAAAATAAGAGTGATTACCTGGCCAAAAAACCGGCTTTGCCCAAAGCTGCGCCGCCCAAAACTGATGTTCCTACTTCCTTAAAGTCTCCAACCGAGCAACCTGCCACCAAATCAAACCTTTCGGATCAGGCCAAAGATGCTGCAAAAAAAGTTACTGATGCAGTTTCCAAGCTTCCGCCAACACCGCCAATCTCAATGGTGGCAGATCTTGTTCCAGATATTATTCCTGATCTAAGTGAAGAGGAAGAAGTTGAGGAAGTCGCAGAAGTTGTTGAAGAGCAAGCGATCGAAAAAGTCGAAGTGAAAGAAGAAATAAAATTAAAAGATTCTCCGGCCATTATTTTTATCAAAGGCTTAAGCCTTTCAAGTTCAAGTGGTGATGGTCTTGAAGACATGGCGAGTGCAATACCTAAGTCTGAAGTTTATTCGTGGTCAGAAAAAGATGAAGCAGTAGAATCAATTTTAAAAAGACCTCGTCATCAACCAGTTATTCTTGTGGGACATAGTCTTGGCTCTGACACCGCTGTTGAAGTCGCTCAAGAGTTAAATAAAATTGAACATGGCTTTAGAAAAATCGATTTAATGGTGACTTTAGATTCTGTTGGTTTTAACAACGATATTATTCCTCAAAATGTTAAGACAAATTTAAACTTTATTGGCGATGACTGGTATGGAATCAATGATTCACCAAATATTGCAAGAAATGTCGACTACAGTGAAGTCATCAATGAACTGCGTGAAGATACTCACCGTGGAATTGAAAATAACGAAGAAGTTCAATTGAAAATCTTTGAAAGAATTGATGCTTTATTAAAAGGCGCTGTTGCTCAAAAAACAGCTCTTAATATGAGTCTTGGTGCTCATAAAAATCTCAAAGGTTCTTCCTTACAATAAAAAAAGATTCTTAGCGTTGATGGTTGTTTGCTTGATCACTTCATCGACGGAAAGTGATTTGATTTCAGCAATCTTGGCGGCCACATGGGGTAGATTAAATGGAGCGTTCTCTTTTCCACGATGTGGAATCGGAGCCAGAAATGGCGAGTCAGTTTCAATTAAGATTCTACCAAGCGGAGTTAGCTCCACAATATCTCTAACATTCTGGGCATTCTTAAAAGTGATAATGCCATTAAAGCCAATATGAAAACCAAGCGATAAAACAGTTTTTGCTAGCTCTGGAGTTGACGTGAAAGAGTGAATAACGCCTTTTCGTTCTAACTTTGGAGCCATCTGATTAAGAATCTCAGCGGTATCATCTTCAGCTTCTCTGGTATGGATAACAACTGGCTTTCTATGATCAATAGCGATTTGCAATTGCTTTCTAAAAGCGTCTTTTTGCATCTCTCTTGGAGAATTATCGTAATGATAATCAAGTCCTATCTCTCCAACTGCAACCACTTTTTTATGAGATAAATTTGAAATAATTTTAGCTTGAACTTCATCACTATACTTTAAAGCATCGTGGGGATGAATTCCCTGAGTGCAAAAAATTTCATCGTCTTTAAGAGCTATTTCAATGACTGAATCTAAATTATCTGGAGAAACAGCGATAGTAATGATTTTAGAAACACCAGCCTCTCGAGATAACTTTAGAGTTTCATCGAGAGGTCTATCTTTTAAATAATCAAGATGGCAGTGAGTTTCAATCATTAATTTGTTGAACGTGTAACGAGTTCATCCATTAAAACTTGAAGTTGATTAAACGGTAGTACACCTTCAATTTTGACTCCATTAAGTAGAACTGTTGGAGTTGATCTAATATTAAAAGGTGAAGCCGCATTAACGATCGCTTTAACTTTTTCTTTTGTTTCTTCTGAATTGTAGCAATCAAGAACATTTTCTTTTTTCGCATAAGCTTCAAGCCAAGAGTCCGATAGTGAATCTTGATTAGCAAAGATTTCAGCTTCAACTTCAGGGAACTTATCTTGCAAACAAGCAGCTAAGTATGCTGCCTTACATGCATATGGGTGAAGTGATCTTTCCATCGAAGCGTTACAAGCAGGATCTAAAGGATAAAACATATACTGGATATTGATCTGTCCTTTATATTGGCGCATGGCCTTGTGAAGTTGCTCAGACATGGCCTTACATGCAGGACATTGAAAGTCAGAAAACTTAGTCACTTGAATCGGTGCTGCTTGAAAGTCATCAGTAGCACTTGCTAGACGATATGGTGACTGATTTTCTGGAGCACCTAAATCAGGTAGTGAATCAAATTGTTGAATTAGACTAGAAGCCAGGGCTTGGTTTTTCTCCATCTTTCCAGCCGTATACATATAAGCTCCGGCCGAAGTAGCGCCAAATAAAGCGATGATGCAAATGATTGGAACAACCGTTGGTCTAAGTGATGGAATATTTCTATGGAAAACATAGAAAGCGCCAAAAGAAAGTAGATAGTAAAGAGTACACATTGGACATAGAGAGCCAAGTGAAACGATTGAGTAGATGAATAAAACAACACATCCAATAACATTCACACCTAAAACAAACTTCATCGTACTTTCAAAGCCAGGTGTATTGAAGAGATATCCAACCAGCAAAAGAATTCCGATTAAAGTACCAAAGATTGAGATAGGGATACCTGCAATATTCGAGATAGGTGAGTGAGTTGCAGCATCACAGTTTAAAAAGCCACTGATATCACAAAGTGCCGAAGCTGAGCCGAGGCCATCTGGAAACTTAATAGCGAAATAGTGATTAGTTAAATAAGCCGTAGTGGCAATGATCGCTATACCAAGAGTGACAATCAAAGCGTGAGTCAGAGTTTTATTTGAACGATAGACGGATTGCATTATTACTCCTGAATAAATTTTTATCTATTATAACTGAATTGCCTTGCTTGTGAACACGTTCCAGTTACGTTTTTGCGTTTTATCTAACCTATAGCTATTAAGAGACGTATTATTAAAGGTACACAGGTTCGCATCCTCAACGATGATACCCTTGTAAGCTTTTTGTAAGCCTTCGGTTATTTCTCCCAAAAGATCAAAAGTCACTCGACCTTGATTATCTTGGTGAAAGTGTCGAGATCCAGGAAAAGATGCTTTGAAGTCTTCTTGAACCTCAAAGTTAGCCTGATTGATATGAGGTCCAATAAAGGCATATTGAGGCTCTATACTTTGCACTTCATTTTGAAGAAAGATTTGATCTGCTATGCCACGCCAGCCAGCGTGGAAAAAACAATCTCCCTTAGCGCCGTGAATGACGACGGGAAGACAATCTGCCGTGACAATGGCCCAAGGTTGAGATTGATGTCCGCAGATTCCGTCAGCTTTTTTTTCATCTTGTTCACGGTTAAAGTCTATGCCGTGAACTTGGTGTATACGAAAGCATTCAAACGGTGGCTTTCCGTTCCAAGTTTGGAATGAGCCAAAATCAAAAGATTTTTCAAAGATAAGATCGCTCATTCAAGACCATTCAGAATATCAGTAAAAATCTTTGGAGGTGCAACTTCAAAGCATAACTCTTGCTTTGTTACTGGATGAATAAATCCAAGCTTTTTTGCGTGCAAAAATGGATATTGGTAATCTTTGATAAGCAGAGCAAGATCAGGGGTTAATCTTTTTCTGTGTCTAGCCTGATCACCATAAGTTGGATCATTGAGAATAGGACATTGAAGAAGACCTGACATATGAACGCGAATCTGATGGGTTCTTCCAGTTTCTAATTTACATTGAATATGAGCGAAACTCTTTTTAAAGGATAAAACTTTATAATGAGTCACCGCTTTTTTTCCACGAACGTTGGCCGCCATTTTTTGGCGATTTCTAGGATCTCTACCAATGGTTGATTCAAGCTTTCCTGAAGATGAAATTTTCGAGTTATCACAGAGAATAATAGCTTCATATTCTCTATCAATATCGTGTTTAGAAAAAAGCAGAACTAGCCCTTCGTGAGCGGCTTGGCTTTTTGCTACAACCATCACTCCACTTGTTCCCTTGTCGAGTCTGTGGACGATTCCTGGACGAATGACTCCACCGACACCACTTAAGTCAGGGCAGTGATGTAAAATGGCATTGACCAGCGTGCCGTCTGGGTTACCAGGAGCAGGATGAACCACTAGGCCTGCTGGCTTGTTTACGATAACAAGGTGCTCGTCTTCAAAAAGAATTTCTATCGGAATATTTTGAGCTACGGCTTCAAGGTTAACCGGGGGAGGGACATCGATCGAAATGATTGTTCCTACTGCAGGCATTTTATTTAAACTAATTTTTATTTCAGCAGTAATATTTCCTGCATCAAAAAGTTTCTTTAAAAATGTACGAGAGTATTTGGTTTTTTCGGCTAAAAACTGATCGAGACGTTTGTTATTAAGACGATCATCTTCAGTGATCGATAACTCAATGTCTTCAATGTCCGTAGAGTCTGTCGGTTGGTTCGACTCATCAGTCATTATTCTTCGCCGCGAGCATTCTTCATAATGAATAGGTAAGAATTAGCAACGAGATCAGGACTTAGCTTTAAGCATTTTGCGTACTGATAAACAAAGCCTCTTACATAAGCAGGTGCTGGAAGTTTATCGTACTCTTCATCCTCAATATGACGGATATAAGTTTTTGAAACCTTAGTCATGTCGGCCATTCTTGGAATATCGACTTCTTTATATTCACGAATTTCTTTTAAGAAGGTTCCTGTGAATTCTGTACAGCTTTCGATCTTCTTTTCAAATTCTTCATTAACACTATAGCTAAGATCAAAGCGCTTCTTAGCTACAATTTTAGACATATTATTATGTTGAGTTGTCTGAGGTGCACCACGAAGATTATGTTGTGCATCTGGATCTTGGCTTCTACCTGGAGTTGCATTCTTATAATTTAAGTCTTGATTGATGCCTCTGGCTTGATCGTAAAGTCTGCGCTTATCAGGATCACTTAAGATCGAGTAGGCTTCATCAATCAGATCGATAATTTGATCACACTCATCTTTAGTCATTAGAGAATAAAGAGCTAAACTATCTTGAGAGTAAGCATTTTTAGCGCGGACATAGCCTTTATGTAGGTCATCTGTAGAAGCATCCGTTGGAACTTCTAAAACTTCATAATAATTCTTGCTGCCAGACTCCATGATTCTCCCTATGCAATCTAAATATTAAGCAGTCGATGAACGATTCGATCAAAGTTAGAAACTAGCGCTGAGTTTGGAAATTCCATTAATAGGGGCTTACGCTTTTTCACACTTTGCCAAACTGTTGCATCGTATTCAAGGTAACCAACATAATCGAGATTCATTCCAAAATACTTACGACAAATGATTTTCATCGAAAAACCAATGTCGACATCGGCCTGAGTTCTAACTTGGTTGATAATTAGTTTTGGCTGAAGCTTTGCAATTTCAGCCTTAAGTTTATGACCCATTTGCGGGTTAATCTCAATAACTCTGGCCATGAGGTCTGCCGGAGTTGAGTTTTGATGTATCTTTGCGTTCATGGCTTGATCGATTAGAGGACCGATCTCTAAAAGGTCCTCCGCCATCTTGAGCTTACGGTGATAAACCGACTTAATAAATCTATAGGTATTTTCAATGGATGTAGGCTCTGGAAGAGCAGTTAGTATTCCCTGATCTGCGGAAATAAAAAAGTCCAAAGTATTATAGGAAGTACCAGCACCCAAATCTAAAATCACATAGTCTGCTTCAAGCTCACCAAGACGAGCGAGAATTTTTGCTTTATGCATCTGACGAAGATTCGCTATCCCAACATCGTCCTGAGCTCCACTGATAATTGATAAGTTATCAATTGCAGTAGGAGTGATCAGATCATTAAGAGAGGCGACTTTTTTAGTGAGATAATCGGATAGTGTTTTGTCTGGAATCGGCACACCCAAGCAAGTATGTAGGTTGGCACCACCAAGATCGAGGTCAACTGCAACAACTCTGTAGCCCATAAGAGCTAAACAAATTGAAACATTGGCCGTAACTAATGATTTACCAACGCCGCCTTTTCCGCCACCAATGGCCCAAATCTTAGCGTTGCGAGATCCCTTAACATGAGAGCTCATATCATTATCGTTATGAGAAAAGAGTGAACCACCAGGACGGGACACGTCGCTTTCCTTGCTTAATAGAACCATCTTCATTGATGGAGACAGTTAAGAAAACCACTCTGGGGGCATTTAAGCAAGGATTTTGCTTTAAATGGCTGTTTTTTTAAGGACTTAAATGATGACTTTGTGCGTAATTTTTGCGTAGTTTCTGGATCGTCTGAGCAAACTAGTCTACAATCTGGAGCTAATAAAGGAGAATTATGGAAAACACATTACGTGCTCGTCATGACCTTCATCTCATGAGAAAAGCTTGGCATATGTCGACAGGCTGTATCGGTCTAGCTGTTTACTATGGTTTGGGCTTACATGAGCACTTTGTAGGTACTGCTTTATTAGCATTAGCAATCTCAGGTTTTGCCTTTGAATTTCTTCGCTTAAAAAACAATAAAATTAATCAACTCGTTCTTAGATTTATGGGCCCTCTCATGCGAACCAATGAGCAAACATCATGCTCAGGCCTGCCTTTTTATGCTCTAGGGGTTGGTGCTTCACTTCTACTCTTTGAAAAAGAAGTAGCTCTTCTTAGTATCTTATTTTTAATTTTTGCTGATCCAATTTCTTCTTTGTTTGGGATTATGTATGGGCAAAATAAACTGATATCAGGAAAGTCTTTGGAAGGAAGTATGGCAGGGTTTGTTACTTGTTATCTTCTAAGCTTTTCATGGATTATGACTCAAGCTTCAATCACTGGGCCTCAAGTTGTACTCTTTTGCATTTTAGCTGGATTACTTGGATCTTTAAGTGAGTTACTTTCTGTTTTTGCAGACGATAACTTAACCATTCCATTAATCAGCGGAGCCGGGCTTACTCTTATTAATATTTTTATTCCAATATTTTAGTGGGCGATCTTTCGATCAATGAGATCTTGATCCATTGACTCGTAAAACTTAATAGCTTCAGCTGTTTTGGAATCTTCAATATGGATATTGTCTTTGAATAGAGAGGTCAGCATCTGAACTCTTTCATTAAGATGAACGTTCTCAAGTAATAGTTGTCGTATTTCTGGATCGGCAATCATATACATACTGACAGCATCAGCGATATTTTTTGGAGTGCAGGCAGAGTTAATAAAACGTTCTCTTTCACTTGAGTCGTTAATATTTTCCTTCGCCCACTTTTTAAGAATCGTTAATAGTCTTCCAACTCCAAAGTTATCAGGAAGATCAGAGGATTCTAGAATGTCAGGAATTTCTTCAGCCGAGTAAACCATAAAAGGCAGACTTTGTTTAAGACTTAGGAGTTTAATGCGAGACTCACCTACAAGAAGTACTTTTATAGAACCGTCTTCAAGTGTTTCGATTATCTGAGGTGTGCCACTTGTACATATTGCTCTTGGTGAGTTGCGACCGCCCCCAACACCACCCTTGGTATCAATAAGACTAACAGCTAATCGTCGACAGGTAGCAATACAATCGTGAACCATTTTGACATGTCTTGAATCAACAATATAAAGCGGCAGGCTTGTGTTGGGATAAAACACAAGGTTAGGAATAGGTAATACAGCGACACTTATAAAGCTTTGATGGCCCATACGCTCCTCTAAAGTTACTATTATAGTGCTATCTAATGATTTTTATAAAATCGGTAAGTTAGAGTTCTTGAATAAGGCTCATAACAGTGCGAATCTTAATACAGCTGCCTGAATTCAAAGGCATTTTACTTAACTCTCGGAGGAGTTTTGTCCATTCAGTACCTTTCAACATTAAAACCTCATAGCGTCTATAAGCCTTGGGGAGGCACTCGACTGGCAGGACTTAAGAACCTAGAAGCAATTAAAGAAAATCAAAAACTAGGTGAAACTTGGGAAGTATCAAGACTAAGCGATGGATTAAGTTTTGATAAAAACGATTCACCTTTAAGTTATTTTACAGAAGAAGAATTGCCTTACCTGATCAAGTTTATTGATACTGAGAAAGCTCTTTCAGTTCAGGTTCATCCTCACGATAAATATGCTGCTCGCTATGAAGATAGCTCTGGAAAAACTGAATGCTGGATTATTTTAGATGCAAAGCCTGGAGCTGGTATTTATCTTGGCTTTAAAAACGACGTGACTGAAAATGATTTCTTTGGTGATGTTGAAAATCAAAAAGATTTAACTAAGTATCTGCAGTTTCACGAAGTTCAAAAAGGCGATTTCTTTTATGTGCCAGCCGGCTCGATTCACGCTATTGGCCCTGGAATAACATTAGCAGAGATCCAGCAAAGTTCAGGCATAACTTATCGAGTTTGGGATTGGAATAGAGTCGATGAAAAAGGTAACTCTAGAGAACTGCATATTGAACAAGCAAAAGCAGTTCTTAATTTCTCTCCCGATGGAAATAACCAAGAAAGCTTTATGCTCAAAAATATTTTTGATAAGAGAGAGCAAGTCGTCATTGAGCATGAGCAATTCAAAGTTAATTACTTCGAGTCTCAGTGTTCATTAAATAGAGTTGGTATTGATAAGAGAGTAGTCTCAATCGTTAACTTCGATGAGGCGTTGAAAGTTCAATGCGACAAAGTTGAAACAACCCTTAAGCCTTATGAGTGCTGTCTAGTTGAAAATGGAAGTAACCTTGAGATTTCAGGTGGTAAGTTTTTGGTGATCGAATGAATAAGTGCTTTCTTGTTTTACTGCTGGTTTTCGTATCTTCTTGTCGGGATTACGCTGATGTCGTTATCGATAATCAAGGGACAAGCGTTGAATGGTACACTGGCGGAGTAGATTCAGTTACAGTGACTCCGTGGAGAGTCGGAAAGTACAGAAAGCAATTACTAAGTATGGGAGCTAGGATTAAGATCGAGCTTCCTGCCGTAAAAGGTTCAGATATACGATGTAGATTCTTGGCTTATTACCCTTATGGTTTCAGGCCTTGGCCGAAAAGAGAAACTAGCTTCTTTTTATGTTCCTCTTTTTAAAAAATCAGGCCGCTCTGGCGCTATTGGGGTATCAAGCATTGAAATGGGTTACCTCGATCTCTTTTATTCAGCAGCAGCCATCTCAACACGCCTTAGGGAGCTTGAGTGTCCAGGGCTTGGGCATCGATACCTTCTAGAAAAAGCTGAAGTTAGAGAACTTCCAGAAAAGAGAAAAATCCTGATTCTCAATGGTATGGAACAATATAATCATCTTGGTAAAGTCGAACGTTTAGACTTTCAAAGAAATATCGTTAATCTTGGAAAAACGATTACAGGTGAGTATCAGATTCTTTTCGCGCTCTATAATCATAAACAAAAACGTGTCTTATCCAACCAGGTTATCTCTCCACATGTGATTGAGTTGGGTAATGAAACAAGACAAGCGATAAAGGGTTGTGAAAACTTGGAGACTCCCATGGATAAAAGTAATACACCAGGGAGCCTTGAGAACTTTAAGTTTGGACGATAAAGCGATTAGTTTACTGAAGAACAATCAAGTGGGTAAGTAAGCTCGTGACCCTCTCTCGACTTGATAACTAGATAGTCGTTTACTTGTGATGGGCTATTAACGTCATCAACATGAATCGTATGTTTTTGACCTTCAAAATTCATGATTTTAGTAAAACCACTTCCATTAATCTTTGTTCTAATACCTTCAATTGATGCCAACTGACGATCAGCTTCTGGTTGTGTTTCATCTAGAAAGGTTACCTGTGTCGCGCTAACGACAAAAGCCTTATCAAGTCTAGGTGTATGGCACACCATCTTAGCTTTTGCAGGTGCCACAGCTGTGTAAGCTGATAGACTCATGATTGTTAAGAAAAGTGTTAATAGAGTTTTCATATATTCTCCTAATGGTTACACCCTTATATAAAGCAACACTTATGCCATCTTTTTAGTTGTTATATCAGTGACTTATAATGGTTAGCTGTATACCTATCTATTGACTGTATAAAATTTGGACAAAAAAAAGACTCATCCTCTGAGTCTGATTTTCTTACGGTAATTTTGTTCTATGACTGAATTAGCGCGTCTCTATTTTATAGCTATTTACGTACATGCTAGGAATGCTCATTCCACGCATATTAATCTTTAGTCCTGTTACTTCGTTACTTCTAGCTACACTATCTTTGTAGATCTTGTATTCACCTTCAAGTCGGCTAGTTATATTAATGTCTTCACTTTGGAACTCTTCGCCGTCCCAGATCTCAACTGTGGCTGAGCCTCCGGTTTCTGAGAATCCAGCTGATGGTCGAATTCTTAGGCTTGGCTGATCAGCACCATCTAGGTAAAACTCTAGAGGTTGTCCACGCATAAGCCTGTCAATTGTTACTTTCTTTTTAACTTCAGAGTTGATTCCAAGAATTCCAACTTTAGCATCAACGTTTAAATCTACGATCTTGCCTTCGCTTATGGTTAAGTAGATTTTTGCTCTACCTACACCAACTCCCAAGAAACCATACGAGACTGAAGCATCTAGCAGATCAACTCGTTCTTTATTGAGCTCAGAGACTTGATTAAGTTGTTCGATATTTTCAGTTAGACTTCTATTTGATAATTGAGTCTCACTAACTGAGCAGTTGATGCAGTCATCATCAGCATACGAGATACTTAGAAGTGATGCCATAATTAAAGAAAACAGAATAAGGATTTTCATTATTAAACTCTTCGTTAAATGATTATAAGAATATATAAGCAAGAGTTATGCCGAGAAAATAAACGTTATATTAATTAGATAGAAATCTAAGCTGAAGAAATAATGAACACTGTCTAGATATTGAACACTTAAGTATTAAGAGTCCTCTTTGGGAAGATCTGCCTGAATCAGCTTTATAGTCGCCTTAACCTTTTCAAAAAAGGAAGTCTCATCGATAGAGCTTTGTAGATCGTGAGTTCCAATAAAGAGACAATATCTATCTTGCTTCTTCTTAAAGTAATAGGCCATCTGAAGAACTCCAGGCTCACTTCCACCTTTATAATAGATCTTATCAAAGAGGTCTTTATCAGCAAAAGGTGTATTTTTAGATAGGATCGAATCGATCTCTTCGGAGTTTTCTTGATCGAAGTAAGTTAGAAGGCGACAAATTTCTTTAGGGCTCGAAAACCATTCAGTATCAAGCACCCCTCTAGGGGTTTGCCAACCTGAGAGCTTATTCATTAATTCATCAGTTTTAACCCTAGAGACTTTCTGCAGCTGAAGTATACGACCTGTTGTCGTATTGTTTGCGTACTTCTTGTAATCGGTGGCATTAAAGCTCGAACGTACCTGAAATAACTCTTTTGTCGTTAAGAAGGGGCGATTCCAGCCGTAGCTAAGTTTTAAGCCTCGGCTTTTAATTTGGCGTTCAACGCTTGTTCTGCCGATTTTTTCAATAAGATGGTCTGTCGCTGTATTGTCGCTAATGGAGATCATCTTTTGGGCATATTCATAAAGTGAGGCAAATTCCCCATCTTCCATATTTTGCATTTCACCTGATGGAAGGGACTTAAGATTATTCGAAATTTTTAGTTCATCTTCCCAAGTTGATTTTTTATCTTTAATTTGTTGAAGTAAGCCATCTAGAACAAATAACTTAAAAGTAGAGCCAAGCGGCGTTCTTTTGTTTTCGTTTATCGACAGAATTGGATTTTCGTTTTTTAAAATTAATAAACTAGGCCTTGAAAGAGAGTTGATATCATCCTTAGCTTCCTTAAAGTCCGCATAATTTATTGGCTTAGTTCTCTCTCCAAGAATCCATAACCCTGTTATCTTTGAGTTTTTTTCTACGATAGTGAGATCTATAATTTGACCATTCTCATGCTTAGTCGAAAATTTGTCGCCATTAATAGATGCTTTAAAGTCTACAACTTCAACACAGTCGCCATACTGGCCTTTAACCTGAGAATAAATTTCCGCCAATTGCTCTTTTGGCAACGCGCTTTGAAATTCTTTCGAATAGTATTCTGAATAGGTAAAGTCAGCGCCTAAATTTAAATCATTGCAGATGATCTTTGACGCTTTAGAAGCCTTTTGAGTTGTAGAGCAAGAAACAAGAAGCAGGAGGAGGAAATATTTCATGGTAAGATCATTCTTATTTTTTAGGATTAAGGATTAGCTTAGTAAGATCACTTAAGAGGACATCTTTTTCAAGGTTATGTCTGAGTGTAGTCTTAGGAACAATTTTGTAGACGTTCGCTCTACCAACTTTTTCACGTTTAATATAATTTGCTGAATCAAGATCATTGATGATCCCTTGAATAGACCTTTCGGTTATGCCTACTTTTTGTGAGATCTCTCTGACGGTAATACCTTCGGTTTTAGCGATTAGAAAATACACATGGCCGTGATTGCTAAAAAATGTCCATTTTGATTCATCAGAACTCAATTTAACGTCCTTTATATTGAATTAACTTCCTTTTATTTATCGATTAAATACTTGAAATTGTAAACGGTAATAAAAATTATTGAATATAAATACAGGAAATATGTTGCATGTATTAAACTTCATGTATAATGTCAACAGGACTACTGAATAGGAGCACTAAGTGCAAGACTTCTCATACCTTCTTATATTTTCAATCTTGGTCCCTTTAACCTTCGTGTTACTGTCATTTGGTAATAAGAGAGTTTTTCATATTCCTTTGTTATACATTGGTGCTGTTTTTATCTCGATTTTAACCACGCTTAGCTTTATTAAAGGTATCACCTTTGAAGTTAATCTCTTTTCTTTAGAAATCTTAAATCAATCTCAGGCTACAAGCTTTGGCCTAAATCTTAATAAACTCATTGGGTTGCTTGTATTAACCGTTTCAGTTATCAGTTGTGTCGTTTTGCGTTTCTCCAACAAACTTCTTGTTGAAGATAAGGGGCAAAATACTTTTATGCTTTTCTTAGCAATAACAATCACAAATGTGATGATTATGCTGATGTCACCTAACTTGATTCAGTTTTTTATATTCTGGATCTTAACCTCTTTAAGCTTAGATAAACTGTTAAAACACTTTCATAATCGTAGTGAGGCAGTAAAAGCAGCAAAACAAAAGTTTATCATTAGCAGAATTGGTGATTTATTTATTGCAGCTAGCATATGGATGATTGGATCGACATTTAACTCATTTAACTTTGAACTAATCAACACAACGTTAAATAGTGAAAAATTCTTTGCTGAAAATGCTTTTTCTCTCAATATGATCTCAATACTACTTACTGTAGGTGTATTAATTAAGTCCGCCCAATTCCCGTTTCACTCTTGGCTTCCAAGAACGATGGAGACACCTGTAACCGTTTCTGCTCTTATGCACGCAGGAATCGTAAATGCAGGTGGATTTTTGCTCTTAAGACTAGATAAACTACTGGTTACATCTTCAACTGCTTTGATGATCCTAATTATCGTAGGAGGAATAACAACTCTTTTTGCGATTACAGTTATGCTGACTCAAACGAATGTGAAACAAAGTTTGGCGTACTCTACTATTGCCCAAATGGGATTCATGATTATCCAATGTGGTTTAGGTGCATTTTCGTTTGCACTTATCCACATGATTGGACATGCGTTTTATAAAGCCTATAAGTTTCTAAGTAGTGGTACTCAAACAGACTTAAGTAAGCTTAGAAAGTATTACTCGACGACTAAGTCTGTCAGTAGCTTTTCTAAACAAGCATTAGTCTTAGCGACTTCGAGCTTTATTTTTGTAATCGCACCATACTTACTAAATTTGACTGATATCTCAAGTATCACAAGTACCGTTTTGTTATTTGTATTAAGTCTCACATGTGCTCAGTTTTATTTGGAGTCGAATTCGCTTCAAGTATCTATTAAATATATTCTTTCAATAATTAGTTTGTATTTTTTCTTTGGATGGATGATCGACAGAAGTTCAATCTTTATTGAAACACAGACAAGCTTTACTACTGGAATGAGCACCGTCATGGGATTGTTCTTGATCGTTGTTTTCTCATTAATTTATTTTATCCAAAATAACTTGGATTATTTAAGTAAGACTAACCTAGGTAGAAAAATCTACGTACTACTTTATAACGGCGCCTATATTGGTAAGAATTAATTCTTAAGGGAATTGTATGTATAAAAATTATGAATATAGAGGAATAGATCAATCACAAACTGCTGTGAAGGTTGATTACAAGAAATGCTTCGAGAAAGCATCAAGCTTGTTAACAGCTTCATGGGATACAAATGATTTTGTAGCAGTGAATCCATTCTTCAATGTAAGGCATAAAAAGTTTATTGACGCTATTAGTGAAAGTCAGGCTTCATCATGGAGTGAACTTTTACCTTCAATGGATTTTTTTAAAAAACTTTATAATGAAAACTTATTAACTCGTGATGATATATCACATCAGTTATTAAAGCTTAGAAATCATTCTTCTAAAAAATTAAGTCAGTTACAAATTAATGAGGTTCTTTCGGCCCTAGAAACAGAAGACAAAGAGCTAGTATTAAAATATTACAGTATCTCTGACCTCTATGACCTTGAAAACGACTCTCAATTTTCAAAACGAATAAATATAGAATTATCAAAATGGCTCAGTGCCTTCTTTGATGATGTCCAGTCATCTTGGAGTATGCCTAATAAAGAACTAGGCCTCTATGCGGCATGGAAATCACTAGTAATTTACGATAATAGCTTTAAAGATCTCTCTATAAATCTTAAGCAATTGGTTAAAAGCCTACCTGAGGATTCTCATCATGCTTTTGAAGTTCTTTGCGAACAAGTCGTAACAGAATTTAGTTTGTCGGATAGAGAGCTAACTAATTATCTTAAAAGATTACTGTTAAGTGTTAGTGGTTGGAGCTCATATATTAAAAAGTTTGAATTTGAATTTGAGCGTTCAGGTAAAAAAGGTGCATCTCATACTGACTTAATTGATCTGCTTGTTATGAGAATGAGTTACGATTTATCTCTCTCAACTAAAATCGAGAATAAGTCAGGTCTTTTGAAAAATGAAAATGCTAGTCAAAATGAGAATAAAAGATTTTTCATTAAATATGCACTTCTCCTTTCATGTGAACAATCCTATAGAAATGAGATTTTATCTTCTTTAACAAAGAACCTCCATTCAGATAAAACTGTAAGACCTAAAGCTCAAATGGTTTTTTGTATTGACGTAAGAAGTGAAGTTATTAGAAGGCAAATCGAAAATGTTATGCCTGAAGTAGAAACTAAGGGCTTTGCTGGATTTTTTGGAGTTCCTGCAAAGATTAAAGGTTATGGTCATGATCTTTCTGATCAGAACTGTCCAATCTTAATTGAGCCTGCTGTTGAAGTTAATGAAAAGCTAGAATCAGAAGACGCCTTATCAGCTTTAGCGATGAGAAAGAAAAACTCAAAAAATATAGAAACGCTTAATAAAGGTCAATCTGCTGGTAACAGCTGTTTTACCTTTGTTGAATCTCTAGGACTTCAATACTTATTTAAATTATTTAAGAATAATTCAGGCTTAGTAAGTCCAAATATAGACTTTAAAAACTTAGGTTTAACCAAAGTTCAAAGCTCTAGTATCAGTCCTGACACTGAAGCTTTATCGTTCGATTTAAAATGTAAGATAGGTATGAATGCGCTAAAAAATATGAATCTTATCGAGAACTTTTCTAAGTATGTCATATTTTTTGGTCATGAAAGTCAGTCCGCCAACAACCCGTATGCGTCTGGTTTAGACTGTGGAGCTTGTAGCGGCCACAGCGGGCTTGGTAACTCAAAGATCCTAGCTTCTATTTTAAACGACTCTGAGGTTAGAAAATTTTTAAATCAACAAGGTATGATCATTCCAGCTGATACAATTTTTATATCCGGCGTTCATAATACAACTCTTGATAGTCTGAATATTGATTCTTCAAAGATAGATATGAAGATTAATTATGAGCTTAACGAGATCATTAAAAACCTAACTATTGTTCAGAGAAAAACAAGAAAAGAGAAGTCTAAAGCTCTCGATCTAGATCATGCAGATGATGCTTTTGATCAGTTGGTTAGTTTAAAGGCAACTGATTGGTCAGAGATACGTCCTGAGTGGGGTTTGGCCCGTAATGCCAGCTTTATTATTGCTGATCGTTCACTTACTAAGAACGTTGATCTAAAGGGCAGAAGTTTTCTACATGATTATGATGCTTCTAAGGATAGTGACCTTTCTATATTAGAGCTCATTATGACAGCTCCATTGGTTGTTACAAACTGGATTAATATGCAGTATTACGCTAGTACCGTTGCTAATGATAAGTTCGGAAGCGGTGATAAACTTCTTCATAATGTGGTTGGTGGAATAGGCTGTATTCAAGGAAATGGTAGTGATTATTTGACTGGACTTAGTCAGCAGTCGCTTATTAAAAAGGGCGAGTACTATCATGAGCCATTGCGCCTACAGGTTTTTATTCAAGCGACACCTGAAAATATCTCAAAAATTATTTCAAAGCACCAAATGCTAGCAGATCTTGTTGGCAACGACTGGCTATCTATTGTTTCGATAAACCCTATTAATAATGAAGCTCTACTCTTTGATGGTAAAGACTGGAACTCGATGGAGAAAAGTTTATGGAATTAACACTATCTAAGCTTTCTAATAAAGTTGTTCAGTTCGATTGGAATGATCCCTTACACAAAACAAAGGTTAAGGTCTTGATCCCTAACTTAAACGATTTAGCGTTTAATGTTTGGGGAGACTGGGGCCCAATGTATGATATGAAACTGAATAAGTCTGAGCCTATTCAAATAAGTTACAACGAGGAAGCTTATAGCTTAGACCAAACTAAGCTAAGCATTCATTCACCTGCCTTGGCTAAGGTAAGAAAGAAGACTCCATTCTTTATTATGATTGAAGATAAGATTAAAGGTATCAAGTTTAATATTTTCTTAGACGCTAAATTTGAGGTTGGTAAAATTGAAGCTATAAGAATGGAAGATGAGGTTGTACTTACAACCTCGCGTCTTAATCAACAGCAAAACTTAACAGCAGTTTAAAGAATATCTTTTAAGAAGTTTTCATCAGGGTGTCCGTCGTAACCAGACCTTAAGCTGGTTGGAATATATCTGAATAGATAGAACCCAAAGACACCTGATTGATGGTGCTGCATTAAGTGTGATGCTTCGTGAGTCATCGTCGTTAGTCTTTTATAGCCTTGATCTGACATTGAGACATTGCCTGGCAAAGTGATGGAAGCTGAAATCATGTCAGGTAACAATCCGCCTGTACGGTAATTGGCGTCTAGGATCAGTTGACGATCAATGGCGTACTCACCGCCACGACCTACAAGGTTTTGATATTCATTTTCAAGAGTCATCGTTTCGTCGATTTCTGTATGTTCAAAGTCTTTGAATGGGTTGTAGCGTGTACCGGCAAACCAGATTAATAATTGAGTCGATACTAGGCCGTAAATAGATCCTTTTACAGCTCCACCAAGAATGCTTTCACCATCTAGAGCTGCTACAGTCGAGCCTTGGATTGTTCCTTTAATCGTCTTTTCGAGCAACTCAAGCTTGCGGTTCATAGCGAGTGACTTTGAATCAAAACCATCAGTCATCGGTCTTGCAAAGCTTCTAGGTAAAATATAATACTGAATGAGGTTTAAACCTGCGCCTACGGCCGCGCCTGTTCTTAAGTCTTGGCCGGTTAGCAGGCTTTGAAGAAAACCCTGACCAGCACCAAGGGCTATGATCTTATAGAGTCTACCTGCGCCGATACCTGAGCCTAAAAGAATTGAATCTATAATATCCTTTGGTGCTTCTTTTAAAAATTCATTCCACTCTTTATCGTATCTTTTTGTTTTGATGAGTTCTTTAACAATCTTTTGAGTGCTCATTGCAATAGGAACGTTGCCGCTGGTAGATACTAAGGTCGCAGTTCCAGCGAGAATTGATATATAGGTCTCTGTTTGTATGAGCCCGTTAAATAATCGAGAGAAGAAATGCTTACCTCTTTTATCAAGAAAAATTTCTTTGCCATTTTTGTCAAAAAGAACTCCACGCTCCTTTGTTACCCATGGTGAGTCGGGGTAAATTTCAATAAGAGTGTCAAGATTTGCAAGAGCCTCAAGTCTTCTTGGTTTTTTCTGTCGATCTAAATAAATAATTTTAAGATCTGATTGATTAGACTGATTGTATTCTTTTAGATCGTTTTCAACTTTTTCTATATTGTTTTGAAGATATTTTCTCACGGCTAAAAGGTATTGATCATCATCTGATCGAATAATTTGATTAAGAGTAATTTCTCTTAATTCTTCCTCAACCTTTTTAAAATTCCTATGAATAAAAGTTGGTGTTATAACGAACATCCCATCGGCGTAAGGAATATTTGTAATTGACTGAGATAAGATAAAGAATATTTCGTGTTTGTTTGGTAGCTGTTGTAATTTATTAAAAAGTCTAAGGCTTTTGGAGTTCATACTTTCGTTCGAAAGCGCTTTAAGCCCGTGACGATTGACAGTGAAATTTGCAAACTTATCGTACTTTTTATACTGCTCTAGAACTGCATTGTAATACGTTCTTCTAAGTTTTTTCAGTTCTTTAAACCTAAGTTCACGAACCTTAGATACACTTAAAGCTTTGGTGTAAAATGGTTTCCATTCTTTTAGTTGAAACAAAGAAAGGATGCCGTTCGCCTCTGGATCATTAGCAATACGGTTATACTTTTTAATATTCGATAGTTTGGCATTGTCTTTTATTTTTTGAAAATCGATATATTTATAATCAGGTAGAAGGGCGATTCCACTGGGTGAGTAGAACTGCATATAGAGTTTTTTATCTAATTCTTTTTTAAGCTTTTCATTTGAGTCAGCTTGAAGATTTAAAACCTCTAACCATTTTGTAAAATTTTGATCGGCATAAGCTTCTTTTAATACAGCATTAAGGCCTTCATATTTTGTTGCGATGACTGTAGCTTGATCGACAAGATCAACCAATGAGAGATCTAATCTATAACGCTCAGAAAGGGGATAGACCTCAGGAGTACTGCCCAAGTTTCTCATTTCACTTAAGACAGCTTTTAAGACTTCATGATTCTCAATTTCTAGGGCTGAAACGAAGGATGGATGACTTAAAACAGTCATGAGCAAAGCGAATAAAAGTAGCTTTAGCTTGCCGTATATAGCTGAAAATATTGGTTTCCGGTGATTGTGCACGGCGTTATTGTGTCATAAAACTAACTTCTTTGGACGTTTATGTAAGATTTATACGCTTTAGACTGCTGATCTATTTTTCAAGAGGTTTTCTTTGAAATAGAGTTTAGACATGAAAACTATAATTCTTGCACTTACTCTTATTTTCGCCACTGACTTAATGGCGCTCTATGATCAAGACAATCGTGTTGATTTTTATAAAGTGAATGACCCTAGGCTTAAAGAGTTATCAAGGTCTGTTGCATATCAAATTTATAAAGATGAACTTAAGGGTTGGACCTTTCAACGTTACTGGACAATTGTTACAAGACCTTTAAGTGGTCGCGGTGTTTGCGAAAATGAACGCTTCGCTGATCAGCCTACGATGAGAAATGATTGCTCTGGTATTTTAGTTGGTCCAAAGAAATTATTATTACCTGGTCACTGCATTACGGCTCACTACTGTTGGAATGATCTTTTTTATTTTATGTTTAATTATCATCAAGAAGATTCATCTATGAGTCTTGAAAGACATAAAGATAATTTTTATAAATGTGAAAAAGTCCTTAAACGAGTTTATGATCCAAGTACTGCAACAAGCTATGCTGTGATTGAACTTAATCGTGAAGTAAAAGGTATTGAGCCTGTTAAATTTTCAAGAAATACTTATGTCGGTAAAAACTCTGAACTAGTTGTTGTCGGTCATCCAAACGGGCTACCGCAAAAGATTGCGC
>CAXBMT010000023.1:0-19732 GCA_963976925.1 uncultured Bdellovibrionales bacterium
GCATTGAGTATATTGCTGATAAAGAAGAGCAAAAAATTACTGGTGCTACTAAAACTGAAACAAAAGAGCTTCCTCTTACTATCGGTTTTGAAACTGATGCGACATCATGGCTTGCGGTTCGTGGATCTATTTCACAAAACGTAATCATCAATGATTCTAAGACAGCTGGAAGAACTACATCACGTGCTAACAATACTAACGTATCTGCTGGTGCAACTCTTAACTTTGGTAAGCTAAAAGTTGACGGTGTTATCGGTACAACTGATACAAACCGTGCCGCTACTACTCAATCTGAAGTTGGTAACCTTGCTCTTGATAACTTAATGACTCGCGTAGCGGTTCATTACTGGTTCTAATTTAAAAATTAATTTTTTTAAAATGAAGCCACTCTTCACAATACTTTTAAGTTATTAAAATTTAGTTTTAAGTTATAAATTTTTTCAATCCTCAAGGAGAGATCGATGAAAAAAATTCTGGCAGGAATTGCATTTTTAGCAATGTCGACGCAAATGGCTTATGCCACGCAAGCTCGACTAATCGCACTTGGTTTAGATGAATTAGATAATGAAGGTTCATACTATATTCAAGATCAACGAAATATATTTCTTAACTCAGCACAAGTTTATAATTATGCAGACTCAGCTGTTTTTGAATTAGGTGGTATCGGACGTAACGTTTCTGGAAATTCAGTTGCGACTGTAGACCAAGACAATCTTGTAAAAGCTCAGGGTGGTTTCTTTAAAAAAGTTGGTGAGATTGTTTATGGTGCTTATCTTGGAAATGAATCAAATACATCATCTTTTTTGAGAATTGCTTCTGCTTCAAACGCCGCGTCGGTAAACTTCTCAGGTACTAATAGTGCTCCTCAGTTAGTTCCAACTGCTGATAATCAATTAGACTTGTTTGCTGCTGGTCAGTTAAATTCTGGAGTAAAGTGGGGTGCTAACCTAGTTTATATGAATAATGAAAATGAAAATACAAAACAAGAAGATAAAGCAGGAGCTGTTCGTCTTGGTTTGATCGGTGAGAAATGGGATGCACACGCAAATATTTCATTTATGAACGAAGGTAAAAACGAAGTTACCACAAACGCTGCTTCATCGATTGGTTCTGGTAATACTGGTGGAACGGTTACTCAAGAGTTTGAAGGTAAGTTAGGAGTCCACTTGGGTGGTTCTTATTCTCTTGGCAAAGGAAGATTATATGGCTTTTACAAGAGCTTTAAATGGGATCAAAAGGATAGCTTTAATTATGCTGGTTGGAATAATGTAACTGCTGGTACTTCAACTGTTCAAGCTGGTAAGAATGGTACTGCTGAAGGAAAGTTTGATACTTATTCTGTTGGTTACGGTGTAACTGAAGCTGTAAACTCAAATGGCACTCTTTTTTCAAATGTTCAATTCAAGTCTGTTGATATTGAATTAAAACTTGCAAATACAGTACAAGTTAAAAATACTATCGTTCCATTAACCGTTGGTTATGAGCATGCAGCTACTTCTTGGCTCACCCTAAGAGGTTCCTTAACACATAATCTTTATGGAGATAGAGATAACAAAAACTTCAACTCTGCTAATTTGGTTGTCCAAAACTTAGTTAAAGATATTTATGGCAACGAAGGCAAGGGTTCAATTCCAAACTCAACTAGAGTTAATGCCGGTGCAACTCTAACTTTTGGCAATCTTAATATTGACGGTGTAATTGGTACCTCTACTTTATCAAGAGCTGGTACAGCTGATACACAATCTAGAACGCAGAACGGTGTTCTTGCTCTGGATAATTTAATGACACGTGTCGCTGCAACATATAGGTTCTAAGAACTTTTTCGAATTTATGCTAAAATAAGGGCGTCCTTCGGGATGCCCTTTTTTTTTGAGGATGCTTTGTCAGACAGTTTTTTAAGTGAAGAAGATAGAGTCGAGTATACAGAGCATGCTGATCGTATGCTGGAAGAAGTTGCGTCTATCATTGAAGCCTATGAAGACAATCCAGGTGATTTAAAAACACTAAAAAGCTTTCATAAATCCATGGATAGAATGCAGATGCAGGCCAAGCTTTATGAGCTTGATCTCATTGCTAATTTTTGTGAGATGGGAAAGCTTGTCGCCGATAAGGCGATGCAAAGTACAAGTCATAATCTCAACGAGGTCGCTGCTGGAGTTTTGGCCGACACAGTTGATGTTCTAGTTAAGATGATTCAATCAATCAAAAATGGCGAAGATATTTCAAGTATGAAGCAATTCGAATCTTTCATTGGACGACTTAGAATCTTAGTAGAGAAATTTAAAAAGCTAAATGCTGATAGTGACATCGATCAGCTTGATGCCATTGTGACTGATCTTGAAGATCGAAAAGATTAACTAAAGCCAATTTTAATCACTCGCTCTAAACTTTGAATCATTTTTAAATCATATTTTCCAATGCCATTCATTTTGAAATCTTTAATGACTTCTAGTGGTTTTTTTCCACTTAAAAGAACTGCCTTATCGTAGGCATTCACTAGAGAGAGGATTTCTTCTAATTTTGTAAGCTTAGTTTTCTTATAAGGACCCATACCACTTAAGTTCTCTTCATGATTTTGAGCGAGATTCATAACTTCAGTGCTAACCCAATCAAGATACTTGAGTTCTTCTAAACCCTCACGGGTGTGTTTGTTATAGGTAATCACGTCGGCTGAAGAAAAACTGTCTTTATCTTTACTAAAAAGCGCTGTTTGTTCGTCACCTAAACCTAGATCGTGTATAAGAGCTGCAATTGAGATTGTCTCGATTTCTTTTCCATTACATTTAAGCATCTCAGCTAATTTAACGCAGATCGCGCAAACATTCATAGAGTGATTAACAACCGTTTCGCCGACTTCAGCTTCTTTTTCATAAAGAGCCTGTAGAGCGTCCTCATTTCCCATTACAACTCGTGCAACACTCTTAGCTGCGGTCTTTGTCATCTGGTAGGATATTTGTGATTTAGGGTCATTCTGCATGCGCTCAAAGGCAACAAACGCAGTCCCTTGAACCAGATCAACCTTGGTATCAAGATCAATTCCTTCATCGGCGATTGTATCGCTAAGAATTTTATCTAAAAATTCCTGATAGTTTAACTCTTCCTCGGTCTTAATAAAGAATTTGGTGATCTTTTGCTTTTTAAGCTGATTAAACTTCTCACGCTCAATTGCATCACCATGTTTTACATATAAAAGGTGCTGTTCTTTAAAATAGATATAAACTTCGAAATTCAAAGGTAGATCTGGTCTTAAAGTAGAAATTCTTACGGGTGTAAAGTTCATGCAAAGAACCTTTCGGTCTTTGGGGAAGGCTTGTGAGTAAAAAAATGCAAATTAATCTATATATTTGTCTGTCTAAAATTAATCTGTCTAAGGGCTTCGTAAGCTACTGCTGTAGCGGCATTTGAAAGATTTAATGACCTAACATGTTCAGAGTAAATTGGTAGAGTTAAAAGGCGATCTGAGTTTTTCTCCATAAGTTCATCATCAAGGCCAGCTGTCTCCTTTCCAAAAACAAGCCAACAGTCACGCTTAAACTCAGCTTCATAAAGAGGCTTCGTGGCTTTTTTAGAAAAGAAGTAAATGCACTCAGGTTGATTTTTTTCTAACAGCTCTTCGAGTGAATCATATTCAACCAGATCAACATGCTTCCAGTAATCAAGACCCGCTCGTCTGACTGATTTTTCATCAAGAGAAAAGCCATAAGGGCGCACCAAGTGAAGGCGAGCCCCTAAAGCTAAACAAGTACGCCCGATGGATCCAGTGTTACCTGGAATTTCGGGCTCTACTAAAACGATATTAAAAATGGGCGACTGGCTCATTTTTGATTAGCAAGAAAACGTACAAGGCTTCTGACGATAATACCCGAGGCACCTTTGCTTGGGCAGTATGGAAGATGTTTTTGGCTGTCCCCTACACCGGCGATATCAAGGTGCGCCCATGAAACGCCTTCACCTACAAAGTTTTCTAAAAAGGCAGCAGCTTTAGCTGTTCCACCAAAACTTGATCCACCAATATTTTTTAAATCACTCATTGAGCCTTTCATATCGTCGCGCCATTCTTCAATGATTGGAAGAGGCCACATATATTCATCAGCATCTTTAGCAGCACTTAGAAGATTGTCAGTTAGTTTCTTGTCATTACCAAGAACAGCACAAACTTCAGTTCCAAGAGCAACCAGACAAGCACCAGTAAGAGTGGCCGCATCGATAATTGCATCAGGCTTTAAGTCGCTAGCGTATGATAAAACATCACCAAGCACTAAGCGGCCTTCAGCATCAGTATTTAAGATTTCAACTGTCTTGCCATTTCTAGCTTTCACAATTGAATCAGGCATAGTGGCATGCTCGTTAACTGCGTTATCTGTCATACCAAGAAAACATGAAACTTTAACATTAAGACCAAGCGCTACAGCTGCTCTGAAAGCAGCATAAACTGTCGCCGAACCAGCCATATCAAATTTCATATTCATCATTGAGCCACCTGGCTTTAATGAATATCCACCAGTATCAAAAGTTAGGCCCTTGCCAACAAGTGCGATATGCTTAGTTTTCTTAGTTGCTTTCTTAGGCGTGTACTCAAGATGAACAAGACGCGCATCATGAGCTGAACCATTATTCACAGAAAGAAACATATTCATCTTTTCTTTTTTAAGCTCAGCTTTTCCAAGAATTTTAACCTTAACGCCTTTAAGATTGGCTTTAACGTCTTTTTCTACTTCTTTAGAATAAGTGACAGAATTTAAAACGTTTGGTGGTTCATTAACAAAATCTCTACCAACATTTACACATTCAGCAATGATCTTACCTTGATCAAAAGCAGCTTGTGCTTTTTTAGCGGCAGCAGCTTTTTGTTTGCTGTCGATAAAGAGAGTTTTTAATTTTGGTTTATTCTTTTTTGCTAGATACTTATCAAACGCATAAGTCGTCATATAGAAAGCTTCAGCAAAAGCCGTCATACTTTCTTCTAATTTATTTTTAACAATAAATCCGTCGATCTCGATAGACGCTTTTTCGTTATTAGCAGAAATTTTCTTAGCAATAGCAGCTGTTGCACGACGAAGAGCTTCAAAGTCATAGTCAGACTTTTGCCCTAGGCCAATAATTAAAATGCTAACACCTTCAGCTGTGCTAAACTGAAAGGAAGAACCCTTAGCACCTTTAAAAGTACTAGCTGATTTAATAGTTTTGAATGTGCTTCGTAGTTCCTTGGTCCAATCAGAATCGACAAGAGTGGCTTTGTCACCTTTGCCTTTGCTGAAGGATGGTAGAATGACCAATTCATCTGAAGAATGGGCAGAAGCGTTAAACTTTAGTTGGATATTCACAATCTATCTCCTAAAATAGTTACTAAAACGAGTCCCATAATGGCCACGAACGACTAAAGAGACAAGTGAATGCCGAGCTTGATTCAAAGATACCTAGCGATTAATTTTTTACCACCCTTTGTGTTGGCGTGCGGCTTCTTTGTAACCTTTCTATTAACCTCTCAGTTATTTCGTTTGACGAGCATCGTCGTTAATAACGGTGTTGATTTAGGATCAGTGGTAGAGCTGTTCGGGCACATCGCGGTTTCTTTTTTACCCATGGCAGTTCCTTTGTCAGCGTTATTTGCCACGATTATTACTCTAAATAAGTTAAGTGAAGACTCCGAGATTGTTGCCATGCGTTCTTTTGGTATGACAAAGCTTATGCTCTTAAAACCAATTCTTGTTATGGGAATTCTTGTTTCCATTGCAATCTTTGCTCTTAATAGAAACCTTATCCCTTATTCAAAGCTGCTGTTTAGAAACACAGTGATCAAGCTGACTTCAAAAGGCATGACGATGAATATTCAGGCGGGACAATTTTTTACTGATGTTCCGGGAGTAATTTTATTTGCCGAAGAAGTTACTGATCAGGGGCAAAAACTTAATGATGTCTTTATTCAAAGCGAATCAGATGACGGACTTGAAAATGTTATCTTTGCTGAAAAAGGTGTCATCATCAAACAAGAATATGAAGGCATTGGCTTTCCTACCATGCGCCTACACCTAACAAACGGTAATATTGTAAGAACCAGTAAAGACGGAAATGATTCTGAAAAAATTCTTTTTAAAGAATACGACTTCCCTCTGGTTGCCGGTGGGGGACAGCCTGGGTTTATCGCAAAAGATTCCATGCTTTCCAATAATCAATTATGGAAACAAATCAAATCCGTCAAAGCTAACAAGAGCGAAGATCAAAAGCGAATCGCAAAAATGGAAATTGAATATTGGAGTCGTTGGAATACGCCTATCCAGGTTCTAGTTTTTGTCTTTTTAGGTTTTGGACTAGGAATTAAAAAGGGTAGAGGTAAAGCTAAGAATACTTCTGTCCTAGGCCTCATGGTTTTAATTCTTTATTACGCAGCCTTTTTTAGCGGAGTCAGTCTGGCGCAAAGTGGAATTGTTCCATCTTGGTTTGTGGTCTTCATGCCTAGTGTTCTAGCACTAGGCTTTGGTATTCGATCTTATAAAAAATTAGATTGGGCCAGTTAGATTACTGATCTTTTTGGCTATTAAAAGTCTTAGAATTAATCACACTACCATTATCTTTATAAATAAACAGCGGATAGAAATGTTCTTTAGCTTTCTCTTGTGGGAAGACTAAACTCTTAACACCAGATCTTGATGAGATAGATAAGAGCTTATTATTTAAGAAAATCTTTGCTACGTTAAAGTTTCCTAAAAAGAAAAGAATCTCTTCACCAGTCACAAAAAGCTTTTGATCTTTTTTCAAAATAAACTTTTTAATCTCGCCGCCATCGACTTGATAAGTTAGCCAAGTGTCGCGATTAACAGCATTAATGAAAACGTTTTGTTTGCCTTCAGTTACATTCGCTTTGAAGTTACTTGGTAGCCATTCATCGAGTTGATCTTCTGAAGCCGAATTATCAAAACCGTAAAGGGTTCCAGTGATCGGACGAAGATTGATCTCTTCTTTCTCTTCTTCTTTTTTCGCTTCTTCTTTCTTAACTTCTTTTTCAACTACTTTTGGCGCTTCAGTTGGAACTGGAGTTGGCTTAATAGTTGCTTCAGGAATTGGAGCTACGGTAGGCGTAGCTTCCGTCTTTAAAGGCGTATTGTTTGATAGGACGACGGGAGTGATGGTCTCGTCTTCATCATCTACTACGTCTTCTTCAACTTGAGCTATGTCAGTTCCATCAGTTGAAGCTTCTTTTTTCTTGTCTGAACCACTGGTAATAAGAAAAACGAAAATGATGACAACGACGACAACACCGAGCATTTTAATGATCAATTGATTATTTTCTTTTGATTCTTGCTCTTTCTTTTCTTCAATCTTTTCTAGAATTCTCTTTGGTTTTTCTAAAGCGTCGTAATTTGATTGTAAAATCGCAAGGCTCTCACTTTCGTTAAGACCAAGTAGCTTTGAGCATGACTTAACATAACCTCTTACATAGGCTTCATTAGGCAGTTTAGAAAAGTCGTTTGACTCAAGCGCTTCAAGATTGGTCGACGAAATCTTTGTATGTTGCGCGACGATCTTAATTGAGACTTTTTTCTTTTCTCTCGCTTCACGGATAATAGTTCCGATTAAAGGAGTGTGCTTAGCATCTTCATTCATTTCTTCACTCATAAGGATTTCCCGTTTTAGAAGCTAGCACCTTGATAGGTTTGTGGCTCAGCATTTTCGCTATCTCTAAGCTTATCCATTTGCATACGAGCTTTTTGTAAGTAATTTTCTTCTTTTAAGTTTGTAGATTTTTTAAGCTTAGCCAGCTCTTGTGATGCCATTGGAAAATAAGGAGTTCTTGAAAACTTCTCCATGACCATTTCGAGCTTCTCTTGTGCTTCAGCGTAGCGACCAAGTTTCATCAGAACTTTTGCCTGAGAAAAATGAGGAGCAGGCTCTTCGTAGCATTGGCCTTTGGTTGCATCCTGATAGCTTGTTAGAGCCGACTTCAAGTCTTGAGCTTTTTCATTCATCTGACCCGTTAAGTAATAGGCAGGACAATAGCCTTTGTTTTCATCAATAGACTTAGCAAGTAGCTGTCTTGCTTCTTGAACTTTTCCCTGCTTTTCTTTAATGATCGCCATATTGTAATAAGTTCTAAACTGATATGGATAAATTAAATCTTTCGTTACGATTTGATATTGCTCTAGGGCGAGTTGAGTTCTTCCTTGTGCATAATAAATCCCAGCAAGATTAACTCTTGCATCTGAATTTTTTTCATCTTTATCAATTGCATCATTTAAAAACTTAAGGGCAGTAGAAACTTCGCCTTTAAAATAATAGGCCATGCCTAAATTATTAAGAACCTTAGTATCATCTGGTGTAATAGCAACGGCTTTTTGTAGGTGATTGAGCGCAGTCGTATAATCTTTTGCGAGTAAAGCTTGTGTACCGTGATTATAATAAAGATCAGCTTTTCTTTCTTCGGGCGACTTATCTCTAAGATCATTAGAGGCACAAGAAACTAAAGCTAGAAGTACAATAAAAATTGATAAATATTTCATTAAAAAGCCTCGTGAATAAATCCGTTTATTCTTATTCAAATTGTAGAACTGCTTAACAATTATGGCAACTTAACGCGTATCTAAAATATTCCGACTATTTTAGTTTGATCAGGGCCAATGTTTCGAGGTGATGAGTTGATGGAAAGAAATCTAGTAGGTGAACTTCGAGTTGCATTTTTTTAAGCTGCCTTAGATCTCTTATCATCGTGGGAGCAAAGCAACTCATGTAGACCAAATATTTTGGATCATAAGCCTCTATAAATTTCTCTAAACCTTGAAAGCCAGACCTGGGTGGATCGACTAGCATTAAATCAATAGGAGGATGAACCTTTTCTTGTAATGCATGCAGAGCGCTATTTGAAAAAAGATCTAACTGATAAAATTTTTGATGAGCTGTAAGCTCCAAGCTTGGAGTAGCACTATCAACGACTAGTGTGTTTGATTCAAGGTGGCGCGACAGATTTCCTGAACCTCCAAAAAGGTCCAAACAAGTTTTTATTTCAAGTTTTGCAGTGAAATCTTGAACAACTGAAATAGCTTTCTCATTCATTTGAGCAAAGACCTGGGTGAAGCCGCCGTCTGCATAGGGCTTATTGATGCTTGTTTGAACAGTTCCGTTACTTTGAGTGTAGATTTCAATATGACCACGGCGAGGTTGACCTTGATCCATGACAAGATCTTTCCAGTTGAGTTGCAGCTCTTGAAAAGCATGAATAAGTCTAGCATTTGGAAGTTTGCACTTTGGAATCGATACAATTCCTGATGGAATTCTAAGGCCTAATTTATTTTCATCTAAGTCGTAGTGAAGTTGCATTCTGTTTCTATATGAGAAACGACGCGGAGCTTCGTGGCTGGTGACTTGGTTAACATCTAAAGGTTTAAGCATTCTAATTAGGGAATTCTTTTTCGTTTCAAGCTCATAATCATAATTGGTATGTAAAAACTGACAGCCCGGACAGCTCGAGAAGTGCTCGCACTCGGGCTTAATGCGATGTTCACTCTCT
The DNA here is from genome assembly GCA_963976925.1 of uncultured Bdellovibrionales bacterium. Classification (GTDB taxonomy): domain Bacteria; phylum Bdellovibrionota; class Bacteriovoracia; order Bacteriovoracales; family Bacteriovoracaceae; genus UBA4207. The sequence continues at coordinate 9,500 of CAXBMT010000023.1, forward strand.
TCAGTTAGTTCTATTAGTTGAGCAAAGTGAACGCCTTTTGAGCGTTTTACAACTTCGGCAATACCTTTGTCTCCAGGTAGAGTTTTCGGGATAAAGAACACCCCCGATTCATCTTTGTGAACGCCCTGACCCAAGGGATCGATATGATCAATAGAAAAGTTAAGCTTTTGCCCCATACAATAATAGTGATCTTACGGTGTATGATATTGATATGTCTCAAATTTTTATAAAATTGCCGTTTTTAATCGAGTTATTTTTTAACGGTCTCTTTATTCTGGTCTACTCGCTCAAGTTAACAGACCGACTTCCTAGGAATTGGTCAATTGATTACGTTAATCAATTTTTAGAACTTGGAACTGTCGTCATTCCCTTTGTGTTGTTCTTTTCTGTTGTTATTAATTTTTTAGCTTCAAAAGGAATTGATGATTATTTAAGAAGATATGTTTTTTCTTTGGTTGTATTCATTCCAATGGTTATCACTTGGGGGGATACTGAGTTTGCTTTTTGGCTTTCTTCGGCGCACCTGCTTTCAACTATTCTATCGTTATATGATGCCAGTGAAGATGAGGTTGAAGAGATTGAGATGGATTTGAGTGGTATGCCAAGAAATGCCTTTTCCATGAGTAATCTTTTAAGACAAATTTCACTAAAACCGGCACAAATTATTCTATTTTCTTTCGCAGGCGTTATCTTACTTGGAACATTTTTATTAATGCTCCCCATCGCTTCAGCAACGGGGGAGAGTTACAGTTTTGTAGACTCTCTTTTTATGGCGGCGTCTGCAGTTTGCGTTACTGGTTTGACGACACTTAATATTGGTACTCAGTATAGTATTTTTGGCCAAGGTGTAACCCTACTTCTTATTCAAATTGGTGGCCTTTCCATTATGACTTTCTATGCATCGATGACCATCATTCTTGGTCGATCAATGGGAATGAAATCTAAAATTATGATGCTTGATATTTTCGATGCTGGAAGTCTTGAAGACGTCTTTAATATGATCTTCGATATTATTAAATATACTTTAGTGATTGAACTTTGGGGTGGGCTGCTCTTAACAGTTGGTTTTGTCATGGAGGGCTTCGAATTTGGCCAAGCTCTTTATTACGGAATTTTTCATAGCGTCTCAGCTTTTTGTAATGCCGGCTTTTCACTTTTTGATACAAGTCTTGAAAGTTTTGGTACCAAACCATTAATTCATGGAACAATTATGGTCTTGATTGTTCTTGGTGGCTTAGGCTTTACGGTTCTTAGGGAACTTAGACTAACTGTTATTGGTAAAAAAGCTATCGTTCGTCTTACTGCTCACACAAAAATTGTTTGCGTGACGAGTGCGATTTTAATTTTCTCCGCTGCTGTCTTTATTTTCTTTGGCGAATTCTTAAATGCCCTTGATGGTTATTCGCTTTGGGAAAAAATGCAGATTTCATTATTTCAAAGTGTAACCTTAAGAACCGCTGGATTTAACTCTCTGCCACTTGGAAATCTGCACTCTTATACGCTTTATATGATGTGCCTCTTTATGTTTATTGGTGGATCTCCCGGATCAACTGCCGGTGGTATTAAAACAACAACGCTGGCTATTCTTATTCAGTCCATTGTTTCGACTATTAAGAATGAAAAGTCGGTTCATATCTTTGATCGACAAATTTCTCCTGCCGTTGTTGTGAGAACAATTGCCATTACGTTTATTTCGCTTATTTTAGTCTCAGTCTTTATTCTTGTGATGATGAGACTTGAGAGTAAACAAAGCTTTTTGTCAGTGATGTTTGAGGTTGTATCGGCTAGCGGAACTGTAGGACTTTCCTTAGGTATTACTCCGCTTCTTTCAACCGTCGGGAAGCTTACAATTACAATAGTTATGTTTATTGGTCGTATAGGACCACTGACTCTTCTACTAGCGATTGGCCAACGTGAGAATAAAACAGGCAAATTTGACTATCCGGAAGGTCGGATTATGATCGGTTGATAACACAGGTTAAAATAGTTTCAACCCCTTAGGACGTTTAAAATGATTGTTGCCGTTATTGGCCTTGGTACATTTGGAGCGAAAACTGCGATGCGACTTTATGAAAAAGGCGCAGAGGTTGTCGCAATTGATAAAGATGAAGAACTAGTCGATCGTATTAAAGATCGGGTGACTCATGCTGTATCTCTTGATGTTACTGACGAGCGAGCTCTTCGTTCTGTTAATATTTCTGATGTCGATGTCGCCGTTGTGGCCATCGGTGACCATATTGAAATGAGTATTCTAGCCGTGACGATGCTTCGTAAACTTGGTGTTGGTCGAGTTATTGCTCGTGCTACGTCAGTTTTACATGAACACGTTTTGCATGAAATCGGTGCTTCTGAAATTATTAAAGTTGAAGAAGAAATGGGCGAGATCATTGCTTCAAAGATCGTCGCTCCTCACGTTCTCCAGCGCTATAACTTTGCTGCTGGTTACTCAATTGTTGAACTTAAACTTGGTAAACGTTTTGAAGGTCGAACTCTAGTGGAGAGTAAGATTCGTCAAAACTATAATCTTAATATTGTTGCCCTTCAAAAGCGTGTTCCTTATATAGCTGAGGATGGTAAAGCTACCTTTAGGGTTGATATCAATGATTCTCCCATGCCTATGGATGTTATTGATGCCGATGATATTGTGGTTTTAGTCGGCTCTGAGAAAAACTTTAATAAGCTCTTTGCTGATTTGGCGGACAGTTAGTATGAATTTGTCGCTTAAAAATAGAGTCGCTTTTAGTTTTATCGTCGCTAACGCTGTTGTTCTCGTTTTAGCGTTCACTGTTTTTCATTTTCTAAACTCTCTTAATAAAGATATTGAAAATATTACGACGCAATCTAATAAAGTCACTCTACTGACGGATGAAATTAGAATTTCTGCAGTCAGTATTTTGAAATATCAAAGAAGAATTCTTACCGAACAAGCGACACCTGCGACAGTTGATCGTATTTTAAACTTATGCGAAAGCTTTACCTCTCAGTTGCAACGTCTTGATGTCATGTATCGTGACCCTGATGTTAAAAAAGTGATCCAGCAGATGCTGGCTTATGTGGATTCCTTGCGGCTAGTTTTATCCAAAGCCACCATGTTTAATCGAGACAATGCAGGTATGGCTTCCATTGGAGATCTAGCGGATAAAATTTTGGAAGCCTTTTCAGAGTTTCAAGATATTCAGTACTTCCAAAACGTCGAGCGCGATAAAAAGATTAAGCAAATCGTGAATGAAACTAAACGAAATATGATGGTGACACTGATCATCGGATTTCTTGGAACCATTCTGTTAGGACTGGTGGTGCCCGGAAAGATTGCGTTGCCGTTTAAGAAAATTAAAGACGCTATTCGAGAGCTGCAAGACTGTAACTTCGACGTTTCCATTTACTACTCTCAAGAAGATGAGATTGGTGAAATTGCTCGCGAGATGAATAAGATGATTCACTCGATTAAGGTCTTTGAAGAGCTTCGAGCCGATAGAATTTCAGTTGAAAATAGAAAGTTTGATGCTTTGGCCAATATGGTGAGAAAACCTATTATGGTTGCTAACGCTCAAGGTCAGCTGATCTATATGAATAATCAGCTTTATTCATTGCTTCAAGTACAGTCTGATGACGTTCTTGGTAAGGCCATGAAAGAGAGTCCGATTCCTGAAACCATTATTAATAGCTATGAATTAGCGATTAAGCGCCGCTCTAAGATTGAAAATGCCGAAGTTATTATTCCAGGAAAAGCCGAAGTAGAGGACTGGGATGATGAAGAAGGCGAAGAGGGTGCTGAGACAAAAGCTAGCGAAGAAGCGGCTGAGCTTGAGCCTATCTTTAAAGGTTACGCCAACGTTATCCCAATTCGCGGCAAAGATAGTTCCCTCGATTACTACCTTATGGTATTGTCCTCCGAAGTATTCTCTTAACTTAACGTGTTAAAGGTCGGGAAATAAATGGATCAGACGCTGATTCGAAACTTTTCTATTATTGCTCACATCGATCACGGTAAATCGACACTTGCCGATCGTCTGCTTGAAATAACTCAAACAGTTAGTCAAAGAGAGAGCAAGGACCGCTTGCTCGATAATATGGATATTGAGCGCGAGCGCGGAATTACCATTAAAGCTCAGACTGTTCGACTTTGGTACAAAGCTAAAGACGGTAAGACTTATCAGTTTAACTTAATCGATACTCCTGGCCACGTAGATTTTACTTATGAAGTTAGTCGATCACTTGCTTCTTGTGATGGGGCTCTTTTAGTTGTTGATGCTTCTCAAGGTGTTGAGGCCCAGACTCTAGCTAACGTTTATATGGCGATTGAGAACGATCTTGAAATCGTTACGGTGGTTAATAAAATTGATCTACCTCACGCCGATCCAGAAAAAGTTAAAAAAGAAGTTGAAGATATTATCGGAATTGACGCTAGTGATGCTCCGCTGGTTTCAGCGAAGTCAGGAATTGGTATCGACGCTCTTTTAGAGACGATCGTTGAAAAGATTCCTCATCCAACAGGTAAACCTGAAAATCCTCTTCAAGCCATGATCTTTGATTCTTGGTTTGATCCATATCAAGGTGTTGTTGTTCTCGTTCGTATTCTTGAAGGAACAATTAAAGTTAAGGATCAAATTCACTTACTTCACTCGGATCAAACTTATGAAGTTTTAAAGCTTGGAGTTAATTCACCTTTCTTTACCGATATTAAGGTTTTAGAGGCTGGTGAAGTTGGTATGATGATTTGTGGAATTAAAACAATTCGCGATATCAAAATCGGAGATACTGTTGTTAGCTCAAAAGCTAAAAATACTCCAAGCCTTGGCGGTTATAAAGAAGTTAAGCCAATGGTTTTTTGCGGGATTTTTCCAGTCGATGCACCAGATTATGAAGATCTAAAAGAATCTCTTGAAAAGCTTGCTCTTAACGATGCTTCTTTTACTTATGAGCCAGAAACTTCTGCGGCACTTGGTCTTGGATTTCGTTGTGGCTTCTTAGGTCTTCTTCATATGAATATTATTCAAGAGAGACTTGAGCGTTCTTATGATCTTAACTTGATCTCAACTGCTCCCTCTGTTGGTTATCGAGTCAAGCTGAGTTCTGGTGAAGAGTTTGAGATTGATAATCCTTCAAAGATGCCAGATCAAACATTAATTGAAGAAATTTATGAGCCAATGGTTTCTTTATCAATTCATGTGCCCAATGAATTTGTTGGAAGAATTATTAAGCTTTGTGAAGATCGTCGTGGTCGTCAAAATGAATTAAAGTATATTACTGAAGATAGAGTCCAAGTGATTTATGATCTTCCGTTGTCGGAAATGGTTTTTGATTTCTACGATAAACTAAAAGGCTTAACTAAAGGTTATGCCTCAATGGATTATGAGATCAAAGGCTATGAGTCCAGCGATCTGGTTAAGGTTGATGTTCTACTTAATAGTGAAAAGGTTGATGCCTTATCGCTTATCTGTCACAGATCTACGGCCCACTATAAAGGCAAGGATCTGACTTCAAAGCTTCAGAAAATTATTGATCGTCAGCAATTCGATATTGCAATCCAAGCTGCTATTGGAGCGAAGATCGTTTCTCGTGAAACCGTGAAGGCTCTTCGTAAGAACGTTTTGGCAAAATGTTATGGTGGTGACATCTCGCGTAAGAGAAAACTTCTCGAAAAGCAGAAGAAGGGTAAGAAACGAATGAAGATGGTCGGAAATGTGGAAATCCCTCAAGAGGCTTTCCTAGCCGTTTTAAAAGTCGACGACTAAATCTTGTACTTTCGCATATTTACAAATCGATTCCCGCTGAGCACAATTAAAAGCTTATGAGCCCAGTAATTAAAGAACATTTAGATAAAGCGCTATCTCTCTACACGACTGGGGATTATTACAAGATTCTTATTGAAGCCAAAGAAGAATACTTTAATAAAACTGGAATTGCTTTTGAAGACGATGAAGACTTCGAAAGTAAGATGAGTTCTTTCAACGATTGGTTTTTACTCCAATTCATTTCAAAAAGATTTGAGCGCCCATTTATCCGTGAATATCTTGAGGCTTCACAAGTCGCTGATGACGTTGCTCTTTGTCTTTTAAATATTAATCACTCACTTTTTGAATACACTGGAAAAAGTTTTTCTGGAAAACATGTATTAAAAGATATTTTGCACGATAAAAAAGTCGAGCTGGCCGGTGATCATGAGACACCTCCCATGCTTAAAGGAGACTTGGCCATCTGTCGTGTTGTTGGATATCAAGATAAGAATTATCTTTTAGAAGGTATGACTTTTATTCCTAAAGAAGTCAGATCAACTCTAAAGAAACAATCAAAGATCGTTAGAAAAAAAGATGATCCTCAGCAAGAGTATGAATTCCTAATTGAATTAGAGAAATTAAAGACTAAATGGCAGAGATACGGTCATATCGATCCAGATAAGATCTTCAATTTTAGCGCTTCTTAAGCCCAATATTTTGCCTAGATAATTCAATCGTAAGTTTAAAGTCTTCTGTCCACTCGCGACATATTGGTGACAGACTTCTGTGATATTTAATTTTATCGACATTCACAGTCTTAATAGTATTTTCTGAATTTGATGCAGAAGTTACAAGTCTTGGAGTATTAATTTTTCGAAGCATTTGATCAGAGAAGCGTTTGTAGTTACCAGTTAACTTTAGTGAGCCTACACCTGGCCCGTCTGGATATCCACCTTGGTTTGCGACTCGCATTCTCATCACATCTGGATGATCTCCATAGAAAACAACAGTCTTTTCACCAAAGAATGTATCTTTAATCCATGTCTGAAACTTTTTACGGTAGTGGCGAAGTCCACGCTGATAGTACTTACTCATTTGGTCGAGTTTTGCTTTGTAGGCTTTCTCGTCTCTTACGTGACCATAATGCCAGATATGAGCATCTGTCTCATAAGCTTTCTTCCAATTTTCAAAAGTCTGGGCATCACCATGACTAAGGATAGGGGAGGCAACTTTAAAAGCTCTTATTTCTTGCGGGTACCAACGTTTGCCAATGGCGATACGATCATTTTTTTGCCAGAAGTGCATATAACGAAAACGAAGAACATCGCAGTCTTCTTGGTGAGCCTTAATAAGATCTTCTTTAATTAGGGGAAGATCATCTTCATGCAGGACTTCATCACTTTGGAGATATATTGCCCAGGCTGATTCATCTTTGATTTCTTCTCGCATTTTCTTAATCGCAATATTCGTCATGTCTGACAGGATATGACCGGCATCACTTCGTCGATCATCCCAATCAACCTCTATGATTTCTACGTTGGAGACCTTTTGAACCTCTTTCAAAGTAGAGTCATCACTTATGCCAACATTGACGTAAATTTTATCGACTATTTTAGCCATTGAAAGAAGACTTTCTTTGAACGGAAAGTCGTACTTAACGCCATTTTTAATAAAGGCTATTCCGTAAATCTTCATGGTAGTTCTGCTTCCATTTTATTGGCTTCGCTAAGCTCATGTCGTTTACCGGATAAGACATATGGAAAGAAGCCTAAAAGGTTTACAGAGATAATGCATAGGAAATAGAGGTTAAAAAGTGAGGCCCCTCTGGCAATTCCTACAAAAGAAAAAAGAGTTTCAAAAATTACATGACCTACACCAACCCCTGCTGGAGAGATTGGAACCGCGACAGCCATCTGTCCTAGAGGCACAAAGGTGAAGACTTGCATGATGCTTAGTTCTTTTCCATAAAAAGGTGCAGTGATGATCCAAAAGCCTAAAACGTTTGAAAACTGTAGGGCCACACTAATTAAAAGACATTTGATGATGGCTTTCTTGTTAGCACCAATAAGCCAAACTTGATCGAGAGTTTTCTTTATTTTTGCACCAAGAAGAGGAATCTTACTCATGAGATCACGAATAGGTAGTGTGATTTTTTCTGGTAAAAATAAAAGAGCTAAAAAGAAAATAACACCAGCAAATAATAAGAAATTGAAGTGTAGGATATTTCTCATCTTATCGCCGTATGAAGCTAGCTCTGAATAATTGAAAATACTAAACATTCCAAGCAGAAACAGCAGACCGATAAGCCCTAAGATCCTATCAACAAGAGCTGTTGTAACAAGAAAAGTTCTATCCAATTTACGATCTAGATCTCTAGCATAGACGAGCTTGATTAGATCTCCGGTGACAGCACCAGGAAGAACGGAATTAAAAAACAAACCAATCCAAGTAAGTTTAAACATGCTGAGAATTGGAAGATCTGCCTCAGATTTAATTTTTAGTAGGATTCTCCAGCGAATAGCGGAAACGGCGTCTTGTACGACAATAAGCATTATACAGATAAGCCAGCTCCAACCACTTCTAATTGATTGTCCCACGAGGCTAAAGTCGAGTTTTCCACTCTTTAATAGCCAAGTAACAATAGCTGCAGCAAATAGAACTTTTAGTAATGCTTTAAACATAAAAATAACGCATCGTTAAAAAATAGTCTGATAATAAAGTCATCGTTATAATAACCTCCCATTAGCACCGTGCACACCCCTTTAGGAGTAGGAATGAAAGTTTCTGTAATTGGTACTGGTTACGTTGGTCTAGTCAGCGGAACATGTTTTGCTGAAATTGGACATGATGTTACTTGTATCGACATCGATCCCAATAAAATCGAAACTCTAAAGCAGGGGAAGTCTCCAATATATGAGCCAGGTCTTAGTGATCTCTTGGAAAGAAATATTGAATCAGGTCGTCTGAGCTTTTCAACTGACTATGATTCTGTAGGTAAAGCCAAAGCAGTTTTTCTTGCAGTGGGTACGCCGTCTTCCGATGATGGCCAAGCAGATTTAAAATATCTAAAAGCTGCGACTATCTCTGTTGCAAAAAAAATTAATGATGGCGCGATCATTGTCATTAAATCAACTGTGCCAGTTGGAACCTTTAAAATGGTTCGTGATTTAGTAGCAGAAAATACATCTAAGAAGTTTAGTATTGTTAATAATCCAGAGTTTCTAAAAGAGGGCAGTGCTGTTGAAGACTTTATGCGCCCTGATCGTGTTGTTATCGGCCACAGTGAAAAAGATGCAGCTGATGCGATGGCAGAACTTTACGCTCCTCTTGTTCGTCAAGGTAATCCAATCTTCATGATGAGCAATGTCTCAGCGGAGATGACTAAATATGCCGCCAATTGTTTTCTAGCGACAAAGATTTCGTTTATTAATGAAATCGCTAAACTCTGTGACCTTACAGGTGCAGATGTTAATGAAGTTCGAAAAGGAATTTCAAGTGACCAAAGAATTGGGAAACACTTTCTCTACCCAGGTCCAGGTTACGGTGGATCATGTTTTCCTAAAGACGTAAAAGCTCTTATGCATACAGCGAAAGAGCACGGAATGGATCTTAAGATTGTTCAAGCAACTGAAGATGTTAACGATGCACAAAAGCTTCGTATGTTTGAAAAAATTCAAAACTGTGAACAGTCGTTAAAAGGTAAGACTTTTGCTTTTTGGGGAGCAGCCTTTAAAGCCAATACAGATGATGTAAGAGAGAGTTCTTCTATCTATATGGCTAAAGCGCTAGTGCAAGCCGGAGCTAAGGTAAGAATTTTCGATCCCGTTGCGATTAAAAACTTTATGAAAGAAATGGTTGAGCTGGGAATCGATTCAAGTGTTGAAGTCGTTAAAACAAAATACGATGCTCTTGATAAAGCTGATGGTCTGGTTATCATGACAGAGTGGCGCGAGTTCGCTTTTCCAGATTGGGATGAAGTCAAAACTCGCTTAAACAAACCAGTTATTTATGACGGCAGAAACCTTTATGATACTGAAAAAGTGTTAGCTCAAGGATTCCAATATTTTGCTATTGGAAAGTATATTCCAGCTTTATGAAAATAGCAGTTATTCAAATGACCTCTGCTTTAAATCCAGAGGTCAATCTTAAAAAACTAAATACTTTTTTAAAGGAAGCTAAAAGCTCAGGCGCAGTTGTCGCCTTCTTACCTGAAGTCTTCTACTCCATGAGTGATGGGCAAGGTCCTTCCCCGTATCTTCCCTTGGGAGAAAATGAGCATTATCAGGCAATCAAAAAGCTAGCGACTGATAATCAAATAGCGATTGTTGGCGGGTCTGCCGCAGCTTCTTTAAATGGAAAAGTGATTAATCGCTCTTATAACTTTTCTGCCACAGGAGTTGATCTTGGTCACTATGATAAAAGAAAACTTTTTGCTTGTGATTTGAACACAACAAAACTCACTGAAGCTGACGTCTATACGGCAGGACATGATTCAAAAATCATAACGATTGAAGAT
>CAXBMT010000024.1:0-19683 GCA_963976925.1 uncultured Bdellovibrionales bacterium
ATTGGTGGCTATGAAAAACAGTTTTTCATTCAACCGAATATTAAACTCCTCGCAAAGTATGGACTTCACTTTGATGATATTGAGAATGCTATTGAAAACTCAAACCAAAATGTCGGTGGTGGATACATTCAGCAAACAGGTGAACAGCTTTTAGTAAGAGGTGTTGGGCTTTTAAAGAACTTTAAAGATATTGAAAACGTTGTTGTAAAAAGACTCTCCGATTATAAAGTCATTAAAGTTAAGGATATTGCCAATGTAAAATTTGATAAGCAAATTAGAACTGGCGCCGCAACTGTTAATGGCGAAGAATCGATCATTGGCACGGCCTTTATGTTGCTCGGTGAAAATAGCCGAACAGTTTCAACTGATATATTTGATAAAATAAAAGAGATTGAAAAGGATTTACCATCTTGGGTCGAATTACAAGTTATTTATAATAGATCTAATATGGTCAATGCTACGCTAGGCACTGTTCAGCATAATCTGTTCATGGGGGCTGCTCTTGTTATTTTATTTCTTTTATTACTAGTCGGTAATTTAAGAGCTGCTATTATTACCTCTCTAATTATTCCGATCTCCTTATTGATAACTTTTATTCTTATGAAGTGGCAAAATGTTTCTGGAAACTTAATGAGTCTTGGAGCATTAGATTTTGGTATTATCGTCGACGGTGCCGTTATTGTAATTGAAAATTGCGTCCATAAGCTTCAAAAAGAAGGCAAACGAATAGGTCGAGAACTAACAAGAGATGAAGTTAAGAAATATGTAACCGAGGCAGCTATAGAAATTCGTTCTGCAGCAGGCTTTGGTGAACTCATTGTTATAATTGTGTTTGTCCCGTTATTTGCCCTGACTGGAGTTGAAGGAAAAATGTTTGGGCCAATGGCACAAACATTTATCATGGCGTTATGCTCTGCTCTAGTTCTATCTTTTACTTTAGTGCCAGCTTTAGCCGCAACATTTTTAAGTGGAAAAACAAGAGATGATAAACCTTATCTCATGAGAATGGCAGAAAACGCTTTTAAACCTGCTCTAGATATTGGATTAAAGTTTAAAAAAATAGTTTTAGGAATCGGAGTATTTGCTATTGTCTCCGGTGTGTTCATGTTTTCACGTATGGGATCTGAATTTATACCACAGTTAGATGAAGGCGATTTTGCCATCCAATTTATCAGACCTGCCAACATAAACACTGAAAACTCTATTAAAATGCAGATGCTTTCAGAAAAGATAATCAAAGAGTTTCCTCAGATTGATAATGTTTTTGCCAGAACTGGAGCAGCAGAGGTTGCCACTGATCCTATGGGGGTCAATATCTCTGACTCCTATGTCATGTTAAAAGCCCGCGATTCATGGCCAAAGGATCAGAATATCACCACTAAAGATGAGCTCATGACTTCTATTAAAGAGAAGTTAGAGCTTCATATTCCAGGCCAGGTCTTGATGATGTCTCAGCCCGTGGAACTCCGATTTAATGAGCTTCTGGAGGGAACAAGAGCTGACATTTCTGCTAAAATTTTCGGAGAAGACTTGGATAAACTCATAGAATACTCCAAGGAAGTTTCTGAAATCGTCTCAACTATTCCAGATTCTGGTGAAGCTGAATCTGAGTCAAAGGGTAAGTCGCCCATGATTCAATATGCTCCAAAGATGGAAGAATTAGCGCAACTTGGGGTTAATTCTAAACCTGTTCTCGATGCAATTAGCACTGCAATTGGAGGAAAAGAAATTGGTCACGTATATGAAGGGGTAAGAAAGTTTCCAATCGTCACACGACTTTCTGAAGATGAACGTAAAGATGTATTTACCATCAGTCAGCTTCCAGTTGGCATCTCTGAAGGTTACACCGTCCCTATTTCCCAAGTCGCCGACATAAATTTTGTTGAAACATTTACGGCCGTTAGTCGTGAAAACTCTCAAAGACGAGTTGCTGTTTTGATTAATCCAAAAACTCGGGATATTGAATCGTTTGTTAATAAAGCTAAAAAGCTTGTTGATGAAAAAATCAAGCTTCCTGAAGGCTATTATATCGAATGGGGCGGAAGTTTCAAAAACCTTCAAAGTGCAAAAGAGCGCCTTTCTGTGCTTGTTCCTCTCGCTATGCTAGCGATTCTCGCCATGCTTTATGCAGCTTTTAAAAATTTTGCACAAGTTGCATTGATATTTGCCTGCGCACCAATGGCCCTCATAGGAGGAGTTTTATCACTTAATATTTTAGGGATGCCTTTTAGTATTTCTGCTGGGGTTGGCTTCATTGCTCTTTCAGGTATTAGTATTCTTAATGGTGTTGTCTTGGTGACCTACTTCAATCGATTAATTGAAGATGGGAAAACCCCTGATGAAGTTGTTAAAGAGGGTGCTATGTCGAGACTTAGACCTGTTTTAATGACAGCGCTAACTGATATTTTCGGATTTCTGCCTATGATGTTCTCTTCTGGTCTTGGCGCAGAGGTTCAAAAGCCTCTCGCAACAGTTGTTGTTGGAGGGATTTTTTCTGAAACAATACTCACTTTGATAGTTATCCCTACTCTATATCGTCTCTTTATTAAATATATGCAACCAAACCTACAGGAGATCAAACAATGAGATACGTAATCGTTTTTATTGCTTTGTTTGTATTTTCAAACAATGCGTACACTGATGAGTTAACTGTTAAAATTACTTCCCTAACCAATATAAGTGGCAATGGAGCGATGGAAGCTTGCGGAATAGTTGAGAATCAAAAAAGCAAAACTTCACTTGTTACAATTAAGCACAAGGAATCTTCGTATACCACTTTAACAGATCAGTCTGGAAATTGGTGTCAGGTCATAAAAAGGTGGAGCTATAATGGTGAAACTGACGCGACTGCAAGAGAACTCTAACCTAAGGATATTTTATGAAGGTTTTATTTATTAGTCTTATTTTTTCTTTATTTTTTTCCTCTTGTGCTCATCATCACAACAAAGTCGGACATCACCATCATGACTGCAAAGAAAACTGCCAAGTTGATCATAAAAATGAAATGTTCAACAAGTACTGTGCTTTATCGATTGCCGAAGGAGACACCCATGTCAAAGGGAGCGATGACTACAAATTGGTTCACGCTGGTCAAACTTACTATTTTTCGAGTCAAGAGAAGCTTCAAAGATTTAAGAATAATTTAGAGTCAAATGCAAAGACGGCTCAAGAAAAATGGCGATTCAGCAGACAGAGATAATTTAATATGAGCCATGATCACTCTCATCATGTTGAAAATGGAAAAAATATTTTAGTCGCATTCTTCTTGAATGCGACTTTTTCTATTATAGAGTTTATAGGTGGTTATCTAACTAATAGTGTCGCAATATACTCAGATGCAATTCACGACTTTGGCGATAGCCTAGCTCTACTTTTTTCATATTTTGCTGAAAAGCTGAGTCAAAAAGAAGCAGATGAGAAGTACACATTTGGCTATAGACGCTTTTCAATGCTATCTGCATTTATCAATGGCTTAATTCTATTGATAGGCAGTTCATATGTGATTATCGAAGCTGTTAGCAGAATTAAGTCCCCCGAGGTCGTAAAGCCTGAGGGAATGCTTGGGTTAGCAATCATTGGCATAGCGGTAAACACTGTCGCTGCCTATAAAATGTCAAAAAATAAGGGTTTAAATTCAAAGATGGTTATGTATCATCTATTTGAAGACTTGTTTGGCTGGATTGCCGTACTTGTCGTAAGTATCGTTTTACTATTCAAACCTTGGTTTATTTTAGATTCAATTTTATCTATTTTTATCTCACTCATCATTCTTAGGGGTGTTTATAAAAATCTTTTAAAAGTTGGACTTATATTTTTACAAAAATTCCCAGACAAACTTGAAATCGATAAGATTCAAGCTAAATTGATACAATTTGATTTGATTAAAGATATTCACGGCATCAAGGGCTGGTCAATTGATGACGAAACATATTACCTTAGGTTTCATGTAAAGGTTCCAGAAGGTACAGATATCGGTCAGCTTGATGAACTAAATTTAGAAATAAAATCATTACTAACTATCTATGATGTAAAGTACTCGACTGTTGAGTTTGAATCTATTCTCTGCAGCAACCATGAATAATTTGGATTGATAGCAACATTTTGTTCCTCAAAGAAATAAATAACTTAATGTTACTATAATCATCTGTGAACAAGATTGAGTCTTCCTCTCATACGACCCACTTACAAGTTCAGCGATATTTCTTAATATCTGCAACTTAGCAGCGAATATCGATGACAAACTTATCCGCGCGCGACCTTCATATATCTCATAAGTTTTTATAAGTTATCTGACTACCTCTTTCTACACTTGGTGAGTTAATAAATTTAAGAAAAAATCAACAAGCTCAAAGTCCCTGAATCGAATTAAAATATAAATCACTAATTAATCACGCTTATTAGAACCACATGAATCTTTTATAGACACTACTTTCTTGATTTTTGATAACTTAATTATGCTAATACCGCCTCTGATTACAATCAATGAAACAATCCCTCCAATGAGTAAATCAGGAAGATTACTCTTAAAAAAGTAAACCAGCAGACCAGAAACAATTACCCCTATATTAACAATTACATCATTAGCAGAAAATATCCAACTGGCCTTCATATGAACTTCACCGTCTTTATGCTTATGAATCAAAGCTAGACACCAAGCATTTGCGAAAAGAGCAACAATTGAAACCACGATCATATAATTTGAAAGTGGTTCACTCCCAAAATAGAATTTTCTGCCGACCTCGACTAAGCATAACAGGCCAAGAGAAATTTGCATTATTCCGCTAAAATATGCAGCCTTATGCTTCATTGCAATTGCCTTTCCAACCGCATAAAGACTTAAACCATATACAAAAGAATCAGCTAACATATCAAGTCCATCAGCAAGAAGCCCCGTAGACTCAGCATAAATCCCTAAAATAATCTCAACTACAAACATCGTAAAATTTATACTCAATAAATATTTTAATGTTTTTGCTTCTACGCTCGGACTTATGTCTGGAATATCATTTTCAAATACTTCTTGAGAACTTATTAAGTCACCGGGAAGAGAAATAGCATTTAAAGTTTCCATTATTTGGTGCTTATCCACGCTATGATAGAAATGAACAATTCTAGACTCTAAATCAAATTCCATCTTCGCACTTGGTTCTAATTTTTCCATCAATCCTTCGATCATTTTTATTTCCGAAGGACAATCCATTTTTTTAATTTTTACAGACGTTTTATTCATTTATGCAACACCTTTTATAAGCTTCAATCTAGAGATAATGAAGAAAGACAGTACTAAAACTATCATCGTCAATTGTGCGACTAATACCTCTAAGGTCGAATTAAAGCCCAACTCAGGAAGAGAAAAAACATCTAAAGTCGTTTGTGGAAATATACCTGTCTTCTGAAGAGCACCAATCCCTTTACCTAAGAAAATTGTCGATAAACTCAAAATTAATATAGTCGATGCCTTAAATAGATATTTTAAGTTAAGCTTGATTGAAAATTTAATTGCAAATGCAATGATCAAGAAGGTTAACAGCACTGCTGATATTGCGCCAAGTCCAACGAAGTAATGTTGATGGCCATCAAGAATTAAAATCTTAATAAAAAGTATCGTTTCAAATATTTCTCTAAAAGATGCTGTAAATGCAATTAAAAATAAGGCAAGACCTTTTCCACTACCAAGAGAGCTATCTACTGCTGTTAGTAATTTATGTTTTAATTTGGAAACATCAGTATTTTTATGCATCCAATAACCGACGTAGAACAACATCAAAGACGCAATCAGGGCAGTATAACCTTCGAGCGATTCAGCGATTTCTCCAGTTATATTGATATATCTACTTAGCAAGATGTATGCACCTAATCCAAAAGCAATGGAAGAAACCCAGCCTAAATGAATATGCTTATTAAAAACAGTCGCATTAGATTTTCTTGTAAGACTAAGCAGTAAAAATAATATAAGACCCGCTTCAAAGGCTTCTCTAAGTACAATACCAAAAGACATTAAAAACGATGATGTATTTGTTTTTTTGATTATTGAAGAATCTATTGCTCCTTGGAGCTTACTCAGTATTGGATTTAATACTAATTCAACTTCATCATGACTAGCTCCATCAGTAATTAAACCACGATATTTTGCCAATAAAGTTTCTAGTTCAATAACTAAATTTCCGTTTTTTGACTTTAGAATTCCCTCTACAGGCTCCACGCCTTGAAGGTAGGCAGAAAGTGAAAGATTTTTTGCCTCTTTAATTTTACCTGACTTATATAAAGAAAAACTTTCCTTTAATTCCTTTATTGCCTTTTTTAAATAAATTTCAACTTGTCCTTTATTCCCATTTGAAGGTGGCGATGAATTGATGTCCCTAACTGCGGCCATCATTCCCATTAAATCATCTTCTTTTATATCAAATCTTTTTTGAATTTCATTATCTGAAAGAGACGAACTTTCTTTTCTACCTAAAACCAAACCTGCTTTCTTCTCAATATTTTTAAAGCGAAAACTTGATACATAATAAGCCAAGGACCAACGATCTTCTTTTGAAAGATAGTCATGAGCGGCCATTCCTGTTCCATTTACCCCTAAAGTGATTGTGTTATATGCTCCATAAGGGGATACATTTCTCATTCTCTCTAAGTCGTGAAAGTTTGTGGGACTTGGCTCCAGCCCTTCTCCAGCCTCTCCATCACCGTATCCACTCTGTCCGTGGCAACTCATACAGTTATTTTCATACAGATTAGCTGACTTAGTTAAATTAACTTCTGCTTCTGGATAGGTTAAAAGGTTAAACTGTTTTAAAATCTCTGACTTTATTGTATTTGCAAGAGAAGAAACCTCACCAACATTTCTTTTGTCTAAAATTGCTTGATTGAGTTTTTGAATACTAGAACTTAAATTTTGATTGTAATTGTTCTCTTTTGCAATCCTTAGAACTTCACTAGAGAAATCTATTTGCTCCTGATACTCTTCTTTACTTTTTACTTTTCCATTATCTACTGCTTCGCCATAGTCCTGAGCTAAATAGCTTAAAAGGTGGACCGCCAATTGGTTCTCTTTGGTCGATGCAAAAGCCGTAGAACTTAAAATAATAAAAAAATAAAATAGTATCTTACTCATTCTCACTGTCTTTCTCCATAGAATGTATATTTTCACAAAGGCCACAACCAATTTCGGGGTCACATTGTAAGTAGTATTTTTGAAACTCTTTTAAAAATTGCAGAACAACCTTGCGATCAGAACGTAAAAATTGAACAAACTTAAGTAGAGCTTCACCGGTATCATCCGATAGTAAATGTTCTATCTTACAGCTATCCGTAGCAGCAGTCTTTTGAGACAGGCCCAAAACTTCAGTAAGCAGAACAATCATTGTTTGCCTCTTGTTGGCAATTTTTTCGACTAATGAAACAGAATGCTTTGGAAGCGAAATAAAATTTTCTTTTACTTTAACAAGATTTTTTTCTGACAGCTTTTTGAGCTGTAAGTGAACGGCATTTCTGCTAACGCCAAGTTCTCTAGCAATTGTTGAAGCCCTAAGTCGGTCGTCTTTTTTTAAAAATGAATAAATGGCCAAGAGACAATGGGTTTCCGAATGTGATAATTCATTTTCTCCATATTCTTTCCAATACTGTTCAAATTGAAATTCCAAGGCGTCCTCTTTAGTGTTAGGCTAACCTAACATATTCTCCCCCCCTTAGGCTTGTCAAGTAAGCCTAACAACTAAAAGCTTTCCAAAATAGCTTTAATAGATCTCAGCTTTTCAGGCTTAAGTCTTTTTAAAAGCTCGATACACTCAGACAACAAATGCTCAGGCGCTTGCTTATTGCCAGATAGGAAGTCCAAAAAATCTTGGTAGCTATAGTCATATGCAACTACGACTTTAAGCACAAAGTCAGGTTTGATATCCATGCGTCCATTCTCTGAGTGATTGATCTGAGCTTCGCTGATGCCCACAATCTTTGCGGCGCTTCGCATGGATAAATGCCGCGACTGCCTCATATATTTGAGCACCATCCCCTCTTTTGTTTGCTTCTTATAATCACTTCTTCTTTTTTTAGTCCTGCTAATTTTTTTCATGCTTCCTCACTTGTGTAGTGATCAGAAACACTCTTTGCGGATACGCTACGTATCCTTAAAAATCAAAAGACTACGCTACGTAACTAGGTCAAAACTACGTAGCGTAGTCCATGGATGACAACATTTTGTTTTGGGGTAAGCCAAAACTAAGCCACAACTAAGCCAACGAGGGTAATGTCGAGACATTTCCAGACACATTGGCCGCAGTGATCTTGGTGCAACTGATTGAAACCTAATTGAAATGATTACAAAAACTTGGAACCTGAAGGTGGGGTGTCCACCAAATCCCCTTGGGAAATTTGGTGGAGGTGGTGGGAATCGAACCCACGTCCGAAGTGTCGTCTTGAGAGCGGCCTACGTGCGTAGTTAACATTTATCGTCAGTTAACAAGACTGAAATCGATACGCGATCGAAATAAACCCCGCATATTTTTTAAGATGGTTTTAACGGCCACTCCATCAAGAATAGTTAGCCTGTACTCTTAGCAGGTTTGGTAGATTCTGTTTCTCGGCACTACCGCCTCATGTCTAGGATTGCTATTAAGCAGCTAGAGCAGCAGGTTCAAAAGAATCTGCAATTATGATTTGGGCTCCTTTTTACCAGGACCATGGAGACCAACCTGGGCACGCCCGGATCCCCGCCAGACACCCCGTCGAAACCAGGGCACCCCCAATTAAAACGAAGCTTGCGAGATCGTAAGCAGTGGGGATTTTAACATATTATTAAGCCTTTAGCACGTTCTATGTTCGTCTGTGATTTCGATTGATTACGCCAAATCGTTGTAATTAACCTAATCCTTTCTAACGACTGAACACTTCAAATAAACAGATCCATGGCCATCGATTTTACAAGAGATATCGTGATCATTAACAGGTTCATCTAGTAAGCGAATACTCTTAACTTTTGTCCCTGATTTAATTGTACTGCCACCGACTTTAAGATCTTTGACAACGCGAACGGTGTCGCCCGATTGAAGTTGAACTCCGTTGGCATCTAGAAATTTGTCAACTGGCTTTTCTTCTTCACTTGCCGCTACCTCTTCATTCCATTCATGTGAGCACTCTGGGCAAACCCATAAACTTTGATCTTTATATCCATAGGGTGAATTACATTTTGGGCAGCTTTTTGATTCATCTGACATTATTAGTCCTTTAATTTTTAATATAAAATTCATGACATTTATTTTAATAAATATACAGGATGAGATTAAGTTTGTAGCCCTATAAAAAAACCTCTCATTCGAGAGGTTTTTTATCAACAAAACGGAGTTTTTAAGCATCCGGCTGCTCCGTTCAAAGCTTGGGTATCACTTATAGGTTGATTTTATAGCCAGACAAGTTACTGGCCAAATCTTTATTAAAAATCTTTATAAATGATGAGAATTCTTAAGCGGACTGGAAAAGCTCATTGCCCAAAGTATGGGTCATTGATTTTCAAGCTTATGCATTTCTAAGTATTCAGCGTCGTGGAGATAATCACGGCAATCTTCAATTCGAGTTGATCGACCGACCTGGGCACCAAAGTCGACAAAGTATCAAGAAGAAGATCTAAAGCTTCGAAATCAGTTGAGTGATAGTAGCCTTTGCCCATAATCCCCCCTTTTTAATCATAATTCTTATTATAGGAATCAACGATTTTAGCCGATAGATAATAGTGAGTTTATCTAAAATCCTGCCATTAATAGCTCTCTCATTATTGAGCCTCTCTGCTTTTTCGCAGGCGACTATTTCAGTCACTTTGTCAGATGGAAGTTCACTCGACTGTTCTAACTCCAGATCAATACCGGCTGCCTGTAGTGATACAGATGGCAATCGCTATATTATTGAAGCTAACGAAAGATATGCCTCAGGTGTTCGTATGGATGCCGAAGGTGCGGTTGATTTCGTTTACATGATTAAAGAAGTTAAAGTTGAAGATCAACTGATCTTTGCCACACCTGAACTTCCCCCGGGAATGATTTCCCCTTTTCCTGGTGGCGGTGGATATCCTGGCTTTGGAGGCAATTACACTCCACCAGATCCGACTCATAGAACTGAATACATGATGGCCACTTCGGCGGCGAGTAACCTTAGCAATATTGGAAGATACGAAGAAATTACTGATCCTGCCGCACTTGCTCTACTTACACAAATGCGAGAAATTTCAAGCGAAAGGCTAGCACGTAGTGAAGCTATCGTAAACTCTCCAACCATCGAAGCTGAAACAGAGGATGGAGTAAAAGCGAGCTGTGAAAGCATTCAAGACAGCGGCGATTATAAATGTATGATCCATCGCTGTCAGGCACCACTTGATGGCTTTTTAGTTGAAACGACCTTTGGACCGACTCAACTTTTACAAATTGATGGTAACAATCGACTTACAAATACGATTGAGCCAAAAAGATTATGGAGTCCAGTCGATCGTTCTAAACCACTTTTTGAAAGATTAGACTTTTCAGGCTTTGGTATGGGTATGAGCGGAGGAATAGGCTTTCCAAACGGCGGCGGCGGTTACGGCACAGGTGGTTTCATTGCAGGAGGTTTCGGTGGTCAACAGATGGCCAGAGAAGCTCAAAGAATGCGCCAGCAATCACAGCGCTGGGAGCGTCAACGAGAAAGACAAGTTCCAACACTAGACTTAGCATCAGCTGGAAGATTTAGCGACCCAATGTTTCGCTCACAAATTAACGGTATGATGCAGTTTTGTAACGAAGAGCAGATGGCACCACTTCGAGCTGCCATTGATTCTGTCAGGCAAGAAGTCGCTGAAGCTGAAATGGTTCAGCTGGTAGAGGTTACAAATAATTTTTTGAGCTCAAGACTTATTAACCCTGAAGCCATACCAGAAAACTCATGTCGTGATGGAGATGTTTGGTACCGTGATCAAAGCTTTGAGCTGAGTCGCGATACTATTTCTTCGATCGTACCAAGAACAATTGACCTTGCTACGGCCACTCGTCTTTTTAACGAAGCTCGTGCGATGGAAGATATCGCATGGGATTATAAGGCCGACGGCTGTTATGCCCGCGCTCACTTAATGGCGAGACGTTTTGAGGAACAAGGAATCAATGTTGATAAAGTCTGGATAAAGGGAGACCTTCGTGTACCTGAAGCTGGAATTCAATGGAACTTCCATGTCGCTCCCATCGTTTATGTTGAAGGACCTGACGGACAAGTTCAAAGAATGGTCATTGATCCATCACTGATGGATGGCCCTGTTCCTGTTGATGAGTGGTCAGCTAAAATGCAAAAAGGTGTTATCGGTGAAACGATAGAAACAAGATTTCCGTTTCCAGCAAATGTAGCTGCGCTAGAAAGAACAGCTATCGCCTTTTCCAATAGTGATCCCTATCTTCCGATGGAGCAGATATCGACAACTGAAGAACAAAAGATGATGGAAGCAGAGGATACGATGGTTCGCTATCTAGGATATACACAATGAAGATATTAGCCATCTTTTTATTATTAACTTCAAGCGCTTTTGCTAAGTCTGTTAGTGAGCCAATGACTGTTATTCAGGTCAATTGGGCAAAAGATAAAAAGATGTATCGTCTTACAATGCTTAAACATGCTGCCGTTTATTGGGCACCAAAAAAGCTTGAGTCATGTCTTCTTGAGTCCATGAATCAAAGAAAAGACTATGTCATGAGTTTTGATACTAAGAATATGCAGATTTCTGATTGCAAAAAACTTGTTTCTAAAAAGTAAGAGCCTTTAATACAAAATCCTCAACACTTTGACTTGCAATACCTAAGCTCTGACAACTCGAACAACTTAGTTGAGCATTGAAGCGAGTTTCAACTTTCGCCTTTAGACTTAAGTCTTTCTCTTCAGTTTCGATATAGCGCCAAATGGCTTTTGATAAGACTTTTTCAATTGCCATAGCGGCGGTCTCATCATTGTTTCTATCTGGAAGAAATTTTACGACAGGGCCGTTTTTCGGAATAATAAATATTGGCGTAGCACCGTCGTTATGTAGTTTAGATTCAAAGTCAGGAGGATTCGAGATTAGTCCTTTAGAAAAAAGATAAATTAAATACTCCGCCTGTCTTTCGTGAGCGCATTCAATCAAATGCTTCTCTCCCTTAACTATAGGCCAAGGGTAAATATAGCGAGCATCGGGTGTTTGACGGTATTCAAAAATAAATAAAATCCTTAATAAAAGCAGAGGTCATTATTAGACCTCTGCTTATCTTAACCTACTGAACTTCATTTACGTTAATATTAATACTCACTGGCTTTGCCTTTTCTTCTTTTGGCACCGTTAGCTCTAAAACTCCATGAGCATAATTAGCTGTGATCTTAGCAATCTCTACTCTCTCTGGAAGATTAAAGCGGCGCTCGAATTTTCCAAAGCGTTTTTCAGAGTATCCCTTACTCTCTTTAGTAGTCTTGCGTTCGCCAGAAATAACTAACTGTCCATCGAGAACATCCACCTTGATGTCGTCCTTAGGAATACCTGGGACATCAACTGATAAAAGCCAATGATCTGGCTCTTCTTGAATGTCGACATTAGGCTTCCATGATCTTTCAAGGTTACGCTCCAGTCCAAAGTCAAACAGCGTATTAAAGGGACTTAGTGAACGGTTTATGTCTGTCAATTCGTATCTCATTATATCCTCCTATTATGTTTTGGTTAGGTTTTTCCTTTCCTATAGTTAAGATGAGAGCCAAATATTAAGATGCAAGAGCAGTTGACAAAGATTTTACAATACCTCTTTTTGCTTATTGAGAGTGGTATCGTTTTACGGCATGATGAAAGCGCGAACAAATAGTTAGGAGTTCAAATATGTCAGTTATTTTGATTACAGGTGCGTCACGTGGAATTGGTCTTGAATTTACGAAGCAATACATTGAACGCGGTGACAGCGTTATTGCTGTTTGTAGAAAATCAAACCCTGCACTTGAACAAACTGGCGCAGAAATAATTGAAGGCATTGACGTCGCTCAGGCAGAAGACATTAGTAAACTTCAAGTTGCAATGAATGGTCGAAAGATTGATATCCTTGTTAACAATGCCGGCGTTCTTCACAGCGAATCACTAGATCAAATGAACTTTGATAATATCTTAAATCAATTTCAAGTTAACTCGATGGGACCTCTTCGTGTCACTCATGCGCTTTTAGAAAGTTTAGATAAAGGTTCTAAAGTTGCCATCGTTAGTTCTCGCATGGGCTCAGTAGAAGATAATTCTTCTGGTGGCTACTACGGCTATCGTATGTCAAAGAGTGCCGTTAACAGTGTCGGAAAATCTTTGTCTGTTG
This sequence comes from uncultured Bdellovibrionales bacterium, assembly GCA_963976925.1. GTDB lineage: Bacteria > Bdellovibrionota > Bacteriovoracia > Bacteriovoracales > Bacteriovoracaceae > UBA4207. The sequence continues at coordinate 13,311 of CAXBMT010000024.1, forward strand.
ATCTTCACCCACAAGGGGTCGCTGTTGCAGTTCTTCACCCCGGTTATGTCAGAACAGAGATGACCGGTGGACAGGGCGAGATTAATGCAGACCAATCAGCTAAAGGTCTTATTAAAGTTATAGATAAGCTTAATCTTTCTAATAGCGGAAGTTTTTGGCATACCAACGGAAGCTCACTTCCTTGGTAAAAGAAATAAAACATGATGACAAAAATTAAAAAGAAATCAAATACGGCAAAAACGAAAAAGAAGCGTCCTTCGCTTAAGCCGACAAAATTTACTAAGGTCATCATTAGAGGTCGAGAATTCGACCCGACACTTTTTTGTAACCGTGATATTTCATGGCTTGAGTTTAATAGCCGAGTTCTAAATGAAGCCATGGATCCAAGAACTCCTCTTTTAGAGCGCTTACGCTTTTGTGATATCTGGCGCTCTAATCATGATGAATTCATGATGAAGAGAATTGGTCTTCTCTTTAATAAAATTGAAGAGGGTGAATCAAGACTCACTTTAGACGGTAAGGGCCCAACTGAGCTTTTGTATCTTCTGAGAACACAAGTTCTTGAACAAATCGATACCTTCTCAACTAACTTTACGAAGTCCATTCAGCCTGAATTAAAAAAGCAGGGTATAGAACTTTTAAAGTGGGATGACTGTACTCCAGATGAACAAAACTATCTCACTCAATACTTTAAAGAGAATGTTTTTCCAATTCTAACCCCACTAGCAGTTGATTCAGGTCACCCTTTTCCTTTTTTATCTAACCTCTCAAAGTCTATTGGCGTCGCGATCAGAAAACCAAAAGCTAAAAACAGAGACTTTGCTAGAGTTAAAATTCCCACAGAAATTGCACCTTGGGCACGTCTTCGTTCGGCGACAGAGAATATGTATCGCTTCATTAATATTGAAGAGATCATTGTCGCCAATCTAAAGCATCTCTTCTTTGGTATGAATATCGAAGGTACCTGTATTTTTAGAGTAACTAGAAATGCGGCGTCTAAGAGTGATCTCGAAGAGCCTGAAGATCTGATGGAGTTAGTTGAAGAAGGTATTCGAGAAAGAAAGTTTGCTCCTATTGTTAGACTTGAATACGCTAAAGGCGCCGACCAATGGGTTTTAAACTTTTTAAAAGATGAGCTTGAGCTTATTGATGAGCAAGTTTATGAAATGCCGAATATTGCAAGTTACGTAAAACTAGGTGCACTCTATGATGTCCCTCGCCCTCTTTTAAAATATGAGAAGTATGTTCCTAAAAGTATTAAAGGCTTCATTCCAAATACTGATGCTGACTTCAATATTTTTTCAGCTATTCGTAAAAAAGATTATATGGTCCATTTTCCCTATGATTCTTTTACCTCTACAGTTGAAACATTTGTACGTACAGCTGCTGAAGATCCTAAAGTTAGGGCGATCAAGATTGTTCTCTACCGTACTGATGCGGCCGGAAAACTTGTCGACACATTAATTGAAGCGGCAGAAAACGGAAAGCAAGTTGCTTGTATTGTTGAACTTAAAGCCCGCTTTGATGAAGAAAGTAATATCCGTTGGGCGACAAAGCTTGAAGAAGCTGGTGTCCATGTCACCTACGGTCTCGTCGACTTAAAGACCCACGCCAAGATGATTGTTGTGGTCAGACAAGACCACGATTGCCTAAGAAGCTATGTGAATATTGGAACCGGTAACTATAACTCTGAAACTTCTAAACTTTATACTGACTATAGTTACTTCACCTGTAAAAAGCAGATTGGTGAAGAAGTCCATGAAGTCTTCAATCATCTGACAGGTCGATCTTTAAAAAGTGATTATAAGAAAATTCTTGTTGCACCTTTTACGATGTTTAAGCAATTCAAGTCGTTAATTGAAAAAGAGATTGAACACGCCAAGGCCGGTAAACCTGCCTCGATCATCGCTAAGATGAACAGCTTTGAAGACCCGGAACTTTCAGAAGCACTTTATAAAGCATCAAGTGCAGGCGTTAAGATCACTCTTTATATTCGTGGATTTTGTTGTATTAAGCCTGGTATCAAAGGTCTATCTGATAATATTAAAGTTATTTCGATTATTGGAAGACTGCTTGAGCACTCAAGAATCTACTACTTCTCAGGTGGTAGTACTGAACCGTTTGATGGAAAGTTTTATATCGGCTCTGCTGATTGGATGCATCGTAATTTATTTGATCGCATTGAAGTGTGTACACCTATTGTGCAAAAAGATTTAGTTTTACGACTCTTTGATTACTTAAAACTTCTTGAGAGTGATGATCGTCATGCTTGGGAGTTAAAAAGTGATGGTACTTATGTTCAGCGCACCCCCAAAGATCCGAACAAGCCCATATCAGTTCAGAATATTCTAATGAAAAGACGTTACACTAGCTCGTAATATCTTTAATTTTAGAAATTTTAGACTGACATAAATCAATAAGCACACCATGAATAAGACCTACATTAGGTGCATAGATTCTCTTAAACGGAACCATCTTTCCAACAAGCAAGACCAACTCCATTGCTGGCATGATCACGTCTGCGCGGTCAGGTCTCATGTCATATTTTTTAATTCTTTTTAAATATGAGGTGTGCTCAAGAATAGTATGAAGATCTCTCAGTTCATTTTGTGTCACAAAATCAACTTTATTAAGCTTAGCGATTTTCTTTTTAAGCTTTAGCATCGCTCTAAAATTTCCACCGGTACCAATCATGCGAGTGAGATCTAATTTTCCTGCAAACTCTCTAATAAACTTTTCTATTTCTGCTTCGCGATTTTTAAGTAACTCTGGGCCTTGTTGTAAAAGCCTAACGGTTCCAACATCGAAGCTTTTAGCACCTTGAAGGACACCTTTATGTAGAATAGACAGCTCCATACTGCCCCCACCAATATCCATCATGAGGGCATTTTTGCCGTCTAAGTCGAGTTTTGTATTAATTGCTTGGCGCACAAGAGTGGCTTCTAAGCTACCATCTATAGCTTCAATATCTAAACCACACTTTTTTTTCACGGCTTTTGCTAGTTCTTCTGAGTTTTTTGTATCGCGAAAAGCACTGGTTGCGACTGTTTTAATGGACTTCACATGGTCATGTTCGATCTCGTGAGCGAACTCTTCAAATATTTTAACAGCATCCTTGATGGTCCTTTGAGAAAAAAGGCCTTTATCAAAAGCTTCAGTCCCCAGTCGTAGAGGGGCTCTTAACTTTTTTGTGATAGTTAATTTACTTCCTTCACATTCGGCAATAGCAAGTCGGACGGCGTTCGATCCGATATCAATGGCTGCGATTTTTTTCATCGTGAAAAATTACATCTTTTAAAATCAAAAGGTATGAACCAGCGCGAAATAACCACCTAATCAACTCCATTAAAAAGAAACTTTGTTCATCTTTAAAGCAAACTCATTTTGCCTTATCATATTACTGAAATACTTGATAATATAGTCAGTAATTGCTTTCACGACAAAGGAGTATCCATGTCAGTTTCTGTTCGTTCATTACTATCGGTTCTAATTCTTGGCCTGTCAGTTGCTCTGACTGGTTGTGGTTCAAGCTCTAAAAAAGCTTCAAGTGATTCATCAATGTCATCTCCAGATTCTTCTTCTGATGACTCAGCTATTGAGCTTAATGGTGATTCAGATTCAAATAAAGCTGGCGGACTACGTACAGTTTTCTTTGCTTACGATTCATCATCTCTTTCAGGCGATGCTAGAACAACTCTTGAAGGAAACGTTGCTTTTCTTAAAGACAACACAGATGTTGAAGTTCAAATCGAAGGTCACTGTGATGAGCGTGGTGGTGTACAGTACAACCTAGCTCTTGGTGAGCGTCGTGCGAATGCAGTTCGTGACTACATGGTTGCTATGGGTGTTGCTAGATCACGTGTTTCTACCATCTCATTTGGTAAAGAGCGTCCACTAGCATTTGGTCATGACAACTCTGCATGGGGACAAAATCGTCGTGCAAATTTCGTCGTAACTGCTAAGTAATGCTTAGGCATTTTGCCTTAATTTTTATACTAGTTTTGACGGGTTGTGGTTTAACTGCAACTCGTCCAAAGCTTGAAATGAGCCTCGCACAGACTGCTTTTATTGCTGCCAAAAATGCCAATGCTCAAACCCTTGCACCAACACCTTACCGAAAAGCTGAGTTCTACTATTTGAAAGCTAAATCAGCTTACAAGCGTAAATATTTTAATAAAGCGAAGCAGTACGCGACGCTATCACAGAAATTTTCTGAACTGGCTGAAATGGATGCCGTTAGAAAAGCAACACTCGAACGTTACTAAAGAGGTCTCCTCATGAAATTCGTCATACCTTTTGCTGTACTATCTGTCTTCGTACTTAGTGGTTGTAAAACACAAGAAGAAATTAAGCGCGAACAACTCGTCGATAATCTTGGCGTTCAAATGGTTCAAAGCCAAAAGCTCGTGGCCGATACCACAGTAACTATTCAAAACTTAGAAGAACGTATTGGTTCTCTCAATGGCAAGTTAGACGAACTCGATCATAACAGCCAAATTCAACTTCAAACTCAAGTCGACAATCTCAATCAGCGTATTACGCTTTTAGAGGAATCTAATAAGGCCCTTCAAGCTAAGACGGAAGAACAATCTAAGTATCTGCAAGAAGTTCTTGGCACCCTGAAGAATATGTCTAACGGTGGTGGATCAAAAAAAAAACTAAGTGACTATGAACAGGCCATGCAAGACTATGGCAAAGGTCGCTACTCAACTGCTAAACCTATTCTAGTTAAACTACTGTCTGAAAATAAAATTAAGGGATCTAGACAAGCTAGGATCATTCATAACCTAGGCATGATCTCTTATATGGATAAAACCTACGATAAAGCACTAGTCTATTTTAGCCGCCTTTTCACGGACCACGAGAAGTCAGGTTATAATAAAAATGGCTTACTCTTTCTTGCTCGAACCTTTGAAAAACTTGATCAAAAAGAGCAAGCTAAACAAACGCTTAACGAGTTAATAAATAGATTTCCAAAAGCTAAGCAAGTTAAGACGGCTAAGGAGATGCTAGGAAAACTCTAACGGGATTTTCGTGAAGGCAATTTTTTTAAGTTTATTATTTCTTAGTTCATGCTCGTATTTTATTTCAACATTCGATGATGAGTATGTTGTTCTTGGCATGGAATCTGAAAAGATAAGTCTTCTCTTCTCTCATAATATTTCTGGTGAAACTCATCCATGTGGCTGTCGAACATTCCCACTTGGTGGTCTTCCGCAAATCGCGGGGCAAATGAGTGAGCTTGAAAAAGAGGGCGCTAGTCTTTTTTATGTCGATACAGGTGATACATTCTTTCCTGCCAATCGCTTAACAATTGGTATGGAATCTTCACAAAAGTTCGCCGCTAAGAATCTTGGTAAGGCGCTATCAAAACTAGGATTAAAGTTTCATGTTCCAGGGGATCAAGACTTTAGTGCAGGTGTAGATTTCTATGCTGAGATACTTAAAGAATCTAAACTCACAATGCTCGCAGCAAACGTCGCTCCAAGCAGTCCCATTGAAGCTAAAAAGTGGATTGTCTTAGAAAGAGGTCCTCATAAAGTATTCATGATTGGTTTAAGTGATCCACAGATGCTTAACCCTGAAGCTGCTGCACTTTTTACAGAACCAGCCACAGCAATTGAATCTGCACTTAAAGAAGTTAAGTCCCATGGCTACGAAAAATCTAATCCTTTTCATCGCCTCTTACTTCTTTCTCACTCAGGCTATGAACAAGATGAGATTTGGGCAAAAAAATTCCCAGACTTTGACTGGGTCATCGGTTCTCACTCTCAAAAGTTTACCAGAAAGCCTCTGCTTGAAGGACAAACTAAGATTGTTCAAGTTCTTTCTCAAAATCACTACTTAGGACAAATCGCTTTCGACTTGAGTGCCAGTAAAGATAAAGACACTTTCGCTATTCATGAGATTCATGAATCTCTATCACAAAAGATTGAAAACAATCCTTGGGAAGCATTCATTCAGGCACATAAAACTGAGATGGGTCGCTTACAAGAAATTGAGCAAAAAAACACACAACACTCACCTTCTGCCATGGCAATAGCTCCGTATAAGGACGCCAAAGCATGTATTGAATGTCATGAGCCACAAGCTGAAAAGTGGCACTCAACTGCTCACTCTGTAGCCTATGCCACACTTCTTAAAGCTAACGAGGGCAAGAACCTAACGTGTGTTACTTGTCACTCACTTGGTCTTGGCGATGACAAAGGCTTTAACAACAGTCTTGATATGACCACGTTTGAAAAAGATGATCAGCGTGAAAAGTATTGGGCCGAAGTCGAGAAGTCTTTCAGTGGAGTAAAGTCTATTAGAGAGTTACCTGCCAAAACAATTACAAAGCTTTCGAAAAACTGGATGAGTCTAGATGAGAAGT
>CAXBMT010000025.1:0-19247 GCA_963976925.1 uncultured Bdellovibrionales bacterium
ATCAAGTGCTTTTCTTGTTGCTTCAGTTCCAGAGGTTATGATGACTTCGTCAGCACGTGGGTAAGCGTAGATTTTTGCTTTTGCTGTCAAAGGCGATAAAGCCAGTGAGCCCAAAAGCACAATAGATAAAGTTGCGACTCTCATGAGCGTTCCTTAGGTTTGAAGGTTAAATGGAAGCGTCATGAGTTTTATCGGATGAAGGAATGACTACGTTTGTGTTTCACAAACAGGAGCACAGAACTGGCAATTTATTCCGGTCGAAAAAGTTTTAAATATTTGAAATATGTATGAAAGAAGAACTAATTAAATAGCTTACCAAAAAGCCCTTTTTTATTATCTGCATCGGGATTGGCTATAATCGTGCCTAAGGTTGGAAGACGCTGCCTAAGAACTTCTACAGTTGAACTTGCTTCAAGAACCTCATTGAAGTCCTCTAAAGACATCAAATTTACCTGTGGCTCAGAAGCCTCGTCGCAAATTCTAAAGCAAAACTTGGTAACATCATCCAAACCATTGAATGGGCCAAAGTATTGAGGATAAATAGACTCTCTTCTACCAAAAAGCTCGTCAAAGATAGTCCAAGCTATCTCTGCATCAACGGAACCATGATTATTAATAAAGTGAATTAAATAGTAATGGCCTTGAAGTTGGGTATAAACTGCGCTTAGGCCTTTGATTGATTCACTCATGAATAAACTCCGAAGTCGACGGCAACTGATCCGCCAGGAAGTATTTCAATTTGTAGAAGCCCTTGCCCACTTTGAGTTCTAACATTAGTTTCATCTACGAGTTTTAAAAGAGCAAATGTCTTTTGAAAGCGAATTTCTACTTTCTTCCTGTAACTTGTGGAGTTGTAGAGGTTTAATCGTCGAATCTCCTCAAAGCTAAGTTCTGAAGGCTTTGCCTCTCGAACACGCCAAAAGTGGTCAACACCTTCTTCAACATCCATATCAACATGAACCAGGTCATAAGTTTCTAGAATTTTTTGCCAAAACTTCGAAAGTTCTGCAGCTTTTAGTTCAGGTAACTTCTCGCCTTGAAAAATTAAAAGTCGACCATCACCAAGAGTAATATTATGAAGCATAGTATGAAAGTTAATTTTTTCAACTTTCAAAGAGTTTTCGAGAAAGAACGTTTCAAAGCGCCTTAAGAACAAGATATCAATTCCTGTTCTATTAAGGACAACCTTACCTCCAGACATAAAAACTTTTAAAAGATCACTAAAGGCTCGATCATTTAAGTCTTTACCTGAAAGAAAGATCACTCTCGAAAAGTCTACTTCTTCGTTAAACCTAAAGTCCTCAACTGGTCTTACTCTATAGCACCAGCGATATTTTTGATCGAGCGCTTCCCAAAGAGCGAGTCGCTCCCAAAGAATTTCGTCTTCATTTTCTTTAAAGACTTCAAAAAATGTAAGTGGTTGCCAAGGAGCATTCCACTGATCTTCGTAAACTGCATCAGTGAGTTTCCTAGGCAAGATAGTTTGAGTCACTAAGGCATCAAGTTGCTTTAATAAGTTCCCTTTTTTAATTCTTGCCGGAAGAAGAACCGAAGATGGTAAAGCGTCTCGACATAACCAAGAGAATAATTCTCTTGAATGGAAAGTTGGTGACTCATTTGAACAAACTCTCTCCATCATTAGATCAGGAGAGCCACCTAAAAAGCCAATATCAACAAGGTCTCCCCAGTTGGCATTCATTTCTTCTTTAGCTGTTTGTACATACATATCTTCAACAGATAATTCGTACTCGGCCATTAACGCTTGCTCTTGTGATGCTTGAGTCAGATCAAAGCTATCACCTTCCTTCTTTTTAGCTTCAATAAATCGACGAAAGCCCTTTTCGAAAGCTACTGATCGATCAAGCATCATGCTCTTTGAGATACCATGCTCAAAGTAGCGCCCTCGCACACCATAAACATCACAAGCAATGCCGTGAATAGAAAAGTATTCAGCGGTCTTTTGACAAAAGCGAGCGAAGGCTTGAAAAACTCTAGGGTCAAAGTAAGAGTACATTTTATGAATAGCACCCTCGCTATCAACAAAAGCCCTAGCTTCGCCAAGTTCGTTAACACAAAGATTACGAGCTAAAATATGAGGTAGACCGCCATTTGGTAGAAATGGGAAAGGTGTTACTGGCATTAAGAATATAATCTGCTTACCAGCAAGCTTAGCGACCTCAACAAGTTTTCTTAAATTAGTTTCAGGTTTTTCTCTGGCAAAGTCGTAATACTCACCAGTTTCAGAATGGAAGGCCCAGTTAAGAGGAACAACTACGAATTGTCCTGGAATAGCCTCGAGCTTACTTTGCCATAATGACGCGGACGTACGCCAGTAGAAGAACCACTGTTCTCCTGGGCAAACTGCGTCAAAATCCTGTGGTAGAACAGGCGTGGTAAGCGTCAAAAAAATCCCCTTCCTTGGATCATTTAGATAAAAGCTATCTGCCTAAATTTTAGCAACTTGCTGCAGCGGATGTAAAGTTGTCAGTCTTATAACCGGGCGATATAACGATAATGTTTAAATTAGTATTCAGGGGAACAGCATGTGGTATTTCAGCGAAGAAGAGAAACAACTTCAAAAGACCTGTCAGGACTTTGCCAAAAAAGAATTAGCCCCAGTCGCAGAAAAGCACGACAACGAAGAGTCTTTTAATATTGAAGCTTTCAAAAAGATGGGTGAACTAGGAGTTCTCGGTATCACGGCAGACCCTGAATACGGCGGAGCCGGTATGGGAGCTTTGGCCGCAACTCTTGTCATGGAAGAATTTGGAAAAGCGTGCGCTTCTTCAACTCTGTCCTACCTCGCTCACTCAATTTTATGTGTAAATAATATTGAGAGTAATGCTTCTAAAGAACAAAAAGAAAAATACCTCCCAAAGCTTATTACTGGTGAGCATATTGGTTGCATGGGTATGAGTGAGCCAGAGTACGGCTCAGACGCTGTAGGCATTCAAACTAAAGCTGAAAACAAAGGTGATCATTATCTTATTAATGGCACTAAGATGTGGATCACGAATGCTCAGTATTCAGACATCGCTTATGTCTATACAAGAACCGGAAGTGAAAGGAAGAACCTTTCAACTTTTATTCTAGAAAAAGATGCTGGTCACTACCGTGCAGGAAAACCAATTCATAAAATGGGTATGAGAGCTTCACCAACCGGTGAACTTATTATGGAAAATACTAAAGTTCCTACTTCTCAGCTTGTCGGTAAAGAGGGTGACTCTATTTACCATATGATGAAAAACCTTGATGTCGAAAGAATCACTATTTCAGGTATCTCACTTGGGATTGCTCAGGCTTGTGTAGACCAGTCAATTAAATACGCCAACGAGAGAAAGCAGTTCGGAAAAACTCTTGTGAATTATCAGCTGATGCAAAAAATGCTGGCTGAAATGGTCACCGAAACAAATATGATGAGAGCTTTTCTTTACGATATGGCCAAGCGTTATGACATGGGTGAAAAGGGTCCTACTCTTGCCGCCCAAGCTAAGCTTGCTCTTCCAAAGATGGCGACTAAAATTGCTCTCGATGCAATTCAACTTCACGGTGGTTACGGCTATAGTCGTGAGTTTCCGGTTGAGCGTATGATGAGAGATAATAAGCTTAATGAAATCGGAGCAGGTACAAACGAAGTCATGATTATGATTATCGCTAAATCCTTGATTCAACAGTGCTAAGTGCTTGAAATTATTACCTTTTCAAGTTCCAACCATCCTAAATTATACCTAAAATACTCCGATAAGAACTTTGCATAAACTAAGTTTTGTCGGAGTAACTATGAAATACATTTTAATGCTTCTGTTTATGTTTAGCTGTTCATGGAAGCTCGAAAAACCAGTCAGAAAGATAGCCTCACTTCAAGACACATTTAATAATGAGAAAGATTACTGTTTATCAATAAGAGGCAACGGTCAAAGAATGGCTTCTCTTTGGGGAGCTATCACAAAAAGCGTGGAGTCTTATGGGGCGCCTGCTGGTATGAGCGGAGGAAGCTCTGCTACATACTCTATGTTTTTGACCGAAAGTATCCTGATGAATCCCCACTACACTGCTCAAAACCCTCTTGAACTAAGAGAGCAGCAGTCATTTTTACTCAAGTCTCTTATGGGACAAGTTGATTACCTCCTAACAACTCCTCTTTTTAAAAAGGGGCTTGAACTCGCAGATGACCCTAAAACACTAGAAGAAATAAATAAACTCTTAGCCCAGCTGGATAACAAAGACGCATCAACAATTGAAAAAGTTCTAGGCCAATTAAGTCTCGCTTTTAGATATATATCTTCAGCTCGAGTTAGAAAGATCGCTTATATTTTTGGACATCACGACACCAAGATGCTTATGAATCAAGGTTACTTCGTAGAGTTTTTAAGTGCTAAAAAAGAAACACAAGCCCTTGAGGATTTTCTAAACCTTCCAAATATTTCAGATGAAGAAAAAGTTGAAGCTTTAAAAAAGCATGAGGAATTGCTGGCTTATAGAAAAGAAGAGTTTAACAAAGGCCTACAATATTTTGGTAACTACAATATCAAAGAAAATGCGAATATATTTCTAAGACCTGGACCTCTTAACTTTGTAGGATTTGCCAATATTTTTAATCGCATTGCAAATTTTTACGCTGGAAGAGGCTTTACTCCAGAGATCACACAAAAATTTAAAAATTTTCTAAACCAATGCTCACCATTGAGCACAGGAAAAGAATGGCACTCTATTGCTCCTCAAGGTTCTAGATGTCAAAAAGATTTATTCAAGCTCGTAAAGCTACATTTAAAAGAACAAAGTGCTCATGAACAAGGTTACAAAAAAGAATACTTTTCGGTTCCAGGTAGTAGAATTAGAAGAAGTGAAGAAGTCGCTTTTAGTTTTCCTCAAAGAATAAATGATGAGATCGGTACAAAACTGATGATTATTCCAACGACAGGACTTGTTATTGGAGATAGCGCTCGTAAAATTAAAGCTCAAATCTCAGCATACACACAACAGACAAACCCTGATTTCGGACGCAACGTCCACGCTGACGAAAAAGATCTTCGTATTGGCTACTGGGGTAATGAAGATAAGCTTCAGTTTATAGCTGATAATTTAAAAGAACCTTTTAAAGATGCTCTTGGAAGAGAGTTTGACTTTACCAATGATTATAAAAGCTCTCTTTTTTATCCCTTATATAAAGCCAACTGGAAAGAGGTCTTTATGACATCTCCAGTTGAGCCAAGCTTATCGAATATTCAAGTCGTCCCACGTACACAAGATGTACTAAGTATTGGTGGATGGATGGACCATTTGTCTGCACCTGTTCTAAAAGCGGCCGGTTGTCCAAGAGTTGTAACAATCACAAAAGGTGACGGGCTTGGAAAGTTTGCTACAGGGATGCTTAAGCGAGTCTTAAACTTAGAAGCCCCTTCATGGGAAAATATTCCGACGGTAGTACTTGAGGGTGATCAAAACGACTTTGAAAGTCCATGGGGAAGATACTTTAATTTAGCCAACCCTGATGCTTCTTTTAATAACGGTCTACGAAGCGCAGATGCTGTGATTTGTGCAAACTATGATTTGGTAGATTTTAAAGATGGATTATCCGCTTTTTTTACAGATGGATATACAGCTCCAATCACTATAAATGAAAAAGTTGACGATCCGGTTCTAAAAAATCATCAATTTATAAAAGAAATTAGTCGAAGTAACAGACTTAATGCAGATCCACCATATATAAGTTGCTTCTCAAATGAATAACTCTCTAGATCAAATGTCATTGTTATGAAATGATCTAGAGATGAAGTATATTCTATTAATTATCATTAGTATTCAAACGGCATGGGCTTGGCAACCAAAACTTCAGTCGATCTCTGCGAGCATTCTTCATTTATCAAGCGATAGTGTTTTAAAGGACCGAGGCGGTGACCCAGCTTTAACCTTTGCACCAAATGTTTCTAGCGGTATTGGCTTTGCCTTGGAGTTCGAGAAAATTAATCTAGGCTATGTTTTTACGGGACACGAAGACAGAATCGCAGGACTTAGAGCGAGTCAATTCAACGACTTTAGACTAAACTTTGCCATTGGAAGCTTTGATTTTAGGCTAAACTATCAGCAATACAAAGGAGCAATCGTCGATAGTAATAACTTGAAATTCTTTTATTCCGACTATGAAGTTAAAGCGAAAAATATACGAGTTCATTATTACTTTGATAAAAATCACTTAAAGTACATCAGGGAAGGCAAAAATCTTACCACAATTGCTTTTGAAACTAGCGGTAGTCTGTCTAAGGGCACCTGGATTGTAGGCCTTAATGTCGATAAAAGAGAGATCAAGCTTCCCACCCTATTAGAATCACAACATCAAAGTTTAGTTGATCAAAAAAATATTAATTATCGATTAAACTTACATACAATAACCATCGGTCCAATTGTTGGATATGATTATTATTACTTTCTCTATGGTTATTTTTTACGAGCTAAAGGTGGGATCGGGCCAGGCTTTCAAATTGATGGTGGAATTAATCCACAATATGAAATAGCATTTAATTTCGGTCTTGCCTTTAACAAAAACAATTCCTTAATGATAAGTGTAGATTCCTATTTGATGAGTTTTAAAAAAGATAATACATCACTTGAAAATAACAATATTCAAGCCGGTATTATATATACTCTAACACTATAAGGTTTGTGGAATTCCGAATCTGGCAGGCTTATCTTTTCCGAGATGCTTGAGATCATTCGGAAGTACTGATCTAGGAATATTATCCTTACCCCAGTATTTTTCTAAAATCTTTATCAGCTGACCATTTTCAACGATATTTCGATAGCCTTTATCAATTATGGCTTTTAACTCATCACTATTTTTATGTGTTTTTAATATTGCAGGCCCTGAATCCAGCACGTCAAAAATAAAATAATCAAACTCACTAAGTTTATTCTCTAGTTTTATATAGTTTATACCAGTCAAAAAGGTGGACTCAAAAGCTTTTACACGATTAAGCAACGTCATCTTTAAAAGTGTAAGAGGGTCTTTCAAATAATTAAGCTCTAAGCCGTTTTTTTCATAGAGTTGAGCATATGGAGTATTTTGGATAACACCCACAACCTGATCTTTAAGCATTGCTAGACTTGTAAAGCTTCCTTGTGATTTGAGATAAAAGATTGAAGGGTTAAACTTTAAAATATTCATTCGATCTATTTTTTCAATATTCTCTTTTGCGATTAATACATGTGAGGAAAAGATATCAACTTTTCCTTTTATAAAATGAGATTCACTTCTTCTTAGAGGATTAAAGACAAACTCTACCTCTCGTCCGACTGACTTAAAAATTGCCTTATAAAAGTCATTAAGAAAACCACCTTGCTCAGTATGATAAGGTGGATATGGAAAAGTTCCAATTTTAACAACCGATTCAGCTCTACAAAAACTTGTACAAACCAGCATTAAGAAAGTTAATTTAACTATAAATTTCATATACTATTTTTACGCTTCTATTTCACAAATTTAAAGACAAAACCTCTTTCTTTTTCCAGGCAGAGCATCGTAGTGCGATGTGAAATCTCTTCAGGCAGAACAACAGGATTAAGAGACTTACAATTTGGAGGAAGCAAGACACTCTGATGCATTGGAGCATTAATACTATCCTCACCAATTTCAATCACATGAATGCTATTAGTATGAATACTTGAAGTATCAACATACAAACTAGGTATTAATTTGCCTTGAGTATTTTCACGAGCAATAGGCCAGAATAGCTCATTAAAAACCTGACCTGGAAGAAAATCAAATCTCTCTAGAGGTCGTTCTAAAAATCTTTGCTCATTAGCTAGCTGTTGGACAATGACAAGTTTGTTACTCGTAGAGTAAACACTTGAAAGTTGATCTTCAGCAAGAAAGCTTCCAATATGACCTGTAAAATTATCAAAATCATTAGTTATTTTGAATGTGTGATTTCTAAAATTTCTATCAATAACGCTAGTACGAGCTCTCTTTCCGTCATAAAAACCTACAAAGCCTGTTTTCTCATGTCTTGAAAAACGATTCGAATCAATAGTTGAAACTCTAACTGAGTCTTGATTTTCTAATCTAACGCCTTTTGTAGAGATTCTTTCGATACTATATTCGTCTTTACTCTTCACTGTAAGGACTGCTTCAACTCTTCTTGAGGCATGTCCACCGACTAAAAGAACTCTTACAGACTTTTCAAGATGTTCTGATAAAGTCGGAGCGATGATGCTTGCGACCTCTAGTTTATCACTCCATCTTAGACCCAATACGTCCTTCCAAGCTTCGATATTACTTTGTGTATCAATCGCAGAAGTTTTTAAGACAACCGTGCCATTTTCGATTACCGGAGTAAAAGTATAAATACGTTTTCTTGTTGACTCATCTCTTCTATCAAAAAATCCTGTAGGCTGTTGGGACTCAGGTAATTTGCCCTCAGCAACAAAAATTGGAGCCGGAACTTCGCCAGCGGCTTGAAGATTTGACTTAATAAAGGCTAAAGAATCGTTGGCAACTGCAACATCTGGAGTTAAAGACCAATCCGATTTATCTGCAAAAAGTGGCTCACCCGATTTTGACCTAAATGAATAAACAATACTTGATTCTTCACCTTCATCGTTTAACTTTGTAGTTCTAACTAAACGATCATCTTCCTCATCTGAGTTGAAATCCATACTGACGATACTTAGAACACGTTTAGATTTCTCGAGAAAGAATCCTTTAGTTTCATTTACAGCTTGATCAGTCACTTTAAAGAAGCTGAATTCGACTCCATTCTCGATATTTCTTCTAAGAAACCACTCAGGAGCAGATGTTCCATAGAATGATTCAAGAGTCGTAACAAGTGGAACTAACTCACCTTCTTGAACTACGGCCAAAGGCTTTTTCTGCTCAATAAAGTTGATGGTCTTTTCTTCTACCTCAGGATCATTAATTAAAAGTCTGACAAAGTTTAACTTATGATAATAAGTGCGAGTGGTTTCATTTTCTGTTATTACAACCTTAAGTTCTACAGCTCTATCAGCCTGAGTATTTGTAATAATACCCTCGACAGGTATAGTTTTACTTTTTTCACTTAAGAGATCTTGAAAGGTAAACTCTTGACGCTCAAGCTCTATTCCTGAGCTATCAGTAGAAATCCTTACAGAAATATTAGATGCATCCTTCCAATAATTTACAATTGGCAAAGGAAACCTAAACTTGCGATCTCTTAAAGTATAGGAGATTTCATCTAGACTTTTAAATACTGGTATAACGGCACTTTGCTCATCAACACTAACGAGTCTTTCCATATCAAGTCTACCAGATAGACCTAAACGAGGATGATCTTTCAAAATATCAGCATTTGAGCTTACTAGGATTCGAGCTTGAATTTCAGCAAGACGGATATCTTTCTTTAGAACTTTTAATTGGGCAATAGCACCAGAAACAAAAGGGGCTGCCTGTGAGGTTCCACTTTGAATTTCATAGCCATGAACAGAGAACTCCAAAGGGACTCTAGTTACAGGCCATGTTGATAAGATACTTTCTCCCGGTGCGAAGACATCAACATTTCCACCGTGATTTGAGAAGTCTGCTGCCTTTCCTTCAATTGTTGAAGCTCCAACACAGATAACTCCAGGATATGAGCAAGGAAATAAACGAGCATTGCTTCCATTATTTCCAGCAGCTGCCACAACAGGAATTCCACGAGCTAAAGCTGCATTAACAGCTTCTCGAAGATATTTTGTATCTGATTGTCTAAGCCATCCTAAGGACAAGTTAATGACATCAACTTCACGTTTAATTGCATATAAGATTCCACGTGCGACACGATCAGTGAATGAGATCTGCTTAGCTTGCTCACTTCCCTCGTCTTGGTGAAGCACTTTAACTGGTACGATCTTGATATTATTTCCGAGACCAGAAACACCAAAGTTATTTTTTGACTGAGCAGCGATAATTCCGGCAACGTGGGATCCGTGACCTGCATCATCCATTGGAAGCTTTGCTTTAGGATCATTTTTATGAACAGTGAAATTCCAGCCTAAACAATCTCCAGGTACACCATTTCCATCAAGATCTTCTCTTGAGTCATAATCTGTTCCACCGTCTTCATTACATTCAGCTAAGTTTTTGGCTACAATATTCTTGAGGTCTTGGTGTCCAAAATCTATACCTGAATCGATAACGGCTACTTTAATCTCAGCTAATTCACTCTTAACTAATTTTTTAAAACCGACATAGTTTATATCAGCAAAGCTTTTTTGCTTCGGACCTTGAGCTAAAAGTGTTGCTAAAACATCAGCCGGGACATTACTTGCCTGATCACCTAGAATTGCTAACCAGTCAGGAGTTGTATTTTTACTAGCCTCATCTTCAAGTAAGACATAGTTAATATCATCTTTATCTTTTCTAACTTTTTGTCCCTGGCTCACTAAGCCCCACTGATAAGACAAGAGTTGATCGTCTATACTTAAACGCGAAAGGTTGGTTGCCGGATTTACAGACATAGCAGTAATTTCGGTAACAGCTTCAACAGAGCTTACTTTTAATGTTTTAGATAATAATTTACTAAGCTCAGCTTTTGTAAGTTTGCTATTAACCAAATAGGCACGATTAAAGTAATCACTATCGAAATTATCAAAGCGCTCTATTTGCAGTGATTTTTCTAACTTCTTTAACTTCTTTATGCTTGGGATATTCTTAAATTCTACAACGAAGCTGGTAGCAAATACTGACGAGCTAAATAGAGATATTGCGAGCGTACTAAGCAACTTCATAGCACTCTCCTTAAAATCCAAGAGATCAAGAACTCGCCCTCTGTCATATTTGTCTTTTCACGAATTGCATTGAGAGGACCCTGCATGCCTTCTCTTCCAAACTCACCAAGTGAGTGAGAAATTACAGCTTGATCTCCATTCTCATCGCCTTCTCTAAAGCCATCGAGGCGAGCATAACTATAAAAATTAGATTCTCCACCAAAGATTTCTCTTAACCCGTAGATATTTAACTCTTCTTCTGCTTTTGCCATCGCTTGAAGGATAAGATCAGAGTACTCCTCAACATCGCCATCTTCTTTAGCCTTTTGTGCATCTTCAATAAGATTTCTAAATTTTCTTTCACTTGAAGTTATGGCACGATCATCAACTCTTAACCTTGATGCATTATTTCGAACACCTCGAGTATAACTTCTAAAGATAGTACCAATTTTATCGCGACCTAAGCCTTCCATGTGAACAATACCATCTGGATGAACCAGGAAGTTCACATTGATATTATATAAAAAAAGACGATCAGTTTGGGCCAAGACTTGCTTTGGAAAGAATCCAAAAACGTATCTTTCTTTAATGTCTTTAAGTATTCTAAGAGCTTTTCTCTTCTTTAAAGACCAACCATTCCAAATTCTTGAGAACTTAACGAATGGTCTAGAGAAGAAGCCTTTTTCGTCCTTTACTGACTCAAAACTCATAATTCTATTTTGAGCTTTTCCAAGGAATGAATAGCCAGGATTTCCACCACCGCCACCAGTGAAATTCACATTTGATTTTAGTAACTTTGAAGCAAGCGCTTTAACCACGTCAAACGCGTAACCGGCGTAATCATTTCCTTTATACTTTCCGTCATACCGTCTAAACATTTCTTTAATTTCACCGTCTGGAGTTTCCAGCTTAACGTAATTAGAAGACTTGGTTTTATTCATTCGAATCCAGAAAATACCAACGCGCCCCTCGCTCTCTTTGAATTTATGCTCGAGCTTGAATGGCTTAACCACAGATCTTAATGCTTCAGAAGAGTTCTTTAAAAGCGCATCTCTAAAACCAGCTAAGGCCAGCTTAGTTTTCGAGCCAAGAGTCTTTAAGTTGATATCGAAGAATTTTGTTTTTGCAGTTCCGCGGCTATAGCGCTGAGAAGCTGTGATTACAGGAATCCCCGCACCTGAAAGCGTCAATGTCACCATAACAGACTTAATATTTCCCAAGTCTTTATAGACTTGAAATGTATCTTCATCTTTTCTAAAAATATGGAGTCTTGAAATGATTGATGCACTTGGTGTCACTCCTGCATCGATTCGAAGTAGTTGGTTATAGAGATTTAAGCCAGCAAAGACTGAAAGTCCTGCACCAACTGAATCTGTAATTAGAAATGACTCACCAATCTCAAGGTTATCTTTAAGTGTTGAGATCACTTCTTCAAGTTTCTCATCACCTTCATCTCCGTCAGGAAGCTCCTCGACACCATCTAAGATATGACCGATCTTTCTTTTAAGAAGTGGCACTAACATATTCTTAAACGGGTATCTTAGTGCTTGTGAGATGCCATAAAGAGGTCTGATATGAGAATAAGTTCTAGTAAAGTAAGCATTAGGTTGAGCTCCGACAGATACTGGAGAAAGACCGGCGACTCCAATAAAAGCACCCGCTCTAACATTGACTCCGATATTATCGACAAGTTGGATTAAGTTATCAGTTCCAAGATAATTACCAGCAACAATATTTCTTGAAAGTTGAAGTCCACCTTGAAAAGTTGGAAAGATCCATGTTGAAAGAGGAAGCTCTGAAACACTTTCACCTGATTCCAGACTGTCGGCCGTTGCCTCTTCAATTAAATTATTAATTTCTTCTTCGTTTTTACCTGAGATATCGGTGCCTAAAAATGGCAACGAGTTAATTCCAGAGACAGCAGCATCAATAGCGCTTGAAAGCCCTACCGATAATATATAATTTGAAAGCTCTGATGAAGAAAGCGGAGACTCAGGATCACCGTAACTGAATCTTCTAGCATAACCTTCAAAAACCTCTTGAGTAATTCTTCCATCTTCAAGCCCAGCAGCATTGTCTGGATTAGAGTTGACTTCTATTTCGCGGTAATCAACTTTTAAAGAGTCACCAAGAGAATTTCTTCTTGCGATAAGTTTTTCTAAAAGAATTGATTTTACTGATGGAGGAAGTCCAGAATCGTCAACAATTTGAGACCAATCATGTCTAGTTAGTCTTTCTATGCGACGAAACATCCATAGGGCATCTTCAAAAGAACAATTAAACTCAGTCGACTTATCCAGTTCAACTAAGACATGATTTGATACAATCCTAGCAGCAGACCAATTAAGAAGATTTACGCTCTCAGGAACATTCATGACGGAATAAGGAAGTACCAAAGAGTTAATGACTCTTCTTCCTAAGCCAATAGCCGCTAAATCATTTCCAAGTGCTAGATTATAAAGTTCATCTTCTGCTGACATGACGATAAGGTCTTGCAGTACTAGCGAAGTTGACTCAGGCTCTTCATGTGATATCCAACGTGCAGTATCGCCCAGAAGACCTTCATTAAGAGCTGTCTTAAAACGCTCCTTAGATTCAATATCAGAAAAATTTAAGATGACTTTGCTAAGATGCTTAATAGCGGGAACGTTATAGCCAAGTTTTAAAAGAAGAGATCTTCTTAAAAGGACATTGTGAACAGTCTTACTCGCCATAAGTGTTACGGTTTCACCGTTTGGAGCTGCAACACTAAATCTAAAGTTCTTTCCTAATCGACTTGGTATACTTGAAAGATAGCTAACATTGTCCATGTAGTTTACAGGAAGATTATTAGCTCTATTTGTATAGAGATCTTTGTCTTGCCATAAACTTGATTCAGCAGGATTTAATAATGAGAGATCAAATTGACCACCAGTACTTTGAACTAAGTCAGCTGCATCTTCAGGATAGAGAAGTCTGCCTTGATACATTAGATCTCGAGCCGGTTCACTTCCACGCTCCAGGGGAATCATTCCAGGAACTAAACCCTGCGCGTGTGAACTTACCGTTATTAAAACGAGTACGGATAAGATCCAAAATTTGGCAAACAATAGGCGCACGAACTCTCCTGTGTGATAAGCCATTGTAAGCACTATCGACAAAGAATTCGACCCATCGTGTCATATTTACAATAATCCTAAGTGATTGAAATTAAACAAAAAAACCCCCATACGGGGGCTTTAGTAGTGAAATTTTTTGTTTATTACTAGAAGAAGATATGAGCAACGATTCCTGAGATTTGCTCCGGAGTCGTGTCATTAACTTCAGCAGCTTTTGCTACAAACTCTTCAAGTTTAGAGATATTACCAAGCTGACTTTGTTTAATGGCTTTTTCTAGATCAAGAACGCTAGCTCCAAGAAGCTTTGTTGAAAACTGATCAACATCCTTCTCAGTCAATGCTCTTGAACTTCCAAGCTTATTCCAATGGGCCGAAAGTTTAGCGACTTGCATAGAACGCTCTTGAGATAATCCAAACTTTACTGCAACTTGCCCAGAGATCTGACGAATGGTATTCATCTCAACCATCGCTTGCATTTTTTCAAGGTCACGACTATCAAATTGACGGCCTCGTGTTTACCCTCGCTTGCATTTTTTCAAGGTCACGAGAAACGCCAGCAGCAGAAAGGGCCGCAGAGTTTGTAAGTTTGATTGGCTTAATCTTAGAGAAATCTACAAGGTCATTGATAAATGTATTTGCTAACTTAACTGACGTCTTAGCATTTGATAGCCATCCACCATCGTAATAGCCATCATCATAACCGTCGTTGTAACCATCGCCATAACCATAGTCATAACCGTCATCAAAACCTACAGAGTATCCATCATCAAATCCATAGTCATAACCGTCATTAAATCCGTCCCAGTCACCATCTGAGTAACCGTCATTATAACCTAGGTTATATCCATCTTCGTCACCATCATAATAACCAATATCATAACCATCATCGATACCGTCATCGTAGCCAAGGTTATAACCTTCTGAGAAACCATCATCAGAGCCATCTTCATAACCATGGTTATAACCAGTGTTATAAGCATTGTTATCAGCTAGGCCATCAAGGTATCCATCGTCGTAGCCATTTTGATCACCATCAATGAAACCATCATCATATCCTTGACCGTAACCAGAAACTTCACCATCGGTGAATCCTGCAGCATAGCCTTGGTTATAAATTTCTGTTTCTGCTTCATTAAAACCAGTATTATATCCAGCATTAAATCCGGTATTATAGCCTTGAGTTTCACCATCAGAAAAACCTGAGGCATAACCAATAGCTTGACCATCATTAAAGCCAATCGTGTAGTCATTTGTTTGAAACAACAATCTTGCTTCTTCGTAACCATCAGCATGACCAACGTCATAACCTTGGTCATAACCAATAACGATACCGTCTTCGACACCATTATCGTATGAAGTATCGAGGTCTTCTTGAGTATATTTCTTTTTACATCCAGTGAGGACGATTAGAAGGATCAGCGGGGTAAATATTAACTTCTTCATTTTTTATCCAATCGTTTTAAATTTAAAAAAAAGAACCCCCTTTCGGGAGTTCTCAGTAAGCTTTATTAAAAGAACATCGACATAACGATGCCAGAAATTTTCTCTGGGCTTGTCTCGTTGACCTCAGCGGCTTTAGAAACTAACTCGTCAAGTTTAGAAACATTACCTTTCATTGATTCCTTAACAGCGCTCTCAATCTCAAGCATATTAGATCCCATCAACTTTTTAGAGAAGGCATCAACATCTTGCTTTGTAAGCTCTTTTGAAGAAGAAAGCTTGCTCCATTGAGCTGAAAGCTTAGCAACTTGCATTGAACGATCTTGTGAAAGACCAAATTTGGCAGAGATTTGTCCAGAGATTTGACGAACTTTGTTCATCTCAACCATGGCCTGCATTTTTTCAAGGTCACGAGTAGAACCAGCAGCAGAAAGAGCAGCTGAATTCGTTAGCTTGATTGGCTTAATTTTTGAGAAATCAACAAGGTCGTTTATGAAAGTGTTAGCCGCTAACACACTTGTCGAGCTTGAAGAAAGTCCACCACCATCATAGTAACCGTCATCATAGCCATCGCCGTAACCAAGGTCATAACCATCATCAGTTCCAAGAGCATAACCATCATCGAAGCCTGTATCGTAACCGTCGCTATAACCAGCTAGGTCGCCATCTTCATAGCCGTCACCGTAGCCTAATGAGTAACCATCAGATTCACCATCAGTGTAGCCTAAAGCATAACCGTCATCAGAGCCATCGTCATAACCTAAGTTATAACCTTCTGTGAAACCATCATCGTTACCGTCGGTATAACCATCAGCATAGCCTTGATCGTAGGCTGCATCAGTATCAGCTAAGCCATCAAGATAACCTTGATCATAGCCTTGTTGATCACCGTCTACGAAACCATCATCATAGCCTTGACCGTAACCTGAAGATTCACCAGCCGTGAAACCAGCTGCGTAACCTTCGTTATAGGCTGTAACTTCAGCTGCATCATAACCTTCTTGATAGCCTTGTGTACGTCCATCAGAGAAACCAGTGTTATAACCTTGGGTCTCACCTGCATTGAAGCCTGAGTTGTAGCCTTGAGTCTGACCGTCAGCGAAGCCAGTGTTGTAATCTGCTGACTGGAAGTAGTCTTTAGCCTCTTGATAACCATCAGCGTGACCAGCATCGTAACCTTGGTCATAACCAATATCGATTCCGTCTTCAACACCGTTATCATATGAGTTATCTAGATCCGATTGAGTATATTTCTTTTTACACCCAGTAAGTCCAATCGTTAGCCCTATGACTACTATTGGTAATAATTTGCGATAACCCTGCTTCATGTCCTGCCCCCCCATGATGTGCACAACGGTGATAAATAATCTGAGAAAATATCCTACGATCTCGATTTGTTATTTTTCTTTTACGTATTTTGAAAACACACCGTCAAAGTGATTTTACTTACATTGTATTTACTACAATCAAGGATTTACTGGGGTCAGACTGACCCTTTTTCAAGTGAGTAGTTTTTTCTTAGCGGCCTGCCAACCAATAACCTATAACTTATGTTCTATTATCCAAGTTTTTTTGGTGTCATAAAGGAACCACAATGCGCCTACTCATGCTTTTAACGTTCATATTTTCATTTAAAATTTATGCTCAAGGGCCTCATGCATGTGCTGGTGACGTTCAAAAGTTTTGCCAAGGTGTTCAAAAATCTCGCACAGCACTCGATCAATGTCTTGATAAACATGCCGATGAACTTGGGCCATCGTGCAAATCAGTAAGAGCTGACTTTGCCAAAAAAATGAAAGAGAAAAATAAATGCTACAGCGATATTAAAAAATTCTGTAGCGATAAAAAAGATATTAAAGGCATCAACGAGTGTTTGCTTGCCAACGAAAAGAAACTTTCTAAAGCATGTTTAGCTCAAAAGGAAGAACGCACCAAAGAAATGAAGCCATGCCAAGAAGATCAAAAGAAGTTTTGTGATAAATCTAAGTTAGGAAAAAAGAGCCAAGCAAAGTGTATGCTTGAAAACGAATCAAAACTTTCAAAATCATGTAAAGAAGCTAGAACAAAGTATGAAGCTAAGATTTTAAAAAAGAGACCATGCTTCAAAGACGCAATTCTTCTTTGTGACGATGTGAAAAAAGATGGTCAAAAGCTTGAAAGCTGTTTTAATGAAAATAAGGATAAGTTATCAAAGCAATGTAGCTCTCATAGAAAGAAAATAGAGGATAAGATTTCAGCTCGAAATCCTTGCTATCTCGATGCCAAGAAATACTGTAATCAAGAGAGATACCAGCCAAAACTTTTAAATTCATGTCTTGAAAAGAACGAATCGAAGCTATCCAAGCTTTGTCAGGACACAAGAAACCTTGCTTCTCGCCAGCAAAAAAACATTAAGGAAAACTGCCAAGCAGATGAGAAAAAGTTTTGCTCAAGTATCCCTAAGAAGGGTGCGGCCATATTAATGTGTCTTAAGTCCAACCTAGGCCGTCTATCTTTTCAATGCAAAAAAGCTATAACCGACTAAAATTAAGCCTAAGTTAAAAATGAAGCACTGAAGTAGCCTTATTTACTTGCCTCTGTGCGTCTCCACTCTAGTCGTTAACTAGTTAAAAATGAGAGGAACTTTGGAGTTTTGATGTTCCCTCATACTATAGATGACATGCTAAATTTAAGAGTCAGTCGCAATTCATACGAGATCAACGACACCATCAATTCCATGTATGCTGATTCATCTCCTGTGATGATTTGGCAAAATCAAAATGGAAAAAGAATCGTAACTTACGCGACGATTGAAAAAATCGACTTTCAAAACAATAGAATCCTTCTGCAAGCTAAAGAAAAAAATCGCTTCGAAAAGTTTTCAAGAAATTACACAATTTATATTCGCGGTGATCAAAGAAGTATTCTTTTTAAGCAACAAGACTGTAAACTAAATGCTAATAAAATTGCGGTTTCAATTCCATCTGAAGTTAGGCTTTTCGAACAGCGACTTGTCCCACGCTTTGATACTCCAGAAAAGAAAACTGTCGATGCCTACTTTGATAAAAAAATTGGTGCTGGTGTTGGGACTGAGAGGAATTTTTCAGGTCGAGTAATCAATATTTCAAAAGAAGGACTTTGCCTCGAATTCTTGCAGAATCTGGGAAAATTCTTTTATGAGGATGATAGACTCTTTTTAAATAATATTGGTCAATCAACTTTTTCACCAAAAATTGAAGCAAGAATTGTTTATATCAATAAGCCTAAAAAGGGCGCAGATCGTATGAGAATGGGGCTACGCTTTAGCAAGACCATGACTCAAGAGCAATTACGGCTCATCGTCAAAGCTCATTTTTTAAAATAAGTCTAAGCAAAATAACGCTTTGCAGATATGCAAATATAAGTGCGCTCGCTAGACTCTTTTTCCATGAATGAAACACAAAAAGAGATCCAAAAAGTCCTCGAGAGATTTCGTCTCGAGCAAATAGAACCCCACGCTGAGCACGATGATGTAGAGGCAAAATTTCGCATTGAAATTTATCGCTCTTTAGGTCAATTAGGCTTTGGTGGCATGACACTTCCTGGTGAATACGGCGGAGCCGAGATGACCTACGAAGATGCGTGCGTAGCTTTTGAAGAGCTAGCTAAAAGTTCTGTCTCTTATGCTGTAACTCTATCTGTTTCAACCATGGTTCAGTCGATT
Source organism: uncultured Bdellovibrionales bacterium (assembly GCA_963976925.1). Classification (GTDB taxonomy): domain Bacteria; phylum Bdellovibrionota; class Bacteriovoracia; order Bacteriovoracales; family Bacteriovoracaceae; genus UBA4207. The sequence continues at coordinate 18,940 of CAXBMT010000025.1, forward strand.
CTTAATAATTTTGGTTCTCCTGAACAAAAGAAAAAATACCTTCCAGATTTAACTTCTGGTCAAGAAATTGGTGCCTTTGCTCTTTCTGAAAGCTCATCTGGTTCCGATGCATCAGCTCTAAAAACTACCGCCAAGAAAACTGAGGGTGGATATATCCTTAATGGTTCCAAATGTTGGATTAGCTCAGCTGGTGTAGCTAAAACATATATTGTTATGGCAAGAACAGGTGGCGAAGGATCAAAAGGCGTTTCGGCTTTCATCGTTGAAGACGGCATGAAGGGCTTTGAGTACGGTAAGAAAGAAAAGAA
>CAXBMT010000026.1:0-19089 GCA_963976925.1 uncultured Bdellovibrionales bacterium
TTTCACATCTTACTAAGAAAGATGCTGAAGCTCTAATCAACACTTGCCTAGAAACAATCAAAAAGACTGTTAAGAAAGGTGAAGATGTTTCTCTTATCGGTTTTGGTACTTTCTCTAAAGCTAAGCGTGCTGCTCGTATGGGTGTAAATCCATCAACTGGTGAGAAGATTAAAATCAAAGCTAAGACACTTCCAAAGTTTAAGCCAGGTAAGGCATGGAAGGAAATGTTCTAAAATCTCCTATGGAGATTTTTCAACATTTCCCCTTGGTATCGAGCGCTCGCGATAGCGACGATCGGTATCAATGAATGTGACTATTTCAAAGCGTTCCTTAGGGAGCGCTTTTTTTTACTTTATGAAACAAAAACTTTTTTATTTTCTCATGAACTTTTGGCCACCATTTCTTGGTAGTGGTATTTCTTTTAGAGTCATCGAGCAAAATCCACTAGCTTTTAAGGTTCGTCTTAGGTTTTCTTTCTATAATAAGAATTATGTTGGCGTTCAGTATGGAGGATCACTCTATAGCATGTGTGATCCTTGGTTTATGCTGATATTAATGGATGCCTTGGGTACGGATTTTATTGTTTGGGATAAGGCTGCCTCCATAAAATTTCTTAAGCCAGGTAAGTCATCTGTTAACGCTGTTTTTAAAATCGATCCTGCTAAGATTGAATCTATTCGTCTTGATGCTTTATCTCATGGCAAAACAGAGCCTGCTTTAGAGGTTTCAATCTTTGACGAGCATAATCAAGAAATCGCAAGGGTGACTAAGACGCTTTGGGTTAAGTCTAAACATTCATAATTTGCGGTGTTCATTTCTAGGCGTTATCATAATTCTCCTAGGAGATCGTTATGAAAAACACCATCAGATCATTAAGTGATTATCAAAATCTATATTCCGCATCCATCAATAATAGCGATTCTTTTTGGAATGAAACTGCGACAAATTATCATTGGTTTAAAAAGTGGGACTCCATTCAAAGTGGTGACTTTAAGAACTTAGATGTTAAGTGGTTTGATGGAGCTAAAACAAATTTATCTTTTAATTGTATTGATCGCCACCTACCTAAACTTGCCAATAAAACAGCTGTCACTTGGATAGATAATGATCCAAGTCAACCTCCTTTGAATATTTCATATGCAGAATTAGCTGAGCGAGTTAATACTTTCGCTTCAATTCTAAAATCTAAAAATATCAAAAAAGGTGATCGCGTTTGTTTTTATATGGGGATGGTGCCAGAACTTTTAGTAGGTGTTCTGGCTTGTACTCGCATTGGTGCAGTCCACTCGGTTGTCTTTGGCGGTTTTTCTGCCACTAGTTTAGCCGGTAGACTCAATGACTGTGAGGCAAAGCTTTTAGTGACGAATGACGGAGCTTACCGTGGAGCTAAAACAATCCCTTTAAAAAGTGTTGCTGATGAAGCGCTTAATGAAGCTTCTTGTGTTGAAACGATGATCGTCGTTAAGCGGACCAGTGAAGAAGTTTCAATGAAAGCTCTCCGTGATTTTTGGTGGCATGATTTATTGAATGAGCATAGTGGTAAAAAAGTTGAGCCTGAACAGATGGATTCAGAAGATCCTCTTTTCATTTTATATACATCCGGCTCTACAGGTAAACCAAAAGGTCTACTACATACCACCGCAGGTTATATGGTTTGGGCCGGTGAAACTTATAGACAAGTTTTTCAAACTGATGAAAATTCAATTTACTGGTGTACTGCAGACATTGGTTGGATTACAGGTCATACTTATTTAACTTACGGACCACTTCTCAATGGTCATACGACAGTAATGTTTGAAGGTGTTCCAACTTATCCAGATGCTGCACGTTTTTGGTACGAAGTTGAACGCTTAAAAGTCACACACTTCTATACCGCACCAACCGCTATTCGTGCGCTTGAAGCTTGTGGCCTTGAGCATGTTCAAAAACACGACTTGTCTTCGCTAAAAGTTTTAGGAAGTGTAGGTGAGCCGATCAATGAAGAAGCTTGGCATTGGTATAACGACCACATAGGTAAAAAGAATTGTCCGATTGTTGATACTTGGTGGCAGACTGAAACTGGTGGAATTATGATTTCTCCCATTGCTGGCTTCACTAAAACGATTCCTAGTTTTGCTACTAATCCTCTGCCAGCAGTTAGTCCGATGCTAGTGGATGAACAGGGGCAAGAAGTAGCAGGTAATCCGGCCTCAGGTAATTTATGTCTGACTAAACCATGGCCTGGAATGGCTCGAACTATTTGGGGCGATCACGAGCGCTATCGTCAAACTTACTTTAGTACCTACCCAGGTAAGTACTTTACTGGTGACGGAGCTAAGAGAGATGATCATGGTAATTATAGAATCACCGGCAGAGTTGATGATGTGATTAATGTTTCTGGTCATAGAATTGGAACAGCTGAGGTTGAGGATGCTCTTAATCAACATGAGCATATTGTAGAAAGTGCAGTGGTTGGTTTTCCTCACGACATAAAAGGGCAGGGGATATTTGCCTTTGTCATCGTTGATAAAAGCATTGATCATGATACGTTAGTAGAGCAAGCCAATGATTGGGTAAATAAAATGATTGGGCCAATTGCTAAACCAGATCGATTGTTAGTGGTTTCTGGTTTACCTAAAACTAGATCTGGAAAGATCATGCGCCGAATTCTTAGAAAGATTGCCGCTTCAGAATTTGATCAATTAGGTGACATTTCTACTCTTCTAAACCCCGAAGTAGTTAAAGAAATCATTGAGGTTTATAAGAATTAGTGTTTAAATTTGAAATATGAAGATTTCTATATTCTTTCTTTTTATTTCTTTTTCTGTCGCATCAGCTAACGACACTATTCGTATTATAGCGAGTGACTCGATTCCTCCCTATGTTATGTCTCAAGACAAACTGGATTCTGACCTGCCTGGTCTACAAATTGAAATTATTAATTCTATTTTTAATCTGTTGGGGCAAAAGACTTCTTGGAAGTTGATGCCCAATAATAGAATGATTGTTCAGTATAAAAGTAAAAAAGTTGATGCAGCCTTAAATCTACCTTTTATGAATGCTACACACACTGGCTATGCAAGTGACCCAATTGTTGAATATAAAAATTGTGTTATTGGTAGTTCTTCAATTCAAAAAACTTGGGAAAAAGAGTTAAAAGAATTAAAGATCTTAGGTCATCAAAGGGCTGATATTATTTATAGAGATGTCTTCACTGATTATGATTTTAAAAGTGATAAATACAACGAAGTTACAAGCCAAAAAACTCTAGCTTATCATTTAATCAATAATAGGACTGATATTGTTCTGTCTGACTATTTAGTATTTTCTTATTTTGCCAAAACATTTTTTGAAAACCAGTTAAGAAAAAAAGATTTGGTTTGTCTTAAAGAAATCAAAAGTCCTAGAAGTATAAGTTTAAAAAGTAAGGCTTTAAGGGATAGTTTCAATAAAGGCTTAGAGAAAATTAAAGCCGATGGTACCTATAAAAAAATTATCACAAAGTATTACAAGCGCTTTACTGCGATCGAACCTCAAAGCTCTCAAGAAGTTCGCGCAAAGTTTATCTTCGCTCAAAATTAAGTCTATTTTGCCCCTACATATTGGTGTCTTCTTGGACCCAGTTACATCACTAGTGTCATATTGATTTTATATGCGTTGCGTCAAGTGCTCAATCTTATTACTGACTATGTGAGTCGGCTTTCTGGCACAGTGTCTGCATTACTAATACATAACTGATTGGCAACAAGACCTTGATGGCCTTGCTAGCGTGTACTTCTAATCTCTACGAACCCCTTAAAAGGTTCCGTATCACGCCAATCTCACATAAAGTCGTCCGAATGGATGCTTTTCGAAACTCTACACACATACATATCTTTTAGAAACATTTGCTAGCAAGGCCACCTTTTTAGGTTATTCCTCTTCGCTTGCTTGTAAGTCTCTTCTACGCTTATAGGCTTGTCTTTGACTAAAGGTTGAGTCAGCTCGACTCCCTTCCCCACATTTATAGGTGATTTTAGAGCAGTTAACATATGCTTTGAAACAAGAACGTTCATTTTGAGCAGGCTTTGATTTTGGCTCGAAATTTACTGAGACCTTAACGTACTTTGCATCGTCTAGATCACTCCGTGCACTGCCACCTCTTTGGTACTCAGGCTTTAAAACTTCTCTTCCGTTTTCTTGATGGTATGGACACTCGCCCGAACTTCCATTTCCATTTCTTCCTCTTGGGTTTATTGATATTGAATCAGATGGAAATGAAAAATTCGATGCTAATAAGTTTCTCGCAGATTCTGCTCTGGCAGTAGAGAGCTCTAAAAAGCCTTTGCTACAAAATCTCGATCCAGCATTTCCTGTATTGTTTAGCTGGGATGATGATGAGTTGATTGACACGTTTGTTAAAACAAATCCTTCTGCTTGCATCTTATCAATACATTCTTTGAACTTATTATATTCAGGATCTGAACTCAAAGAAGATATATCCATATCCCATTCGTTATCTCTAAAAAGTTGTTCAAATCTTCCGGCACATGATCTTTGCTCATAAGCGACAGTTCTTAAACTTCTAACTTGAATTTCGTTGTCACATGAAAGGCCGCGATCTAGTCCATTTTGTCCTGAAAATACAGAATCAAAGTGCTCCGTAAATTTAGCTCTATTAGCATTTAGCTTTCTTCTAAAAGCAGCTTCGTCTGTTTCACAGCTTTGCATTCCTGCATCTTTGGCAACTGATACTGGTGCAGTCCCCATTGTTCCTGAAAGACCAACTTCAACACCACGTTGACATTCAAACTCTTGTTCAAATTCTAAATAGTCATTAACAAAGTTGTCTTTGTGCTCAGAGAAATTGGCTTGATTACCACTTCGCTTTAAAAACTCATGATAGTAGCTTCTTAATTGAATATTCGTTCCTCTAGGTGCTTGTCTATAATTTTCATGGTTAATCTCTTCAAGTCTCGCTCCATTTCTTGGAATCATTCCAGTCGCTTTGGTTAATGCGATATATCCATCTGGAATTTGCGCTTGGATATCAGTCGTTAAGCTGGAAGTATTATTTCTAAGCTGTAGATTGCCATTAGAGCTTTGATAGGCTTCATCTAAAGCAGTGAAGCTCTTTGTAAGTAATTCTCTTTTTCTCTCATCAATATTTCTTGGATTGGAACATGTATTTCTTTCGTTAATCATCTCACAACGAGTTTGTTCAACATTTTGTTCTAGGTTGTTAACAGTAAGTTCTTGAGGTAACCCGCTGTCTGGGCAAGTTTTTGCTTGGCCATCAACAGTACTCTGGTTCTCGCCAATGGTGGTTGCAATTACTATTGGAGAAACCAGAAGTAGGGCCGAGCAAAAGAAAATGTTTTTCATAATTTCTCTTTATAGAAGTTGAACAAATTCTAATACTTATCGTAAAAATCAGGTAATTCTTGAGTTTTTGATGTGATTATAGGCGCTTATGAAAATAAAGAAGACTAGAATTAAAGGCATATCAAGGTATTAGTCATTATCATCAAAAGTAATCTCTGAAGACATTCTAACTCCTGCTAGGGACTTTTCACGCTCTTTTTTAATGAAGTCAAAGCGTATTGGGTGAGTTCCATCAAACTCTTTCTCAAAGGCTATCAGGAGAGTCTTAGGGGCAGCATCCTGCAATGAGGTATACCAATAACCCTCAGGAAAGAGTGCCAGCTCATTAGATGATTCTTCATCATCATCCATGATCTCTTCCATTAACTTTTCAGAGGTATTTTTCACAACGAGAGCCGCTTTTAGCTTTGCCGGAGGGATATCCTTGGTCAGATTCCAGCTCGAAACGTGAAAGAAGTCTAAATAGAAAGTTGATCTGCCAAAAGTAAACTTTCTTGGAAGCATAAGAGATTGCAGGAACTTTCTGGTACTAGCGTCTTTTGATTTTCTAGCCAGTTTTTCAGCTAAAAGGCTGTCCTCGACACGAATAACATAAGCCCCAGGTTCTTTGGTGCTAGTAAAGAGTAAGTACTGAAAAGCAATGCTAAAGAGGGTGTAGAGCTTGTGCTGGTCTAAATGCACATGCTTTTGTGGAGTTTCAATGAGGGCCTTAACGGCTTCGTAGAGTTCTTGTTTACTGATATCCTGTCGCATATAGACGAATTTTTAAATGATTGACGCACAAAAGTAAAATGCTATTTTTCACGTTAGTAATTATTGACGCGAAAGCAAGTATTCAATAAGATGCGAGCTAAATTTAAGCCCTCAGAATCCGGAGCAAAAGACCATGAAATTAATGGCCAAAACAAGAAATATTGGGATCTCAGCCCATATTGACTCAGGGAAGACCACCCTGACTGAACGTATTCTTTATTACTGTGGAACGATTCATAAAATTGAAGACGTTCGTGGCGGCGGCGACGGCGCGAAAATGGACCATATGGAGTTGGAAAAAGAGAAGGGGATCACGATCACTTCTGCTGCAACAACTGTGTTCTGGCGTGGTCTTGAAAATAAAGGCACAACATTCGCTAAAGGTATCGACAAAGATACACGCGTAAATATTATCGATACTCCTGGCCACGTTGACTTCACTGTTGAAGTTGAACGTTCTCTTCGAGTTCTTGACGGTGCCATTCTAGTTCTTTGTTCTGTTGCTGGTGTTCAGTCTCAGTCAATCACTGTTGACCGTCAGATGAAGCGTTATAGAGTTCCTCGTCTATCTTTCTTAAACAAGATGGACCGTATGGGTGCAAACGCTTTTAAAGGTCGTGATGCTCTTATCGAAAAACTTGGTCACAATGCTGTTCTTATGCAATGTCCGATCGGTGCTGAAGATGAGTTTAAAGGTGTAGTCGATCTTATTACTAAAAAAGCTTATTACTTTGATGGCGACAACGGTGAGAAAGTTCGTATCGAAGATTGCCCAGCTGATCTTGTTGAAAAAGTTGAAGAGCTTCGCGCTGAAATGATCGACAAAGTTGCTGAGTTTGATGACGCCGTCATGGAAAACTACCTTGAAGGAAATGAGCCATCTGAAGAAGAACTTCATAAATGTGTTAAAGCAGGTGTTCTTTCTCTTAAACTAACTCCTGTATACATGGGTTCTGCTTTTAAAAACAAAGGTGTTCAAACACTTCTTGAAGCAGTTGCTCGTTACCTTCCTTCACCTCTTGAATCTGAAAAGCCAACAGCTATTAATGATGACAATGGTGAGAAGATTACACTTGAGCCAGATCCAGAAAAACCACTTGTATGTATGGCGTTTAAAATCACTGACGAGCAGTTCGGTCAGCTGACTTACACTCGTATCTATCAAGGTCGCCTAAATAAAGGTGAGACGATCTATAACACTCGTACGAAGAAGAAGGTTCGTATCGGCCGTATCGTACGTATGAACTCAAACGATCGTGAAAATATTGATGAGTGTCACGCAGGTGATATCATCGCTCTTATTGGTGTTGACTGTGCCTCAGGTGATACTTTTGTTGGTGACGACAAGTACACGAACCTTTCTTGTGAAGGCATGCACGTTCCAATTCCAGTTATCGAACTTTCGATTTCTGTTAAAGACAAGAACGACCAAGCTAAACTTTCTAAAGGGCTTCAGCGCTTTATGAAAGAAGACCCTACTTTCCACGTTTTCACTGATGAAGAATCTGGTGAAACACGTATTGCAGGTATGGGGGAACTTCACCTTGAAATTTATGTTGAACGTTTAAAGCGTGAATACAACTGTAATGTTCAAGTTGGTGCTCCACAAGTTAACTACCGTGAAACTATTCGTTCAGAGGAAACTAAGTTCGATTACACTCACAAAAAGCAAACTGGTGGTTCTGGTCAGTTCGGTGCAGTTATTGGTCTTCTTAAGCCTCTTAAAGAAGAAGACAAAGCAACTGAAGATCAGGTGTTTAAATTTAACAACCAAATTAAAGGTGGATCGATTCCTAACGAATTCATTGGTGCCTGTGAAAAAGGTTTCCAAGACGTTATGGATAAAGGCCCACTGGCGGCTTTCCCAGTTATTAACTGTGAAATCTTCCTTCAAGACGGTAAGTATCACGACGTTGACTCGTCTGATATGGCCTTCCGTATTGCTTCAAGACAAGCAATGAGAAAAGCGATTAGAGCTGCTGATCCAGTTCTTCTTGAGCCAATCATGAAAGTTGAAGTAACAACTCCTGACGAGTATCAAGGTCCAGTTATTGGCGACCTCTCTTCACGTCGTGGTGCAATTCAAGGTTCTGAAACTGAGCCAGGCGGCGAGATCGTTATCGTTGCTGAAGTTCCTCTTTCAGAAATGTTTGGTTATTCAAATGACCTACGCTCTATGTCTGCTGGTAAAGCAACGTACACAATGGAATTTGCTAAGTACGCTGATTGTCCTTCAAACATTCAAGAGAAGGTTATTGCTGATCGTAAAGAGAAGCTTGCTAACGACGATTAATCTTAGTTTTTTAAATTTTAGATTTGAAAGAGCCTCGCAAATTGCGGGGCTTTTTTTTAATTAGTCTTCACTTATAGGTAGAGCTTTGATATTAGTCATTCTAATTCAATTATATCTGTTTGGAGACTATCTTGATCGAAACTTCCCAATTACAAACTCTCGTCGCTGTCGCTAAGGCAAAAAGCTTTTCAAAAGCTGCAGACGACTTAGGTGTGACTCAGTCAGCGATATCTCAAAGTATAAAAAACCTAGAAACTAAAATTGCTGTTAAACTTTTCAAGCGTACGGGAAAGCAAGTTGTGCTAACGCCTGAAGGCGAAAAGTTACATAAATTGGCACAAAACTACTTGGGCCAACTTCAAGATACTTTAGACGAAATTAATCATGAAAAGAATGAAATGTCTGGCAAGGTTCGAATTGGAACTTTAACAGGAATTGGTAAGTCATGGCTTGCTCCTGAACTTTTAGAATTTGCTAAGGAATTTCCAGAACTAATTGTATCTATAACTCTTGGGTTTCAAGATGATTTAGTTAAAGACTTCGAAGCTATGCGCTTGGATATGTTGATTCTTCCTGAAGATGAGGTTCCAAATGTTGGTGAAAAAGTTTTTCTTTCCGAAGAAAGATCAGTTTTAGTTCTACCAAATACCAAAGAGTTTGCAGGTATTACTGATAAGACAAAACTTGATGAATTAGCTTCTTATCCAACCATTCTTTTTGAACAAGAAGATACATTGTTTTTAAAATGGTGTCGTGATCGCTTTGGCACGACTCCTAAGTCAATTAACACTAAGTTCATCGTTAACTCCCACGGTAATATGCTTCATGCCGTAATGGACGGGTTAGGCATAGCAGTTGTTCCTAATCATGTCTTTAACCGTTCTTGGTATAAAGACAAGCTTAGAACTTTAGGAAAAAAGGCTGAGATTGGTAACGGAAAATTCTATATAGTTTACCATAAAGATGCGAATAACCTTAAAAGGATTAAGGCAACTTTGCAGCGGCTGACTAAAGTTAAAAATCCCTTTAATATAGACTCATGAAAGATATAAAAGACTTTTCAAATCTTGTGCCTAAAGAAATATCCGACGTTTGTAAGAGACTATGGGAGCACGGATGTTCTCCTTGTGTTGTTGGCGGTATTCCTAGAGATTTTCTTTTAGGTAAAAAAGAATTACTAGACTGGGACTTTGAAGTCCGAAGCGTTAATGGCAATGATGATGTTGAAAAACTTATTCTACAGGCCTACCCAGAAACTCAGTCATTAGGCTTTGGGGTCTACAGGCTTAATCTTTCGGATAACTCTCAATTAGAATTTTCGATTCCTAGACTTGAAAACTTTCCTGTCGAAATCGATAAAATAAAAGATCATCCTTTGTCACATAAAGACTTTGAAGTTGCATTAAGCCCGAATGCTTCATTTATTGACTCATTCAAGCGAAGAGACCTTACTATCAACGCAATTGGCTTTGATTATCAAAATAGCAGCTGGGCTTTAGTTGATCCATATAATGGCGTAAGCGACCTTAAATCATCGGTTGCTCGTCCTTGTTCTGAAGATTTTGCTTTTGATCCTGTAAGATATTTACGTAGCTTAAGATTCGAACTACTTTTTAATTTGAATCGATCAAAAGAATTAGATGATCTTCTTTTTAAAATGGATCTGAGTCTCGCCACTGATCACTACCTTTTATATGAGGCGATGAAGGCTGGCTTTTTCCCTTTTATGAGTAAGATCTTCAGTTCTTTAAAATCACACAATGTTTCCTATCCTGAAACTTGGGATGAATTAGAGTTTCTTGATGGAAATTCAATAGAAGCAAAGTTTACTACCGCTGACCAGGTTTTGATGTATGCTGTCTGGTTGTCTGATTGGAATTTATCAGAACTTGGAAAAGTTGAAAGATTTTTAAAGCTTAGAAGAGGAAGAGCAAAACACTTTCTACTAGGAAAGAGCTTCTTTAACAAAGTGATTGAAGTTGATTGGAACAAAAAAGTATCTGATTTAAAATCAATGGCCTGGACTGACCAATTAAAAAATGAAGAGTTTCTAGAGTTATTTGAAGCTCATAAACATTTTGATTCATGGACAAAAGAAGAAGAAGAAAACCTTGTTTTTCTTTTTGATAAAAATGATGCTTTTTCGAACTGGCGCAAAGCTTTTCCAAGAGTGCTGTCAGGTAGAGAACTTTTTGATAAAAATCAAAAAACCGAAAGTGTAACTCCATCTCAACGATCACTATTTAAACTTCACTGTCATATTGGATCTTGAGCTTTTTGGTCAGCCTAGTCGTATTTAAGGGAAATAATCTCCTAAATAAATGATAGTTGCATGCTTCGCGTATTATCCACTATCATTATAATAACTTTGACGTTTGTCATGAGGTTATTATGGACATCCATACAATTATTGCAGGCCACCAGCCTAAATCGAATGATGGATCCTCTAAGGAGGAGACTCCTAAGTCTATTGTACAAAAAGATCATCCAACATTCTCTGAAATTCCCGATGTATTTTTTGATGAGATCCTTATAAGCACTAAGCTTTCTAGAATCGAAATTACGGTTTTGATGTTTCTCTATCGTAAAATTTGGTGTCAACCAAACCTTTATAGAGTTTATGGCATTTCGCCTATGCTATCAGTAGCAGACTTCTCAAAGTCTTTAAAAATAACAATTGATGAACTCTACCAAGCTTTAAAACATCTAGAAGGCTTTGGTTTTTTAACGACAATTAGATCCGGTCAGTACTTTGTTAGACGATTTATTACACGAGAAAATGATGAGAAGTATGGTCTAACTTATGATGATTTCGAAGTCTAAAAGCCCAGATATGCCCTTTTTTAGTGGTATACTAGATAAAAGGGGTAGTTGTGGCTTCGGGTGAAAAGGCGATATTTTATCTTGGTGGCGATATTGGATACTGGGAAGTTATTCAAAAGCGTATTCGCCAAGCTTATGGAACTATTGGTTTCGTTTATAAGCACGAGAATATATCCGCTGATAAAAAATACACCGATATCTTTTTAACTATTCTTAGAGAAAAGCCCGTTATTATCTACGTCGATTTTTCGGCAAATCTAAAAGAGCAAATTCAACTTGCTAGAATGCTTAATCGTGAGAATTCTCTTAGTGAAATTCCTCTCATTGGTCTCGTCGATAAAAAAGATGATGTCCAAAACTGCTTGGCCGCTGGCGCCGACTTGGTTCATGTGAAGTGTGGTGAGTATCATGATGTCATTTATGATGCCATCATGCTGATGGATGATAAACAAGCGAAGCCACCAGCTTTTGCTAAGGGTAAGTTTGAACAAGAAGCTAAAATTGTCGATGACTTTAGAATTGGTTATATAACAGAGAAAGGTCTTCACGCCGAGGGTAACTTATCATTAGATGAAGGACAGGAAATTGAAATTGAAAGTTCAATCCCTTCATCAATTGTTCCCTCTAAGCGATACCGTGTTTCAAAAGTCGATCAAATTAATCTTTATTATGATTCAAGGTATAGCTATGACTTAGATTTCATGTATGTCGATCAAGTTGAGCCTGATGTTACTAACCTTGAAATTATGCTAGAAGAAGCAAAGACTGATGAAGAAAAAGCCAAAATTCAAAAGAAAATCACAGCAGAAATCTCTTTTAAACAAAGAGAAGCTCAAGACCTTCTAACCCATACCAAGAAAAAAGTTAAAGACTGGGTTAAAAAGAATACTTTAGATTCAGCTCCAAAAACTACTAAACTTATGATCGTTGATAGATCATTAAATGTCTTGAATCAAATTGAGCAACCTCTTGATTCGTATCCTTTTGCAATTAGAACGCAAACCTATCTTAAAGAGCAGGTACCAGAAGTTCGAAAGGTTAGACCTTCAATTATTGCCTTTCAATATCTAACTGTTAATACTCTGTCATTATCTGAAGAGGAGCAAGAAGAGTATAAAGAACGTATCGAAGAAGAAACGGCGCACTCTGAATCTCAATTAGCTATGATTTATGACTATATTAAGTCAGCGACTGGTTATCATCCGCTTATTATTATTTTCAATTGTCCAGGCAAAGACTCAAAAGAAATTCAAGCTCAATTTCAATATCCCTTAACTTTAGTAAAGCCTGGTTTGATGGATATGAATGTCTTGGTTCAGTTAAGTGAGTCGTTCGAGAAAAATGAAAAAGATCGAAATGAAAAAAAACTTAATGAAAAAATTAAAGCCTTAAAAGCCAAGGACCCATTAAAATATAGAACGTTAACTCCAGCTTCTTTTGATCAACCAAAGTTCTATATTAGTAAGACTCACGACATGTCATATATCTCTACTAGTTACGACGTCGTTTTATTATCGCTAAATGAAAGTGAAATTGAACTTTCTTGTGATGCGAGACTAGAACTTAAAACTTATCGACTGGATTTTCCCGTCCCAATGTCGATTCGCTTAATCGCTCAACCTGATGGCAAGCCTTGTAAAGATGCTGAAGGTGGAAAGAAGGTTTACCGCGCTCTTATTCACTCTGTCGGTGAGTTGGATAAAAAGAATATTCGCCGCTATATCAATGAGGTCTTCTTTAGTCCTCTTAATGAAAAGCGTGAAAAAGAAATCAATGACTTTAAAGCTCTAAATGAAAAAATTCAAAAAGAGCTAGAGGCCGCATTAGCGGCTGAAGGTGATGATTCGAAAGAAGATTCCTCCGAATAAGTTAGTAAACGTCTAAGATCTTATCCGTTTTCTCCGATGACTTTATGCCGAATTTTAGCTAAAAATAGTTATGGATAAACTACACATCCCCGACATTTTGACGAACTGCAAAAAAGACCTCTCTCATCATGAACTTTTTTCTGAAATCAATACTATTGATCGTTTAAGAGTATTTATGCAGGATCATGTTTACGCTGTTTGGGACTTTATGAGCTTACTCAAATCACTTCAACGTGAGATTACTTGTGTCGAGCTTCCTTGGAGACCATCTCCTTATAGCAAGTCGTCAGTTAGGTTTATCAATGAAATCGTTGTTGGTGAGGAGAGTGATTTAGGTTTTGATGGTAAGCCGATCGATCATTTCACAATGTATCTCGAAGCAATGGACGAGATTGGTGCTAATACTAATCCAATAAAAGAGTTTATTACAACTTTAGATACGAATCTCATTCCAGCAAATATTCGTCCATTTGTAGAGTATAATTTAAACTTAGTGATGTCTAAAAAGATTCACGAAGTTGCCGGTGGTTTTTTCTTTGGCCGTGAGGACCTAATTCCATCGATGTTTACAGGTATTTTAAATGAACTCGATCAACAAAAATTTGAATGCCCTAAGTTAAAACATTATTTAAGTCGTCATATTGAACTCGATGGTGACGAACATGGGCCTTTGGCTTCTTCTTTGTTGATAGAGCTGACAAATGGTAACGAAAAGCTTCTAAGTGAAGCTTTTGATGTTGGACATGAGAGCTTAAAGCTAAGATCTAAGCTATGGGATTCTATTCTCGATAAGTTTAATGGCTGAACTATCACTGTTCTTTACAGCTTTTTTGTCTGGATCCATTTTACCAATATCTTCTGAAGCTGTTGTTTTGTTACTTTTAAGCCAGGACTACAATCCTCTTTATATCACTCTCGTCGCCACAGTCGGTAACTCTTTAGGAGGCTTGACTGCCTTTTGGTTGGGTAGGCTTGGAGATCTAAAAAAAATTAATCGGTACTTAAGAATTAACGAAACTGATTTAAACCGATGGGTGAGTAAAGTAAAAAAGTATGGTATCTCGGCCGCTTTTTTTTCTTTTTTACCTTTCATCGGAGATATCTTTTTAGTCGGACTTGGAGTTATTAAGGCGAATACTCTTTTAGTTATTGCTCTTATGACAACAGGAAAGCTCCTTCGCTACGTTATTTTAGTTTATTTCTATCCGACACTTGAAGGGTTCACTCGGTCAATCTTTGACTTTCTGACATAGGCCAATCTTTTCTATTTTACGGTTACACTATTAGAGAATACATCGATTAATTAGTTCACGGAGGAACATAATGATACGACTTACACTAGCGCTGCTAGCGTTATTTTCTTTTTCTGTCTCAGCTCAAAACTTAGATGGATTTAATAAAAGATTTAAGCTGGTAAAAGATCTTGAGGGCAATCTTGTTACTGTTCATGATCAAAGCTTAAGCTTTAACTTCTCAATTAAACCTTATATTAAATTTATTAAGCAGCATCTGCTTAATGAAAAGGCACGTCTTCAAAGTAAAGGGATTGAAGCTTATCAAGCAGAGCTTGATCATCTTTTTGAAGGTGAGCTTTGGCAAGAAGGTGATACTCAAAGTACGAGAAGAAAAATCCTACTCGATTCTATTAATGAACTTGGTTCTTTAGATGTTGATGCTGTTTTTGCTGACAAAGACTTTAAAGAAGTTCTTAAGCAGTTTGAATTAAAAATTAAAGACGCAATGAGATTCTTAGACCCAACGGTTGTTGCACGCGTTGATGATCCAAAATTCTTTTGGAAAAAGACTGCAACTCATCAAGCACTAGTTTTTGCGCTTGATTTTGCTCGTAAGCGTCTAGCTACAGTTCCACTTCTAAATACTGCGTTTTTTGTGCTTAAAGAATCTGAGCGCTTGATTCGTGCCTCGAGAACTTATCACCAAAATATGCTTCTTTATTATGTAGAAGAATTTAAAGCAGAAGATCTAGGCATGACTCACGAAGAAGCAAACAAAGTCTTCTCTTCAATTCATGAGGCTAGAATTCCTTGGTACGCTATTTGGGAGAGTAATGCAGCTGCAGCTAATTGGGATAAGTATGGCGTAGATAAGTTTTATGCCAGCGTTAGAAGTGCGAACGACAGACTCTATAAGCATGAAACTAAGTTTGATAAAGTCGGTGATCGTGTAAACTACGCCTTCCAATATGCAACATATAAAGGCGACGTTGTTGTTGTTAACAAGTTCAATGGCACTCATACTTTTGATGGAAAGCCATCAATTTCATTAAACCTAGATTCTCCTAAGAAAGTTGTAAGACAAAGAGTTATCCTACAACTTGCTAACCTTGGACTTTCTTTTGTTCCACTTCCTTCATTTATTAAAGATTTTGCCCATAGTTTTGTTAAATCATTTTATGAGCAGCAGTCTTTAACTGAAGGTGCGATGTACGCAACTTTTGAATCTGAGGGTGATCCTAGAGCTGCTAAGGCCATGGCTTTTCAAGCACTCAATCCGTTTGACTCAGTTTTTCAGTAATCTTTTAATCTGAAGGGCCCCATCATGGGGCCCTTTTTCATACTATTTTTGTCAGTAAAACTTGGCAATTTTCATATCAATATCTCTTTCATCTCTTTCTAAATATCTAAAATCATTAAATTAGATTTACTGAGAAAACTGTCGATTAAGATTTAACAAACCTTTTTAAACACCGATAAGAGTTTGTGATGAATCGTAATAATTCCATTATCTTAATACTTCTACTTGCCTTATTTTCGGCATGCGGTGGTAAAAAAGCTTCGACTAGAACCAGTCTAGTTCTTGGTGGAGTCATCGATTCAATTGCCGGCCAAGCCGGAGGCACCATGATATATGGTCGCCAGATTTCGGGTGGTCAAGATAAGTTCGCTATTAAGCTTCCATACTCAGAAGATCTTGAGCTTACGAATGGTCTTTGGAACTTCGCTGTTGTTTCATGGGATGGCAATAGTGCATCTAGAATTATGGAAGGTCAGACTCGCTGTGGAATTCAAGAAGTCGAGCTTCTTGGTGGTGATCAAACAGTTTCAATGGCTTTATCTAAAGCCAACTGTAAGGCACAATTTTTTGGAGATGATAAATCTAAAGAGGTTTCAGGTGAGCCAAAAGTATTTTTACCAGCGGGATGTTCATTAGCTGATGAAAAAGACGGAAGCGTTGGTGATAGTGATTGTAAAAACTCTGTTGGAGTTTCTTACACCGTTGAACTCCCACAAAAACTTCCTGGCGGTGGCATTGCTCCAGGTTTAGTGAGTCGATGTATTGTTGAAGATACAAGTTCTGGTGTACCTCAATTAACTCGTTCAGACTCACAACTTCGTGTTCCCATGTTTTTCCCTTTTGGCTTTGATGATCCATTAATTAAGTTAACATTATTTGAAGACGCAGCTTGTACATCAAGTCCTCAGGTGACAACGATTGCTAATCCTTTAGCAGGTAGCGCAAGTCGAGCTATTGAACTTGATAATGATGTAACAGGCTTTACGATTTTTAATGTACTTTTTGTTCATAATCCGGTTTGCGAAGGAAGCTTCGCAACAAGTGGCGCGCCCTTTGATATTGATCTTGGTGGTGGCGGTAATGATTATGTGCTTTGTAATCCTACTCAGCTTACGTGGATTCAAGGTAATGATCTAACAGGAAAATATTTTTTAGAAAGTGACTTAGACTATTTTGGAATCGGTCCAATTACAGCTCCGATTATTTCAAGTCCATTTACTGGTGTTTTCGATGGACGTGGTCACTTTGTTTATGACCTTGATATGGACAATACTGCTAACCCTAACTTTGGAATGTTCTCAGATATATCTGGTAGAGTCGAAAATCTAAAAATAGTTGGCGCTGACTTAGACGTAACTAACGATAGAAGTAACGTTGGAGTGCTTGCTGGCAACCTTTCTGGTAGCGGCTTAATTCAAAATGTTGAACTATCGAACATAAACATAACTGTGAATGGAAGTACTGCTGGTTCTGCAGTTGGTGCTTTAGTTGGTCGAGTTGTTAATACTGCCGGAGGTGGCGGTGTTCGTAATATTTTTGCTGAAGATATCACTATCGATGCTGTTGGTTACAAAGATGTTGGCTCAGTTATTGGACTTATCGATGGAGCCAACTCAAGAGTCGAGGATATTAACGTTGATTTTGTTGTGATGGACTTTGATAATGTTGCAGCACCTTGTTTGGGTGGTGTTTTTGGCAGAGCGAGAAACTCTGCATTTGCTAGAAATATTTCTATTATTGATATTTATATTGGTGAACTTGGGACTCCAGCAGGTGGAGCTGCAAGAACTAATATCGGTGGTATTGCTGGATGTGTTGCTAATGGTTCGACTCTTGAATCAGCCAGAGTTGAGTTTGGAGAAATTTATACTAATTCTAGTAATATTGGTGGAGCGGTTGGCTTCGTTGATCCAATCTCGGGAACTCCTTTGCATGTATATATTAAAGATGTTTTATCAGCTGTTGATACAATTGCTGGGCTTGAAAATATTGGTGGCGTTATAGGAGATGCTCAAGGCTCAGCTGCCGCCTCATTGAAAATGGAGCGTACCCGCTATATAGGTCCTGATGGTCTTGGATTCATTGACTGTACTAATAAATGTTCAGGACTTGTTGCAAGTCTTGGAGGCACAGGAACAACCCACACAGTTGATCAATCATGGGTAAAGAATGTCACAATTACAACTTACGGAAGTACAGGGACAAAAGCCGGTGGCCTATTTGCAACTGGTCAGGATGCTATTATTACTGAAGTTTTTGTTGAGGATACAGATATTGTTGCTGATGTCAGTGCAAATCCCCATACACTTGGTGGTCTCTACGCTGATTCAGCAGGAGTCTTTTCGATCACAGATGCTTATGCACTAGACGTAACTGTTAGTGGTGACTTTGTTGGAGATGATGGTCTTATTACATCAAATGCAACAGGAGATAACTTAGTAAGAATCTTTACTGTTGGAAGTGCTAGTTTTGGAGACTATTCTCTTGGCACACCAGCTACAGCAAACGTATCTAATCTATTCTCAACAGTAGCTGGACGAGTCGTCACTGGATCACTTCTTTCTGTTATTGAAGATAGTACGACTCTGTCTACGGCCGGATTTACTGCGGCGATTTGGAATAATCTAAGTGCTACAGGGCCTAAATCATTTGAATTTGAAAAGCCTTACGACTTATTTGCTAACTCTGGCTTAGGAAATGAAAGAGATCCCTATCTAGTTTCAAGTGAGGATGCTTGGAATGCTGTTGGTGATGATCCGCGCTTTATGGGTAAATCTTTTAAATTAAACTCTGATTTAGATTTCACTTCAATGAGTTTTATTCCTTTTGGATCTAATACAAACCCTTTTTGGGGGAACCTCGCTGGCAATGATTTTGCTATTTCTAATATTAGTGAAGTTAGCTGTGCAGCACCTTTTGGAATTATTAGTGTTATATCAACTGATGCCACTAATACTGACGCTGACTTTGCTAGAAACGTTGGAGTTAATTCAACTCCAGGAAGTGGAAGTCTTTATCTTTTTGATAATACTTTTAATTGTAATGATGGAAATGTTGGAACCCTTGCTGGAGAAATTAGAGATCGAACCGGTGCAGCTGTTGATGATCAACGTTATGCTATTAAAGTAAAAGATATTATTATCGATAACTCGGATGTTTCTACAAGTGGAAATTCACCGGCTGGTTCTGTTGGTGGCGTGGCCGGTTTCACTGACTTAAATAATAACGGCACTGAATTTAAAAATATTTCCATATATAACTCGATGATAGTTGCTGACTCCTTAACATATCATTCTGGCGGATTATTTGGTCGCCTGGTTAGTACTTCAACACCTGCTCCAACAAATCAAGGTCGAATGGAGTCTCTACGTTCGATTGATAATACCGTGAATGCCGCAGCAGGCGTTATCGGTGTAGGTGGTGTCTTTGGTTATTTTGGAGCAAAACACATCGAAGTTAGAAAGATCATCGCTG
>CAXBMT010000027.1:0-19026 GCA_963976925.1 uncultured Bdellovibrionales bacterium
TATAGATTGTTTCTACTTCAAATTTTTCTTGAATAAGTGTTTGAAGATTCTTGACGCCAAAGACTTCTGTGGCGTGATGACCACCGGCAAACATATGGATCTCTGATTCGCGCGCTTCATTCCAATCATGCTCGCTCATTTCACCTGTGATGTAAGCGTCTAGGCCATCTGCTAGAGCTGCTGTCCACTTTGAATTAGCTCCACCAGTGATAATTCCGATACTTTGAATTGTTCCATTACTTTCAGGACACGCATGAAGAACATTATGATTTAAAGTTGATTCCAGCTTTTTAGAAAACTCTTGAGAAGCGATACTATCAGGAAGATCACCTTTGACTCCAAGGTAGCTGCCTTTTTCTAGAGCGAAGGGCTCGATGTTTTCCATTCCAAGAGAGTGTGCAAGCCCAGCTGCATTTCCGTATTGAATATGCCCATCAAGAGGTAAGTGATAACCGAAGAGGTTGATCTCATTTCTAACAAGTGGCAGAACTCTTTTACCAAAAGGCCCTGTCAAAGTTCTAGTGCCATGAAAACGCCAAAATAGTCCATGATGAACGACTAATGCGTCTGCTTTAGCTGAGATACTGGCTTGAATTGAGTCTTTTGTAGCTGAGACTGCGAAGGCAACTTTTTTAATTTCTTCTGAACCTTCAACTTGAAGCCCATTAGGGCCATAGTCCTGATAGCGCTCAGGTTCTAGAAGGTCATTTAAAAAGTTTTCTAATTCGTCTCTTGTGATCATTTGTTAAAAAACTGGTGGAGAGTCATCGCCTTCAGGACTTTCAAACGGAAAACGCTCGTCTAAGTTTGAAGGATTTTTAATATGATTTCTCTGTTTTTCGACACTTGTTTTTAACTTGTCCACAGTTGCTTTAAGTTCTTCATGATAGGGTGCAATCTCCAGTGCCATTTCAAACTCAGCTAGTGCTTTCATAATATCTTTTTTGGCAAGATAAGCTCTGCCCGAATTGATATATGGATACTCTTTGTTTTGGTTTAAAGATGCACTTTTAGCCAAATCAAACCATTTAAGCGCTTCAGTTGATTGGCCTTCATTGAGAAGGTAAGTACCGAGGTCATTATAAGGAGGGCCGTAGTCTGGATCGAGTTTAATCGCTCTAAGACATAGTCCCTTAGCTTTTTCGATTTGGTTTAATTGAGATAGCGCCCAACCCATGAGAGTTAGAACCTCAGATGTCTCTTTTAATTCAGCGGCTTTTTCAAAAGCCTCAAAAGCTTCTTGTGGTTTCTTTTGAAAAATAAATTCATGACCCTTTTGGATCCACTCACGATGACGCTGCTCTCTTTTGACCTGCAAAGAAGAGATAGAAACCTGATCGACATTTTCGTTATCAATCATCTGTTCAATCACGCTCCAAGCAAGCTCATGTCTGGCCAAACCACCTTCGTCCATTTCAACAATTTGAATGGCGCCAAGTCTTGGTAACGGAATTTCAGTGTCAGAGATATCTAGGCTAAAGCGATGTAGGTCGTAGCCTGTGCTTAGCGTAAAGTTAATAAGTCCAACAGTACATTCAGCAGTGGTGCGAGATGGGATTAAGTCCCAAAATGGCACGATCGTTTTTTCGATTGAATTAAATTTTTCAAGCAGGCGAGCCAGGGTTGTTTGTCTTGCTGTTTGATCTTCGCTACCGAAGAAGTCTTCTCTAAGCCAGTTAGTCGAAAGCCAAGCGTCCAGATCAAAGTCTAGCTCCGCTATCAAAGCGTTAAGCTCTGGCATGGCCTGTATGCCTTCAACCTGTTTAAGAGCGAAGACAACTCGTTCTAAGTAACGAGAAGCTGAATAGAGTTCACCCTGAAGAACAGGGCCGATATTATTTAAATTTTGATTCATCAACCAATCCTTAAGTTGAGTGCATCCTAGAATGGGGCAGTGCGTTTTGCCAAGTTGCGCTGCGCTTATAAATTTTTCGTTAAAATCTTTGTTAAGCCCTGAATCAGCAATAATGAGCTCGCTAGAGCAAGAAATCCAATACTTGCGATAGCGCTGTTCACTTCATGTATAGCTTGGGCTTTTGCGGATGGTAATTTTTTCATGGGGCCTCCTTGCGTCCAGTTCCGGCGTCCTTTGCCAGATACTAATATCTAATGCATTTGCTATGCCAATTATGGAGCCGGGTAGAGCATATCGAAGCTTTCAACTCCAATAGGGTTATGTCCTATTGAGTTGATAAGATAAGGAGAAAGTCTTCCGTACTTATTCTTTAACTCTTCAATAGCATTTGGTTCCATTGGACATGAGTAAGTTCTACCTTGCTTATCCTCTTGCTCAAGTATCTCAAGTCTGGCAGCAACCTTTTGTGCCAGGCTCTCGTTTTTAAAACGGCTACAATTGATGCCTTCATCAAAGGCTTTATCAATATAGTTTGCCCAATCAATTTTTTGCTCTGTAGTAACCCATTTCTCATCTACACATTTAACAAATGGGCCTTGATTATATTCAGCACCAAGAACGTCATCATTTTCTAGTAGAAGGTGATTCCAAAACCTCATGCCGTTAAAGTTCGCGGTTAAGTCAGCGTAGGACATGACTCCTGTTGTAACTGCACCAAGCAGACCTGTTTCTGCTTTCCAGCCTATATTTAGTGCGTCTTCAAGTGGCTTTTCATCAAGATAAAACTTTTTAAAATAGCGGTACCCTGAACCTAAAAAATGCTCAAACTTATCTGTACCGACTAAGATTCCATTAACCATCATTTGATCAGCAATGGGATCACTGATTCTAGCTGTGCCACCTTGGACGATAGCTTCGTACCATTTGAAGTCTTGATAAATGGACTCTTTAGATGGGATTTTTACTTTTGGAAATTCATCAGAATTAATAATCGTTTTTGCGAGTTCACCTTGGTACTGATTATTGAATCTTTTTCTTAAAGATTTATAGAGTCTACCTTGATCACAAGTGTCTTTTTTCTCATTAGCTTCGTCTAACGATTCTTGAAGAAGTCTATTAGTGAGTACGTTGACTACGTCTAGTGACTCTTTCACTGGCCTAAAGCGCTTACTGAAAGCATCGATTTCTGCACTAAAGCCAGTTAGTGGCAGGCAGCTCATAGCGATAATAAATAAAATATGGTTCTTCAAAATGACCTCAAGTTTTTTAATCTGGTGTCATTCTAACACCGGCCTTGAGGCGGAGGGATATCCCCTGTATTATTTACAGGGGATAGGTGACTTTAAACTTTTTATTTTTTCTCTTCATATTCAAGAAGAAGGTTTTTACTTTGCACAACTTTGTATCTATCTGAAATTCTATCAAAGATACTTCCAGACTTAGAGCCGATGCCAGCAGGATTTCTAAAGTTCAGAGTACCGCTCTTTGGCCCACCCTTTTTGAACATATTGGCGAATGGGTTAGCGCCGCCATCCTTTGAAGCTGGCTTTCTTCCCACACCACGACCGCCACTTAAGCGACCGATACTACTTGAAGCGTAAGAAAGTTGCTTACCACTACCAGCTTGGCCACCTTTTGAACCGCCGCCATTACCGCCGCCGCCGCCGCGACCAGTACTTCCTACTGCAGATGCGCCACTACCACCGCCACCAGATGCACGACCAGCATTTGATGACTTAACTGAGGCTGCAGAAGGAGAGTTACTCTCAAAGCCATTTGATTTATTTCTATTTGGAATAATTGAGCCAATAGGTCCTGAGGCACCACTTCTATCTGACGTTCCTGTCGAAGAACCTGTGGCTGCATCATCAAAGCCTGTATCAGCGTCAAGATTAACACCGGCACCACCAAATCCGCCGCCACCGATAGTCAGCGAGTTATTACCAAAGCCGACGTTTCTCGCCGCTGGCGCAATTCCAGCACCACAACCTGGAGCAGAAGGATCAAATGCACATGGGCCTGAAAGTAATGCTTCACTTGGAGCTACAAAGTTGTCACTTGGGTCATATCCCTCAATACGTTTAAGTAGCTCACTAATTTGTTTTGCTTGTTTGTTAAGCATACCAGCTGCTAAAAAACTTGCTGCTGCTTCCGTTGCTGTTTGAGCAAGAATAGCTTTTGCTTGATCTCTAAATTCGTTGTTCATAATAAGTGTTGAAGCTGAGCGACTTTTTGCTGTTGCCTCACATAAAGACGTCGCACCACTTGTGTCTTCAGTTATAGAGTGAGTAGCATTTGGATTAAAGTTTTTATCAACGGTTAATGGATCTCCAGGAGTACCATCAAAGTTGAAACTAGCAGGAGTTAGACCAAAGGCACTAAGGAACTTTGTTGCTGCTTTTGAATGGCTTTTTGAAATTCGTGAAGCCACATCAGATACCTGAACATCTGCTGAACAGGTTTCAATTAATTTTTTACGATTAGGCATTGATTGAAGGATTCCAAACAGCCCTGCTAACTTAGCACTATCCAGAGCGGCGTTTTGAGTTGCATAACCTGCACGATCTTTAATTTCACCTTGCTGAACAGATAAAGCTCCGCGGTGATCAATTCCACCAGCAGCACCTTGCTGACTTAGAGTATTTTGATCTTCTAGACGTTCACTTTGATAGTGAATATTTTGACCGGCGTTAAGTGCAGTTTTAGCAACCATTGAGGCATCGTATGTATTAATGAACTCAGTACACTTCTTGAAGTCTTGCGCCTCAGGACCATGAGTTTCACATTTAAGTCTTTGATCAAAGGAAGCCTTAATTGTTTTGTCATCTCTTCCAGTTGATTCGTATTCTCTATCATAATCTGAAATTTTTGTGAGTGAAACGAGAGCTTCACACTTTTCTAGATTCTTTCTATGTGTTGAAAGAGCTTTAAGACCTGCAACTGCATGTGCTGTCAGCTTTTCCTTGAGTTTTGCAATTTTCGAACCTGGCAGTGGACTTGTTAAAGCCTGCACTCTTTGAACAATACCAGCACTTTGTTCTTCACAACGACTTAGAAACTTTTTATCTTCATCGTTAAGTTTCATATCTTCTTGTACAAGTGACATATATTTTGGTGTTGTTTGGTCGCCATTACTACCAGCTGTGCCTAATAACTCCCTCATATAAAATCGTCCAAAAGAAGGATCCCAAACAGCTTCTTCACTGTTCATAAGACCTGCAGTAAAGTCACTCCATACAGAAGTACCTTGATCTTCACAAAATCTCAGCATTCGCGCTTTAGAGAAATCTCTAGTTCCAGTTGAGTCGATGTCTTCATAATCTTCAAAGTCATCATATTCATTACTTCTTCTTGATCTAGTTGATCTAGTTGATCTAGTTGATCTAGTTCTATCGGCTAAAACAGGGGCAACTCCTTCAAAGGGACTTGTTCCAAAATTAAATTCAAATGAGGTTTCACCTGCTGTACTAGCTTCAGGCACTTGCTTGCTTAGATCACTACAGTCTAATTGATTAAGAGCCGTCTCGGCCGTAGCAGTTATTCTCAAATCAAGGTTTTCAGGGTTAGGGTTATTATCTGTAACTAGAGGAGCAATTGTTGCAGCTTGTATTGGTTGAAGGACTGTTGGATTACGGTTAGCATCATGTTCTTCTTCAACAATAACCCCTGGAGTACAGCTTTGTACAAAAGCCGTAACCTCTTGGCCTTCTGAAGGTCTTAATCCACGCGAGCTACATTCACTCGGTATTGTGTATGACGTTCTATTATCTTCGTATCCACTACAGCTCGCATCAATAGGGTCTCCAACATATTCACCTGAAGATGTTCTTGCACACATTCCTACCTGGTGAGCATATAAGACTCCATCCTTTTGACACCATACAATATCTCTGCCATTAGCCTCCTGGGGACATGCTGACGGACTTGCAACACCAAGGATCACGGCACATGTTTCGTTGTAGGCATCACTATTAGATAAAGTGGAGAAAGAGTTTACACCGGTTGTCGATTTACACTGATTCAGCCTTGCTAGAGTAGATGAGTCTTGAACTTGATTTCCCTCATTCCCACATGAAGTTTGACCCGAAACAAAAGTGTAACGACCATCGGGAACCGTGCTACACCAAACTCCTTCATAAAGACCCATTGTGAAAAAAGCTGATGGTGGATTAATTCCAGTTTCAAAAGCCATCACTTTTTGGGTATTGAAGCTCATTATGAGTAGAGCTAAAATGTTTATGCATTTGGTTAAAAATTTAGTTCTCATATTTTCTTCCAGTCTTGTTTATTCGCTTCTCTTCTATTTTATCGGCATACCCACTAAAGAAGTTAAGTAAAAGAGTCCAGAACTCACTAAACACTGTTTGTCCCTCGTAACTGTACGTGATTACTGACTTTTGCTATGGGATCGTTTAGCATGGATAAAAACACCGAGTGCCAACCATACTTGGCAAATCTGACGAAAGGACCGCATATGCATTCATATCAAGTCACAATCCATGAAGCTCATTTAGACACCTTTGGGCACGTCAATAATGCCAAGTATCTCGAACTTTATGAGCAA
Source organism: uncultured Bdellovibrionales bacterium (assembly GCA_963976925.1). Classification (GTDB taxonomy): domain Bacteria; phylum Bdellovibrionota; class Bacteriovoracia; order Bacteriovoracales; family Bacteriovoracaceae; genus UBA4207. Next base: position 6,420 of record CAXBMT010000027.1, read on the forward strand.
GCTCGTTGGGATTTAATCACCAACAACGGTTATGGACTTGATGAAATTAAGAAACTTAAAATTGGACCAGTTGTTTTAGAAGTAAACCTGAATTTTAAGCGTGAAATTACCAACCGTGAGGTTATTACAATTGAGTCAACTCCAAAGCAGCTTGATCATCCTCTGATTATGGAAATCAATCAAAGAATGCTTAAAAGTGATGGGCAGGTCGCATCAGTTAATAATAAATCGCTCATAGATTTCATCAATTTTATCTATGACAATTTCCTTAAGAGCGAGATCCTCAATAGTGCTTAGGTGTTCTTTAAAAAAGTCTTGGGTATAAAGCTCTAAGTTTTTGTCAGCAACTGGTCTATAGCTTAAGTGCCACGCTTCAGGAGCTACACCTCCACGGTCCGAATTGTAGGGAAGAAAGAACCCTTCGCAATCATCAGCTGCAATAAGCTCATCTATCCATGCATAGAACTCTTTAAAAACCCCTGAGACCTCTTGTGGCGTTAATTGAACTTCATAGTCAGAAGAAACAGCGCTACCGTCATAAACGTCAACGTCAGTTCCCCAGTGATGTCTTGATGCTCCAGGAAAAGCGGACCATCTTAGAATTGCTTCCACTACCTGCTCTGGATTTAAATCTGAAAAATTAAGTTTTTCACCATGGGTATTTAATAGGTCTCTCTGTCCTGTTGCCTTGGCTTGCCATATTTTTGCTTGAGCTTCATAGCTTCTAAAGCTTGAAACAATTCTTAAATCAAAACCACTTTTTTTTGCTCGATCTGACAGTTGTTTAAGAGCTAGCGCGGTATTTTCTTCAAAGAGAAAACCCCCAAGACCGGGAGTTAAGTGAATATCAGTTTTGCCGGTGAGAATATCTTTCATAGCTAAAGGTTAAAGCTCATTCTAATTGTCGTCAAACAAACGACGAAGCCCGCTTGTATTATAACGATTAGAGATGACCTTCCAAATTGAGACATCTTTTCTCTCGACGATATCGTCTTGTACTTCTGAGTAGTCATACTTTTTGGCCATAACATCATCTTTTCCTACAGAAGTTTTACTGCCATTTCCGTAAAGATCAAAACCAGTTTTCTTTTTACCCTTTGATTTAGACTTTCTAGCTGCACTTCGGTTCACTGAAGAAATTACAATACCAGACTTCTCCAAAGACTTTTGGATTTCAGGATTATTTACGAGACCCGCAGGTGCAGTTACATTAGTACTTGCTAATTGTGAGCGCGCTCTTGCACGCTCTCTAACTGGTATTGACTTAGATAAGCCCTTTAGAACTTCTAAGCCTTTTGCTTTGAAAGCTCGACTATCAATTCCAGTTTTCTTTGAAAGATTATCTAGAACTTGCTTTCTAGTGGCTCCAACCCTGGCCGCTAAGTTACCTAATTGGCCTGACTGTAGTTCTCCTGTTCCAAGACCTCCAGAAAACAGCGAATTAAATGAATCAACGACATTTGGAATTCCCGTATTAGGTCCTAGTGCTGCTACTTGATTGACGTTAACTGGAACATTAAAGCATCCATCTTGTCCTTGAGCGTTTTTGACCTCTTTACATTTACAGTCTTGATCGTATACTCCATCAACTCTAAAGCATCCCTGTGGTTTTTTTGTTTTGTTGCTTCCATAATCATTTGCTTCTGCGAAAAGATTTCTATCAAGATTTGCAAAAAGCGCCTGACAAGTTTCTGAGTTCGTTCTATTTGTGTTTCTAGAGTTATCTGGATTAAAACAATAACAGCGTGGCTGACTCAAATCGTCTCGTGATTTACAGTACGATGAAGATGCTAGTGTTTCTTGAAGAATACTTCTCAGGCGGGCTACTTTTTCAGCGTTTTCTTTAGCTTTTTCCCCTTGCTTAGCCGCTGAATTTTTTAGGAAAGTGTTGATGAGTGCGCCGGCAATTGAAAGCGTTAAAATACCTGCTGATGTGTTAAGAAAACCCGTAATCTTACTAAGCATTCCAGGTACAGGTGGTGGAAAGTTTCTCAAGGCGACTACACCAGCACCAGCGCCATCCAACTCAGCTTCAGTCATAGGCCTTGAAGCTGTACCATTTGACTGAACTGTAAAGCCTGCAGCTTTTTGCTCTGGTGTAAGCTTTGAATCAAGTTCTGCGATCTCTTTTTCTGATAACTCAGGCTCATCGATATCTGTATCATCTTCGACTAGAGAATCATCGCCTTCATCATCTGGAGTATCCTCTGTTGCTTGGTCTGCAGGAGGTTCTACGCAAGGCTTTAATCCACCAGCTATACCACCCATCAGTTCAACTCCAGCAATAATGCCTGTTGCGCCGTAGCCAAGAGAAGTTAGGTTGTAAACTTTTTCATGCTTTTCAGCTACGCTTTCAATTTCTTTTTGTTCAGCCTCTAAATAGTCGTAAGCTGCAAATTGAGCATCATCACCTGCAGCAACTTGTTCATCATAATTTTTTTCTAGCTCATCAAAGTTACCTTTTACACCGAGCTTTAAATAAAGTTGCCCGACAAGGCTACCTATACCAGTCACTTTAAGCATTGTAGCTGAAGTACAACCCTTTGCTTTTTTACCAGATTTCGCAAGCATATTAGCAACAGAAAGTGCGGCAACTGTTGTTCCAATTCCTATTCCTAAAATCTCTAGTCCTGCTTGACCTTCATAGTCATTCGCCATACCTGTTGAGCTTCCATCAATAGCGCTAATACAGTTCTTTAATGCCTCAGTATCATTACCGTGAGCTGTCTTACACTGAGTAACGGCCTCATCATTAAGATTTTGATTTCTCATTCTTTCGTAACATGCAGCTTTTTGATCCGCTTCTAGAGCATCACATTCTTCAAACATTTCTCTTTGAGCGGTTGAGCTTGCTTTTAAAACACAACGATTAACATTTGAGTCCCAGTAATAAGCTGAGCCAGGAGTATTTGGACATTCAGCTGCAGTCATTGGTTTATTATTAGTTGTGGGCTGTGCGAACGCCAAAGACGGAAGACCTGTAAAGATCAGACACCAGCAATTGATGACGACACAAAGATATTTTTTTAACACTGTTGGTTTCATAGTTTTATCACCTAACGTTTCTACTATTATCGCCGTAAACGTTATTTTTTATGCATTTAATTTCCTTCTGATCGGTGATAAGCCACTGAAACTAAAGGCGACTTACTGGTTTACTGTCTTTAAATAGCAGGTTAAAAAGATATATTAGTGCGCCTATAAATATCGTCAGTTTTGGGAATTCTTATGATCAAACTATATAAGTTACTGTTATTACAATTACTTTTCATCCCAAGCCTGAGCTTTGCTTTCAATTTCTTACCAGGTGACGTCATCCTGATCGAGCTTCGCTGTTATTCTTGCTCTGTAATCGCTGATGAAACAGGTTCCAGGTTTTCTCACTCAGGAGTTTATATTGGTGAAGTTAATGGTCAGCCTCTAGTCGCTCAAGCCCTAGGCCCAGTACATATAACTCCTTTAAAAACTTTTCTCTCTCAAAGAGTTAAAAAATCGAAAGCTCTAGTTTTAAGATCAAAAGAGCGCTTATCGACTCAAGAGCTACTTCTTGAATTTAATCTGAATTGGCGTGGAATTCCCTTTGATTCTAATTATACTTGGGATGATGAGAAACTTTATTGCTCAGAGTTTGTGGCAAAGTTTTTAGAAGTTTTCCTTGGTCCCGTTTTTCCTCCAAAGCCATTGGATTTCTCTAGAAACTGGGATTATTGGAGCAGAGTTATGAATCCTGTTCCTCAAGGAGAGCCAGGCAATTCACCTGGAGACTTAGAAAGATCAACAGAGCTAGAGCAGATTGGAGTTATTGATTAATGTCTTACGAAGATGCTTACAAAAATCTCTCAAGTCATGAATGGAAAGCTCCGGATTCTTTAGCAAGCTTTCTAAGAAACGAAGTGATTGAGCACTCTAGAGTAGGATCTATTTCAACCGTTCTAGAGTGTGGGTGTGGTTTGGGTTCAGTTTTTGAATCTCCTGATTTATCTCCTTTGCAAATGAAACCTGATGCAGTCGATATTTCTGAAAGTGCTATTGAAGTAGCAAAGCAGCGAAATACAAATGCAAACTTTATGGTTGCAGATATAACTAAGAGTGATTTCTTTTTAGGTAATCTCTATGATCTCATCGTAGACTCTCATCTTCTTCACTGCTTGGTGCGACCAACTCAGCGTGAGGCGTACCTAAAAAATGTGATTAAACATCTTAAGCCTGAAACTGGAATCTTTGCACTCGAGACCATGATAGAGCATAAGAAAATGTCACTTGATGGCTTTGATAAATTGACTGGAACACTCGGTGGTGAGTACGGAAGAAAAGTATTTAATCATTTAGAGTTAGAGCAAGAGCTATTAGAAGCCGGGTTTAAAATTGAATTTCTTATTTTTACCTCTGGTTTAAATATGATTCCTGTTTCTGATCGTGACGAAGCTCTTATAACAGATCCACAAATCGCTCGGGCCCTTTGCAGTTTCAATCCAGGCTGCTAACATTTTCTTATGGATCAAACACAAATAATGCAATTAGCTAAGCAGCTATGGGCTGCTTTATCTCAACCTCTATTTGAAGTCTCAGGGAATAAGCTCTCAGTGATGACTTTCGTGACAGCAATAATTCTGTTTGTTGTCTTTGTTAAAGGAGCTCACGTCGTAGAGAAGTTCCTTAGAAAGTTTTTAAACGATAAGGCTATAGATCAAGGGATCAAAAACTCATTAGCTCGTTTTGGTCGTTATATAACAATCGTTATTGGTGCGATTATTACCCTTGAAACCATTGGCGTTAGTCTTTCATCTTTAGCAGCACTTGGTGCTGTGCTGATGGTTGGTATTGGTTTTGGTTTACAAAATATCGCTCAAAACTTTATTTCAGGATTAATTATTTTATTAGAACGCCCCATTAAAGAAGGGGATATTGTTCAAGTGGGTGGAGTTTCTGGTCGCGTGATTGATATTCAAGCTCGCTCAACCCTTATTCAGACTAGAAATGACGTTTCTATTCTTGTTCCAAATTCACAGTTTATTTCAGAACAAGTTATCAACGAAAGCTTTAGTGGCCAACAAATCCGCTATAGCGTCAGTGTAGGTGTTGCTTATGGAAGTGACACAAAACTTGTTAAAGAAACACTTATGGAAGTTGCGATGGCCAACTCCAAGGTGCTCAAGACTCCACCACCAGACGTATTATTCACAAACTTTGGTGACTCAAGTTTAGATTTTGAGTTAAGAGTTTGGCTTGATGATCTTTGGACTTATGTTGTGGTGATGTCTGAACTTCGATTTGAAATTGATCAAAAGTTTAGAGACAAGAAGATTACCATTCCATTTCCTCAGCGCGATCTTCACGTTGTTTCTTCTAACGTTTCTTTTAAACATTAATTTTGGCAAAAAAAAACCGGTCCAAAGACCGGTTTAAGTTTTTTATTAGTTTTGTTGATGAGGATTCTTTTGATGTGGGTTCTTATCATTGCCACTTCCTCTAACAAGTGCGAAACGAACTTCTTCAGGATAAACGATCTCACCGTTATTAAGTTCGATTTGTGAGTTTCCTAAGATTGATCCAGCAGAATTATTTCTTCTTCTGATTTCCACAACACTGATTCTATCACCATCGTATAGTTCAAGAGATTCAACTTCAGCACTTGGAGCAACACGAGTCGCAGGTACTTTTTCTAGGCTCTCTACGCTTTGGGCACTGGCTTTTTGGTTAAAAGCAAAGCTTAAGGCGATTAATGTTAAAACTTGGATTAGCGCTTTCATTACGTTCTCCCTTACGTGGAAGTCGCGACATCCTGTCTTATGTTGGCCTCCCCATCCTAGTGAAGCGTTGTTATGAATACTTAATACAATCACTGTGCCAAGAATCTAAAAGCCTAAGTTGCTGTTTATACGAAAGGCTAAAGAGGTCGTTTGGTCTCTAGTGGCCAGGTGACACCACCTAAATGGTTGATTTGGCCCCGTATAATCTTTTCAAAAGGTTATTAATTAATGATGCAGTGAGTTAGGATGGGCTATGAAAAAATATTTAGCCGCTCTCATTATTCTCATTAATGCCAACGTTCAGGCGGCTTCGTGCTTGATCACTTCACAGTGTTTTGAATATAACGGTCAGCTGATTGATATGAGAAGTAATGCTGCTAGGGCCTTGGATGAATTATCTGGCTGTGATCCTCTAACTCAAGATTGCCTCTCCGCTGATTACCGCGAATTGAGTCCTAGGTTGAATCAAGATGAGTTCACGACATTAGTTGGAAAAGAGGGAAGTGAACTCTTCGTTCCTTTAGAAGTCAGCAAAGCTGACCTTAACCTTCTAGTCGGTGCTTTATCCCTTGGAACAATTCTTTTTAAAAACGATCAGGCCATCATGGATTATATCCAAGATCATAGAACTGAAACAACTGAGAGTGTTGCGAGTATCTCTAATCTTTTTGGACGAGAAGCAATTGCTCCGATTGCCGCTGGTGCTTATTTTATTGGCGCAGTTATGGATAATGGAAAACTAAAAAATATTGGTCTTTTTACAGTTAGTGCAGGCTTAGCCACTCAAATTGTTACGGAAGCTTTTAAAAAATCCTTTCAAAGAGTTAGACCGAATACTGCTGAGACTCCTTATGAATTTTTTGAAGACGGCAATAACTCATTCTTCTCTGGTCATACTTCCGCCGCATTTTCCTTGGCAACGGTTATCGCCCACACTTATAAGGATAAGCCTCTAGTTCCATTTTTAGCATATGGCACTGCCACTCTAACTGCTTATGCAAGAATGCATGATAAAAAGCATTGGGCCAGTGATGTCCTCATTGGAGCAATAGCTGGTCATCTTGTAACAAAAATCATGATGAGAACTTTTGAGCGAAGTGATAAAGCCGCTCAAAGTGGTCTGCTCATTACCCCGTATTTTGATAGTGATCCATACGGAAATAATAATTATGGAATTAGCATTTCTTGGCAAAAAAGAAAGAAAAAATCGGAACTAAGATGCTCTAAGCTTGGGCTTGAAGGCCGAGACCTAATCCGTGCTTGTTTATCTGAAACATTTAATGCTCAGCTAAATTAAGCTTAAGCACATATCATTTTCTTCAATAAGCTTCTTAACTTGCTGACTATTGAGTTTTAAAAATACTTTTGAAACTTTCTCAAAAATAGATTTATCTTCAAAATGAAAACGCAGGTCCGCTTGAACTTCTAGTCCTGTGCTTTCGCAAAAGCGCTGCCAGAATTTTTCTTCAACCGCTGCTAGAGCTGCATATGCTCCGTCTTGAAGGCGATAAATTGAATAGCAAGGATAGCGTCCGTTATGCAGAGTCTGCTTGATGTCTTTTTCACGACAAGCTTTTGGCCAAAATGGACCTAGGATCTCTTCGCTAGCTTCATAGAGATAACTTTCAATAAACTGCGACTTCTTTGTCTCTGAGGCATTTAGCATTCCGGCGATCAGATCAGTGGCCGCTTTATGCCCAAAAGTAATACCTGCTACTGGTAAAAATGGGGGATCGATAATATCTGAGTCATGGCCATCGACGTAGAGCTTTAAAATTCCAATGTCGGCCATGGCATTAAGGTCATGCATTCCACGAGTTAAATTCTTTTTAGAAAATAATTCAATATGACTAATCGGTCTTGACTGAGATTCAATACTTTTTTGATCGACGCCCAAAAAGTCTCTTACTTTTGGAGGAAGACCCATAATGATGCCGTCAGCTTTAGATAGAAGCTCTTGCATTTTGTCTTTAGAAGCTGGGTCTTTAAAATCGATTCTAAGGATTTGTTTATTATGATTAAGCTCTTCATACCAATGAGGAAAACTTGGGTCCATTTCAGCAAAAAGACCGTGAATAAAAGGATCTTTAAACTTCTGATCTTCGATCTTGATAACTTCTGCCCCCATATCGGCCAAAACTTTACCGGCCAAAGGACCAGGCAGACGGTGGGAGAGATCGAGAATGACTTTTCCTTTTAATAAACTCAAAACTAAGACTCCTTTTCTTTCTTACTAGGTCTTAAAGTTTCAATAAAGTTATCCACACCTTCACCTTGAAGCTCACATGCCTCAAGACTACAAATCTGCCATTTATCACCTTGATCATCGTGATAAGTTAAGACAAATCTTGGCAGGAAGTAGGACATGAAACCTATGAACTTTTCATCCTTGAGCCAGGCATAAGGAAGTTTAACAATACGATATGCCTTATCAGGGTAAGTGAAAGCTCTTAGACCCTCTCCACCTGATAGCGGGTTTCTTAAGGTCTCATGAGTGGCATCTTCTTTAAGTTCTTCTAAGAAAGCATCAAATTCTTGATCGAGCATGAGCATCTTTCCTCGTCTTGCCAAACTAAAGAGTGTGGCCAGACAAGAACGATAAGATTGATCGTACATGCTTATGGTTTGATTCGGATAAAGCTCGGCTTCATCAAGAGAGGTTGGCCTTGTGTAGGCTTTTCCGTCTTTGATAAATGATTTAGCAATAAACTTCATGGTATCACTGAAGTTGTCCTTAAAGACTATATTTCCTGTAATTTCATACATACGAATTTGTGCTTCAGCAAAAAAGACATAGTCTTCTAGATAAGGAAGAGACTTTTCTCTCGTGGTCGTATGGCGAATCTCAAAAGCTTCACCTTCTTTGGCCACTAGGAATGTCTTATAGACACCTTCGACAAGTTTATTAAAGAGTTGTGATGCTTTATTTTTAATGGCGGCTACTTGGCAGTACTGCATAACATCGACAAGTGAAGTTATAAGCTGGAAGTTCCAAGAAGCTACACCTTTTGTGTCAGTGGCTGGTGGAATACGAAGAGATCTCTCTCTTAAAAACTGTTTTCTAAGACGACGAATCGCTGGCCAATTTTCTTGAGTCAAAAACTCCTGTCTTAATTCATGATTTAGACTGATAACATTGAGACCTTGAGCAAAGTTACCTTGCTCTGAAATTGAAAACCACTTTTTAAACTCTTCATGGCGATTTTCAAAGTCACCTTCAAGTGAAGCGTTATTAACGGCATCTTCGAACTCTGCCATAGAGAAAGTTTGATAAAGACCCTCGACGCCTTCACAGTCAGCATCTTGAGCCGCAAAGGCATGACCTGTATCTGCAATCATTTCAGCTTCGATAAATTCTAGAGTTTGCATTAATCCGTCGTAAACTAATGGAGAAGGATAAAGCATTGACGCTTTTGAGAGCATTCGAAGAAGGCCTGCTTGATCGTAAAGCATCTTTTCAAAATGCGGCACTAGCCATTTTTGATCGGTGCTATAGCGGTGAAATCCACCTCGAGCGTGGTCATAAATACCACCCATCATCATACGCTCGATCGATTTAATAACATGCTCGCCCTGATCTTTGGCAATCATACCTTCAAGCATTTGCTCTAGCGCCCACTCATGAAAGGCAAAGAGTGGAAATTTAGGAGGTTGGCCCCAACCACCATTTTCTTCATCTTTAAACTGCGCGAGTACGTTCATGACTGCGCCCGGAGGAGGAAAGTGTCCTTCGTACTCAACCTTTTCTGGCTTTATGCCTTTGACGATGGCTTCACTAACTTGATTAGCATTATTATTAACTTGTTCTTTTTCTTCTTTATAAACTCTAGAGAGCTCATCGATGACATCTGAAAAAGTTGCTTGTCCGTCCTGTTGCGCAGTTTTAGGAAAATATGTTCCAACAAAGTAAGGTCGCATATCTGGCAACAAGAAAGCAGATAAAGGCCAGCCACCACTTTTCGTGAACAGCTGACAAGCTTGTTGATAGTAACTATCGATATCTGGAAACTCTTCGCGGTCTACCTTTATACACACAAATTCTTTGTTCAACCTGTCGGCAATGGCTTGGTCTTGGAAAGACTCTTCGGCCATCACATGGCACCAATGGCAGGACGAATAGCCTATAGAGAGAAATATTGGTTTGTTTTGCTCTTTAGCCGCAAGCAGCGCTTCGGGTCCATACGGCCACCAGTGCACCGGGTTATCTTTATGTTGCTTAAGGTAAAGTGAGTTTTCATCTTTGAGTCGGTTGTAGGAAACATCAGTCATTTAGAGCACTCCGAACAGGCGAGTAATTGAAACTATTTGAAATTAAAGACTACATCATAGGGCCTCCATGTAAATATTCCTTGGCACGGTGAGACGAAGTCGATGCGAGTTGCCAAGCCATGAGCTCGAGGCTAGAAAGGGCTGGCATGAAAACAGCATTAGTGTACGGATACAAATTCTCTCAACAGCTCGATAGAGTCGGGCTCTTGAAGTTTTTCGACTTGCGTCGAAACTTCGTTATGGCGCTTATTGGTTTAGCCGTCTATGGCAGTGGTGTAGGTGTTGTTCACTTAGCGCAAAAGACTAGTGGCTACTATGGGCCTCAAAAAGCTGTTCGAGTTGGTGCCGGTTACTCTTTTACTAGTGTAGGCCGCTCATTTAAGGGCTTTAAGCTAGATAGAACTTGGGAAATTTCACGCCTTGAAATGCAAGAGACCATTCTTTCGACAATACCTTCAAAACTACAAAGCCGTTTAAAGCCACTTCTTGCTCATACTCTAGAGCTCTGTCAGCGTTACAATATTGATCCATATTGGGCTATTTCAATTATGTGGACTGAAAGTCACTTCGACTCTAAAGCTTTAAGCCACGCTAAAGCTGTAGGTATGATGCAAATCATGCCTAATACTGGCATGTACCTCTCTCGTATTAAGGGCAGAAGAACTCCAAAGAGAATTTTAAATTCAATGCTAATTCACCCTCAAACAAATATTGAATTAGGTGTATTTTATTTGTCTCGTTTACTTAAGCGCTTTAAAGGGAACTATGTTCACGCAACAGTTGCTTACAATATGGGGCCAGGCTGGGTAAGTAAGCGTCTTAGATATAAAAGACCTGTTGGAACAAAAAATAAATATTTAGATAAAGTACGAAAGGCTTATAAAAGCGTATCAACTCCCTACGTAAGATATCTGCGCTACAATCAGCCTATGTATAAATCATCTCTAGCTTATCGCAATGCATCTCCAAGTCAGAATCCACTGTCTTGGTATAAGTCAATGCGTAAGGTCGAACCAGGATTTATGGCCCTCCCTCGCTTGGCATCTCACCCTTAGTCTTGCTACATTTTTGAGATTCTTTTTGTTATAAGTTCAGCCAAGGATAGCCTTTGTCGGCCGAAAATAGTTTGCAACGCGTGATCGCCATTGATGGCCCAAGCGGAAGTGGAAAATCCACTGTCGCTAAAGAATTGGCTCGTAGGCTTTCAGTTTTATTCATTGATACAGGTGCTATGTTTCGGGCTTTAGCTTATGAAGCTGATCGCCGCCATATTGATCCTGAAGAGGGACAAGTTCTTGATGCATTCTTAACAGACTTTAAAATGGATTACGGTAAGAGCGAAGATGAATTGATAGTCGTTGACGGTGTCAATCTTACTGAAAAGATTCGCGAGCATCATATCTCAACACTAGCTTCTGTTTTTTCTCAACTCCCTTCAGTTCGAAAGTACCTATTAGATTTTCAACGAACCCTAGCCCTCGATAATGTTTGTGTGATGGAAGGTCGTGATATCGGAACCGTGGTTTTTCCAAAAGCTTTTGCTAAGTTTTTTGTGACTGCTTCTTTGGAAGTTCGAGCAACGAGACGTCTAACTCAGCTTAAAGAAAAAGGTGATACTCGTCTTACGCTTGAACAGGTTATTGCCGATCAACAAAAGCGCGATGAAAGCGATATGAATCGTACAGTAGCTCCTCTTAAGCAAGCGGATGATGCTGAACTTATCGATACCAGCGGTCAAACTCTTGATGAAGTCATTGCAAAGATTGAAATCAAATGCAAAGAGCTAGCTAGCAAAAGCGGCAATATGAACAGCCATTTTCCAATGGAAAATTTTAGAAAAGAAGCGACCCTTATGGGAGCGTACCAATCTGTCTTGCAAAGACAGGAGGTCTTTTCATGAAGGTTATCATCAACCGAAGCGACGCCATTGGTGATACAATCCTTACTCTACCTATGGCCCACGCTATTAAAGAAAATTTTCCTGGCGCTAAAGTCATGTTTATTGTCTCTGCAAAATCTGCTGATTTATTCGCCGGACATCCATTCGTTGATGAAATTCACGTCTATGACGCCAGACAATCAACTTACAGAAAACTTAGAAAACTTTTTAGAATGTTTAGAAAGTTTAAAGCCGATGCTTACTTTCACGTTGGTGGAAGTTTTTATCCTTCATACGCTGCTTGGATAACCAAAGTACCTTTTAGAGGTGGCCTAGTTTCAAGATGGCTTAGCTTTATTTATCTCAATAAAGGTGTCAGACAAAAAAGATCTCTCGCAAGTATGCATGAGTCTGATTATAACCTTGAGCTTTTAAAACCGTTGGGGATTGAGCCGACCGAAAATCAAAGAACACTTTTTTCTCCCGCCATAACACTGACTATAGATGAGAAAACAGAGTCTTATAAAAAGTTCAAAGAAGAATATCAAATCAAGAATGATAAGCCGATGCTCTTTGTTCACCCGGGCATGACAGGTCATACATTAAACTGGGCTTCAAGAAAGAGTTGGAAGAACAATCAGACCCCGCTAAACGCCAAGCACTGTTCGACAAATTGCTCGCTCAGCAATATGAAAAGGGGAAGGCGCTT
>CAXBMT010000028.1:0-18763 GCA_963976925.1 uncultured Bdellovibrionales bacterium
TAAGCAAAGCCTGTTCTTGCTCAAGTGATAAGAGCTCATAACGAGAAATTTGACGGATATAGGCAGTAAGGGGATCAGTTGTGGATAGTTTATCTGAATAAAGAGCTAACTCTTTTGAGTTTGGAAGAACAGCTTCAGGCAGAGTCTCCCCTTCCCAAATCTCATCTTCTAAATCATCATCAGAGTGGCTATCATTATTAACGACAAGATCATTGCCTTTAATTTCAATAACATCCGAGTCTAATGACTTCTTTTTATCATCTAGCTTCTTAACCATGAGCTCAAGATAAGAGTTTTTGACGTAAAAGCAAGCCTACTTACCTTCTTTCTCGTCATGTTTTGATAAAGTTTTCGCCTTTTCACTGACCAAGTAACGGTACCTCATTAAACGTAGGGCAAATGGCCCATAGTGAAGATAAACAGGAATAGTCGTAAACCCTTCTTCTGGGTAAGACCAATCACCAATAAACTTAGAAAATTGCTCCAGAAGTTCAACCGCGATGATCTCTTCAATATCACCTTTCCAAGGCGGGATAATGAAAGTTGATCTAGCCTTTTCAACATCGTCCTTAATATAAGCTTTAAACTTATTAATCATATCTCGTCTTTCTAATTTCATCGTTGGGTCATAACTCACCCAATTTCTTCTAATCCATTTGATCATTTTGTGAGAAATCTTTAGATCAAAGTTAATAGCGAGTTTACCAAGCACTTTATTGACTCGATCAAACTCACCTTGATTCACATCAAAGTGAACTTCAAACTTCTTAATATACTTGTTGAAGAAATAGTCACGTTCAACCAGCTCTACAGTCAATGGTTCTTCATAAGTAAGATTGCCTTTTAAACTTTCAATGGAGTTATTGGCCCAATCAGTCCAGGACTGATCAAAACTTGTTCGAAGAATTCCTTGAGCTTGATCGTAAGACTCACTCCAGATAAAGAAGTTTGGAATACCAGTGATGAGAGCTTTAAATTGACCAGCTAAAAGAAGGTTTTCTTCAAGTGTTCGATCATCTAGAAGTTTTTTGATTCTTGGGTCTGGATCATTATAATTAACACCGAGCTCAGTTAATCGATCACAATACAATCTTCTCATGTCAGAGTTAACACTTGGAGAGCCGATTGCTCTTGGAACAAGTCTTCTAAACTCAGCATCATCCGCTTTACGACAAATAATTCCGCGACAGGCAACTCGTGTCGTTTGTCTTTCTGTCACTAAACTCAAAGACTGAGAGCGAGGATTAAATTCAAGTTTCTTATTATCCATTTGTCGGGCCACAAAAGACATAATAATAGGATCTCTTAAGAGAGGTACTAATAATCTAAAGTTTTCGGTCGTATTCGACCAAGAACAAAACGACTTAAATAACTCTACTGTCCAAAAAAATTCACGTGAAAGCTTTTCATCTTTATTGGCAATACTCGTTAACTTTTGAGAAAAGAAAGCGTTATCTTTAATGTCTGGAAGAGTAAAGCGTTCATCAGACTTCCACTTTTCGATAAAATTTCTTTTAAGTGTTTTATGAGAAACGACAGTTAGATTTTGAGAGCACCAATTACCAACTAAACTTTGGCTTAGCTTTTCAAATTCGTCATCGGTAAAATCAAGCTGTTTAGCATACTCAGGAATAGCTCGAACAAGTAAATCAATTCCAATATATTGAAGAGTGGAAACAATTGTTCGAGTGGCTTGTTCGTATTGTTGTGTTGAAGGATAACGAAGCTTTTGATTGCGATCGTTTTTACAAAATAACTCTAGGTTCTCACCCTCATCAATAAAGCCACGATAAAGAGCAATCCTCTCTCTATCTCCATCTTTTCCAACTTTGGATCTTGAAGACTGAAAAACATTAAAGAGCGGGTCAGTTTCTTTGCTCAGATTAGTGGCCGAGAGATCACCTAAGATTAAGCTCTCAAGGTTAACAAGAGCGTGAGCCTGCAGCGAGACAAATAGTCCCATGAGGTAGATGGTCAAAATTTTCCCGACCAGTTTATTCAACTTTCATCCTTGATGCTTTATTAAGTTATCGGAATGAAACCCGAAAAGATGTAATATGAGACACTTACTGGTTATATTTTGCCTGTTCAGCTTGAGCCTCAATGTAGAAGCCCAATCTGACAACTACAAGCGAGGCGATGCCTCACGGTCCTTACAGGCTGATGATAGTGTTTTGTTCGATCGTCAGTTACAAGATGACTCTAAGTCACGTGGTAGTGATCTAAGAAATCTTAGCTTTGCTAAGTTTGCACTTATGGCAGGCAATACAAGTCTCGCTCAAAGTTACCTTGACCGATTGGGCTCCGACCATCCAAGGCTTAAACAGATTATCCAGCGCTACTCTGCTCTATCTGCTTTCATGCAAGATGATTATGGTAAAACTTATGATCTTCTTAAAAGTGAAAGACTTAATATTATTAACTCTTATGAAGAAATATGCTTACTTAGATTAGTCAGCCTATTCGCTTTAGGAAAAGAGCATCCAGAATATTCAAAGATCTCTCCCGAGTTTGATAGCTGTCGTGCCATTACTTACAAATATACTGACAACGATCATTTCTGGTTAACTAGTATGAAGAAAATCGTGCAAGGAAAAATTCGTTCTTTGCCAGGCGCAAATGTAAATGACTTCACATCAATTCTTGTAACAGACGATACAACAAAGCTTTGGATGAAGCTGGCTTTGTACACAAATAGAGAAAAGCAAATCATCAAAAATATTGGTCTTCTTCCAGAAGAATCATACTTAAATGTTGGTATCAGAGAATTACTAGGAATGGCCTATTACCGTATGGGCGATATAAAAAATTCTCAAGACTTCATCGAAGATATCTCCACACCTAACGCTGATAATATTCGAGGTGATATCGCCTTATCAAAAAAAGAATGGGAACTTGCTTACGGACATTTTAGACTAGCTTTAAAAAGAAAGGATGATTCTTTAAATGCCCTTGAGAGAGCTATTCCTCTAACTTGGCTTTGAGGCCAATGGAGTGATGGAATAGAGCTTTTAGCAAGATATGTTGGAGAGGATTACGATCCTATTAAATTGCTCGCTTTAGAAACAGCGCTAAGAATTAGAAAGGGTCAGTATGATCTATCAGCGGCGAATCTTCGCTATCTAGAAGAGAAGCTTTTAGGTTCCGCACCACTCGATATTCAACTGATGGTAAGTTATGTCAGCCTTATGAGGGGAGACAGTAAGAGCTTAAAAGAAAGTTCTGCAAAAGCGTGTCGAAGTTTTGATGGCATTAATTGTTGGATTTCCGATCAGCTTTTAGTTTGGGATGATTTATCAAAAACGATTAGAAGATCTGATAAAGTTAATATCGCAGCATTATCGCCTGATGAACTAAAGGCTCAAGCTAATAATGACATTAATCCACTAAAAGAAAAATTACTTATCGATCAACGCGATATTGAAGAGCTCGATAGTCGAAATGCCATTCTTAAAATGCCTTAATAATAAATTTGATATGAAAGTTGAACACCACTTCGAGCAATTTCATCAGTTGAAGTGAACCTTGTACTTTCAAGATCAAAGCTCTGTTGTTCAACAAAGAAATTTAGTCCAAGAGTAGATTTTCGTCCAACCCAATACTCTAGTCCAAGCTTTGCAACAAAGCCAAATGCCATGGAAGTATCTACATCGGCTTTAGATTTAGGAAGAGAAATTAAACCTCCAGCTTCAGCTGTCATAGCAAACCGTTTCGTACGCCAAAATTCAGATTCAAGCACAAGTTCAAGTGTTGGAATCGTAAAACGTGTCCATTCATTTGTCGTCGTCGTTCCATCTTGCGGATGATTATAAATAAATACTTGCTTGAGATTGATAATCCCTCTAGCAGCTAATCTTGGAGAGAACGCATGTCTTACACCAGCACCAATTAAAAGCAGGCTGTCACTCTTAGAGTTAATTGAGCTACCTTCAGTTTTCAAATCTACTGAGCGAAGACCTAATCTCGTAATTGCCTGCCAATCATCCTTTCCCTGATGATCATGACTGATAAGAAAAGAAAATCCCTCTTGATCATTATTTTCAAAAGCAGACCCAAGAGAATCACTAGTAATACTGTGAGATTCATTTAATGGGCCAAGCTCGATGCCAATCATCCCAAAGGCTGTACGTTCACGCTTATTAGGTCGAACTACTGGCGGCTCTTCATCTATATTTTTTAAAAGAATATCTTTTGCTATATTTGAGTTGAGCTTTCCTGCTGATGCTATCAGAGCTGAGTTTTTTGAGTTTGTAACAAAGCCAAGTCTAGGATCTAAAGTTAATCCTTTAGGTGGAATATAGTCACCAGTCGACTTGTTAACAAAGCCGACATCTTTGGGTTTATAGATATTTCTGACTTCATCATAAACACTATCTTCTGTTGGCGGAATATACAGAGCAGTGTCAGGATCGACAAAGCCTCCAGCTCTTGGGGTAAACTGCCCCGTCTTAGCATCAAAAGATGAATCAGCACTACCCTTGTGTTTAATCTTACTAAAGTCAATATTCGCAAGTTGCTCGTTAGCTCTTTTTGGAGCAAGGTCTTGGTTATTATAAAGAAGCTTCATTTGAACCGGGTTGACAACAACAGGCTTCGTTGGTGATTCAAGTCCAGCCACAGTTCCAGCAAACTGTCCGTTTTCAACAGAAACTCCCTGAGACATTAAAGCTTTTTTAAGTTCTTCAATTTTTGTTGAAGTTTCTTTATTTGAAGTTTCAAATACAGGCTGACCATTGATATCTCTTTCAACTTTAACATTGCTAGATTCAAGCTCTTTGTGGCTTGAATTAATCCTCGCCATGGCGACTTCACCTTTAAATGTTACAAGTGAAGTGGCTTTATTATCGGCATTATAGCTTGTTTGAAATTCTGTTCCTCGTACACCCATGGCGGCTGTTCTTGTACGAATAATATATTTAACATCTTTGTTATTTTCCGATTGAATATTATTTCGAATCTTACCTTTCAACAAAGAGACTAAGCCAGGTTCACCAGATCTTGCTTTCATCACGACAACTTTTGAGTTTGGACCGATACTCATTTTAGAGCCATCCTTAAACTCTAAAATTACAAAGCTTTTAGCTGTCGTTAAGATGGATGTATCCTCATATATTTTTTGACCGAACTCAACGACACGAGCATTTTTAGCACCTGGAGATAGTAGAGTCGCATAACCTCTAAGCCTTATCACTTTTCCAAACTCTGCCGAAAACAGAGAGTTAGACACTAATAATAGAACTAGTAATGTAAAGAACTTGGCTATCATGGCCTATCCTTGAGCAAAGAATTATCAATGAAATTTATAGTTCCATTGTGCTAAGGATATCGCTTAATGACAATTAAAGAGTCGTAGATTTATATTCCCGACCATCGAACACAAGATTAACGCTTTGATCCTCTTGCATAGTCAGTATATTTACCGGACGCTTCCAAATGGCATGAATATTTTTAAGTGTCTCTTGTGCAAAATTCATATCGAGATCAACACCCATATGAATATGTTTTAAAAGAAGCTCGCCACGATTTTTATAATTACCACTCTCTACTTCAATCACGGGCTGACCAAAGTTAGTAAGACTACTAAGAAGCTTAGACTTAATCTCACTAAACTCTCTAGAATCAATCTCATTTCGACCAGTTCTAGGATTATATTTGTAAGTAAAGATTCCCTGACGCTCACAAAAGTCTGGTGTTAAAAACTCATCAATAAAGGTCACATCATTGTGAGATTTTCTAACGTCAAAGATTTTTTGACGACCTAAGTTGGTTTCAACATGCCAATTTTCTTTTTCATAAAGATTGTCACAGTCTTGCCACTCTTTACCAAACCTACCTGTATTCCAGCGGTATTCAATATCTCTAAAAAGTTCAATTCCAATTTTATAAGGATTTAAGCGCTGACGACTCATGGCCATTACACCAGCGTGATGGTCAGCAAAGTCAATGATCTCAGATGGCTTAAGGGCTCTAGTTGTCATAATTTTAGAGTGCCAATAGCTCGCCCAACCTTCGTTCATGATCTTAGTCATACGCTGAGGTAGGAAATAATAGGCTTCTTCCCTAAGTATCCCAATAATATCAGCTTCCCACTCCTTAACTGGAGCGTACTCTAAAAGGTAGCGCATAATATCGCGTCTTGAGATTGATACATCCAACTTATCTTCAGGTGAAAAATCAGCTTCTTTAGCTGGGGCATGAGGACCTTCTTCAACTTCACCTCTAGCTTTTGAGCGCATAAAAGATCTAAGAGCGTGGGAGCGACCGTCGTCCATATCTTCGCCGTCACTTCCTTGAGTTTTAGACTCTTTAAGAAGGCTTGCACGATTACGTTGAACATCTGGAGTTTCAAATAAAGCAGCAGGATCGATGAGGTTTTCAAGCGATAAAACTTTATCAATGAAATCCTCAACTTTGTCTTGGCCGTACTTCTCCATATAACGACGAATTTTCGTTCCATGGTTGGCCATAACATCCATCATGTTACGATCAGTTCCTGAAAACCATGCATTATTTTTGAAAAAGTCAGCATGACCAAAAACGTGGGCCATAACGATTTTCTGATCTACTAAATGGTTCGCATTAAGCAGATAGGCATAACAAGGCTTGGTATTAACAACCATCTCATAGATCTTTTGCAACCCGTAGGCATAGCCTTTTGAGAGTTGGTCATAATCCATACCAAAACGCCAGTGAGGATATCGCGTAGGAAATCCACCCTGGGCGGCAAGAATATTGATTGTATCGTAATCACATACTTCAAAAACAACGGGGTGATAATCTAACCCGAACTCTTTAGCATATTCTTCAATTTCTTCTCTAAGACGGGCTAATTCACCATCAATGGGACGAGTACGTTCCATGATTACTTCCCCTTGCCTAAAAATTCTTTAATAGAATCCAAAATGGCATCTTTGTTTTTGATTTTTGAAAGAGTGACTCTCTCATTATCATCTCCATATTTACCATGAAGATCTTTATAAAATTGTCCTGAGCCGTAGCGACTTTCTACTTGGCCATAACAAAATAGATTACTGGCAGGAATAATATGTTCATCGAGTAGCTCTAAACAAAGCTTCGTATCATCAGTACTCCAATTATCTCCATCACTAAAGTGAAATGGATAAATATTCCATTCATTAGGGTTATAATCAGTGTCGATGATGTCTTTGCATAATTTTAAAGCAGATGAAATTAGAGTACCGCCACTCTCTCTGGTTCTGAAGAAAGTTTCTTCATCAACTTCTTTCGCTGTAGCATCGTGGATAATATAGCGAATCTCAATATCTTTATACTGACTTTTAAGCCACAGATTAATCCAAAAGCTTTCAGTTCTTACAATTTCTTTTTGTTCATCACCCATAGAGCCTGAGACGTCCATCATATAAATAACAACGGCTGAATTTTCAAACTCTACTTTTTGCTGAGAGCTTCTAAAGCGCATATCGCTTTTAATCGGTACAATAATTGGGTTATTAGCATCGTAAGTTCCAGTTGCCATTTGACGCTTAAGTGCCTCGCGGTAACTACGCTTGAAGTGCTTCAAAGAATCAGGACCATTCATCCCGATACTTGTGTATTTGTTAGTTGTACTTTCTAGAGACTTTTTACCCTTAGGTTCAATATTAGGTAGGCTTAACTCTTCACCTAAAATAGATGCGAGTTCATCCAGAGTTAGATCAACTTCTAACTCTTTATTGCCTTCCTTATCTCCGGCTTCACCTTCACCTGGTTGTCCGTCTTCGCCCTCTTGGCCGTCGACCGGATCACCTTGTCCACCTTCGCCTTGTCCCATGCCGCCTTGTTGTTTTTCACCAAACTTAAATCTTGGTGTTTCAATAGAAGGCATAGGAATTTTAAAGGTGCCATCTCCTTTTGGAGAAGGCATCTCACCTTTACTCACATATTTCCTAAGACCGTCGCGGATTCTTCCCTTAACAATCTTTCTAAAGCGAGCATGATCTCTTTTTATTGGATGATCCAAGCTTACCCCTTCGCGCTATCGCCTTTTGCAAAGATACTGGCAACGAAGTTAAGTGCATCAGTGGCACAAATTTCACAATATCCAAAATTCTTGATGAGTCGTGACTTCACAACATCAATCTTCTCTTGTGTCTCTTTATCAACAACTTTAGAAATAATGGTTGTTAACTTGATTGAATCTTTTTGATCTTCAAAAAGCTTCAGTTCCAGAGCACGGTGAAGACGTTCATTCATTTTGTAATCAAATTGCTTACCTTCGATAGCAAGAGCGCCGATATAGTTCATGATTTCACGACGGAAATCATCTTTACGAGACTCAGCGATATCAATTTTTTCTTCAATTGAGCGCATAAATCTTTCATCTGCATCTTCTAGGCGATTAGAATATTTGTTTCTAATTTTTTCTTTTTGAGTATGAGCTTTAACGTTATCAATATAATTCGCACACAATGTTTGAATCGCTGACTCATCAACGCTAATTGCTTTTTGTACGTCATTCTTGACTGTATCTTCGTATTCCTGACGAGCAACAGCTAACATCTCTTTGTAGTGATCAAGTTGTTCAACATTGTTAACAAGACCATGATGCTTAAGACCACTTTCTAGTTCATTGAAAACCATAAATGGATTTAGACATCCAGTGTGACCATTTTTTACGAGTGAGTTAGAAAGCTTATCTTGAATGTAACGAGGAGAAATCCCTTCGAGACCTTCACGAACCGCTTCCTTTCTAAGTTCTTTAACATTGTCTTCATTATAGCCTGGAAGAGTCTTTCCATTATAAAGCTTTAACTTTTGAAGTTTTGTTAGATCACTCTTCTTTGGCTCTTCAACACGAGTAAGAACAGACCAAGTCGCTGCCATCTCAATTGTATGAGGGGCAATATGGACGTGAGGAATTCTTTCAGAATTAAAGTCACGTTGATAAATTCTAACTTCTTGATCAAGACGAGTAATATAAGGAACATCAATTTTAACAGTACGGTCACGAAGAGCTTCCATAAACTCGTTACTTTGAAGTTTTCTAAATTCAGGCTCATTGGTGTGGCCAAGAATAACTTCATCGATGTCAGTTTGAGCAAACTTTTTAGGTTTAATCGATTGTTCCTGTGAAGCACCTAGTAGGTCATACAAAAATGCTACATCAAGCTTTAACATTTCGATGAATTCAACAATCCCACGGTTGGCGATATTGAATTCACCATCAAAATTAAAGGCACGTGGATCAGAATCACTTCCGTACTGTGCAATTTTTCTGTAGTTGATATCACCTGTTAATTCAGTTGAGTCTTGGTTTTTTTCATCTTTTGGTTGGAATGTGCCAATACCAATACGATCTTTTTCTGACAGGATTAGACGTTTGACTTTGACGTGAGTCATGACTTTAGTCCAATCACCGTCATATTTTTTCATATACTCATTAAAGATGAAGCGATCAGCAGGACAAACTTCCCCACGGATTTTAATTTTATATCCATCTTTTCTAGATTTATTAATTTCTTCAAGAAATTGATTACGAACTTCAAGAGGGATAAGCTTTAAAGGTTCGTCATGCATTGGCGAAGGAAAGTGCTTTTGCCCACCTAAAATATCACTTTCATTTTCATCAAACCAACCAAACGTATAAAGAGCGCCCTCATCAGTTTTAGAATAATGTTCTAAACCTTTTTTAAGCAAACGAGAGATCGAGGATTTAGCAGAACCAACTGGTCCATGGAGAAGAAGAACACGTTTTTCAGTGCCATAGCCCATGGCCGCTGATTTAAAGAAGTTCACAAGCTTCATCAGGTGAACATCAATACCGAAAACGGCATCTTTACCTTTATCAAATGGGTCATCAAAAAAGTGATAACGAGTAATTTCTTTTTTGTACTCTGTATAATTAGAAGTTCCGAACGAGCTGATCATGTCATAAACACGTTGAAAGGCATTTCTAGACAGTTGAGGATTGGCAGAAACCATATCGATATATTCTTGGAAATCACCTTGCCAGTTAAGGTGTTTAAAATCCTGAACTTTGAAATTTTCTTTAATGAAACTATTAATATCTATTTGTGCCATGACGTTCAACTCCTCGAGATTTAGGGCGGGCTCTTCTACAAGTAATTATACCCCTAAGCACCGGATCATTGCCAGGCAATCACACTTGAGCATTTTTGCCGGGTATAACGCAATTTTCCTTAACTCTCGGCAACTTGCACCGTGTTTAAGTTGACAGAAACGGGTTTCGCCGAGGACAATAAGTAAGAATAATCTTACCTATGACAGGAACTCACCTATGGGCCTAGTTGCGGCCGGCAAAACAGATATTGGAATGAAGCGCAAAACGAACCAAGATTCTATCTATCTTGGGCATGAGCGTAATCTCTTTGTAGTAGCCGATGGAATGGGTGGTCACAATGGTGGAGATATTGCATCTCAGATGGCCGTGGAAAATATTCCCGCCTATATGTATGAACATTGGGATGAAGAACCTGTAGAAAGTTTCAAATCATCTGTTCAGTTTGCCAACCAAACAATTAAGGAACATGGTCAACAAGATGAGAAACTTGTTGGCATGGGAACGACTGTTAATGGAATTTTATTTCGTGGTGCTCATGCTTATTTAGCCAATGTGGGTGACTCACGTAGTTATTTAGTAAACAACAAAAAACTATTTCAACTTTCAAAAGATCATTCATTGGTTCAAGAAAAACTTAATCTTGGAATTTACGATCGTGAGCAGGCTGCTGCTGACCCGCAAAAAAATGTCCTGGTTAGAACCGTAGGCTTCGATTCAGACGTTGAGGTAGACGTTTTCACTTACAAAGTTTGTCGCCATGATATATTCTTGAGTTGTTCAGACGGTCTTCATGGCAAAGTATCAGATGAAGATATTTTGCATATCATCAACGAAAATATTCCCCACCCTGAAATGGCAACGAAGGAAATTGTGGAGCGTGCAGTCACTCAGCTTATCGACCAGGCTAATGCCAATGGTGGAAACGATAATATATCAGTCATTATTGTTGTCGCTGTTTAAATAAAACTTACCTCTTAATATCTTCATGATTTCATTGCGAAGCCAGCTCTAGAGTCCTACAATAGACCATCAGTTTGCACAGCAGCTTAGCTGTCTTTTATTCCTACGGGAGGCGCTCCTTTGGATCGTTATTTCACAATCATGGTCGTACCTGAAAGAGACAAAGGCGTTCGATCTTTTCGTATTCCTCGTGTTTTATTTCACGCCCTAATGTTTACCGGCGTTGTCGCTGTTATCTTGCTTGGAATCTTAAGTTACGATTATTGGAAAATCTTAAAACAGGTTTATGAAAATAAATACCTAACGATTGAGAACCGCCAGCTTAAAGAGCAAATTCAATTATTCAATATGAAGATCAATGCCTTAACAGAAGACATTGAACGAATTCAAACTTTTGAAAAGAAACTTCGTACCATTACCGGTATTGAACAGGTCGATATGACAAAACCTTTTCAAGAAGTCATGGATGGAGAAGAAAAGCCAACTGATTCTAATAAGGTTGAGCTTGAAAAAGATACGACCTTTGTTTCACCGCTTAAAGAGTTTAGAGAATATCAAGACTCTCCCAATTATTTGAATCTTAAAAATTTATATGAACAGAAGATTGCTACAAACTTTGGTCTACAAACTGGTTATACCTTTACTAAAGATCTAACCGATATGACGAAGCAAAGTTTTATCTTGGCTTCTCAGTACGCAACTTTTGATTACAAGTTTAATATTCTTCGTCGTTACGTGAAGAACTTAGAAACCTCTGTGCATGATTTAGATCAATTTTTGCTTGATAAAGATAGTTACTTAAAAAGTACGCCTACTCTTTTACCAACGAAAGGTTGGGTGACAAGTTATTACGGACCACGTATCAGTCCAACATCAAAACGCCTAAAAATGCATGAAGGAATTGATATTGGAGCAAAGCCCGGTACACCAATTCTAGCCCCTGCTGATGGTGTTGTTGTTTACGCCGGAACTAAGCCAGGTTTTGGTAAGTTCGTACAGTTAGATCACGGTTATGGTGTTGAAACAATTTTCGCCCACGCCAAAGAAATTAGTTCTAAGAAAGGACAGATTGTTAAACGCGGCACAGAGATCGCCGCCATCGGTAGTACTGGTTATTCTACAGGCCCTCACGTTCATTACGAAGTCAGAGTTAACGGAACCCCAGTCGATCCACTATATTTTATTCTCGATTAGTCTGAGGAGACTCGTTACATGTTAAATCCAATTCGCGCTATTTTTGGTACTAAACACGACCGCGACATCAAGAGTATGAAGCCATTAGTAAAAACAATTAATGAGCTAGAAACCACCATGAGTGCCATGGATGATGAAACTCTAAAAGCACAAACACAAAAATTTAAAGATCGTCTTGCTGCTGGTGAAAGTTTAGACGACTTGTTGCCTGAAGCTTTTGCCACAGTTAGAGAAGCTTCAAAGCGTGTTTTAAAAATGCGTCCTTTTGATGTCCAGCTCATGGGTGGCATCGTTTTATATCAAGGCAAAATTGCTGAAATGAAAACTGGTGAAGGTAAAACTCTTACAGCAACCCTTCCTCTTTACCTCATTGGTCTTTCCGGCAAAGGCGCACACGTTGTAACTGTGAACGAGTACCTTGCTGCCAGAGATGCTGAAGAAATGGGCGAGCTATTTAATTGGCTAGGTCTCAGCGTCGGCTGCATTGTCTCCAATATGGACGAAAATGATCGTCAAGCTGCCTATAAAGCAGACATCACTTATGGAACCAATAACGAGTTTGCCTTTGATTATCTTCGCGACAATATGAAGTTTGATCTCGACGATTATGTTCAACGTGGACATAACTTTTGTATCGTCGATGAAGTTGACTCAATTTTAATTGATGAAGCTAGAACTCCCCTACTAATTTCAGGTCCAAGTGAAGGCGACTCTAAGCTTTACGGTGTGGCTAACGCTGTTATTCCAAAACTAAAAAAAGACGAACACTTTACGATTGAAGAAAAATCTCACTCTGCCATGCTAACGGATGAAGGTGTTAACGAAGTTCAAAAAATTCTTAATATTGAAAACCTATTTGAGCTTGAACATAACGAACTTCTTCACCACTTAAACCAAGCACTACGTGCTCACCACCTGTTTAGTCTTGATGTTAACTACGTCATTAAAGATGGTGCTGTTATTATTGTTGATGAGTTTACAGGGCGACTTAAAGAAGGCTCTCGCTGGAGTGATGGTCTTCACCAAGCAGTTGAAGCTAAAGAAGGCGTTCAGATTAAAAGTGAAAACCAAACGCTTGCTTCGATTACGTTCCAAAACTTCTTTAAGCTTTATGATAAATTAGCCGGTATGACTGGTACGGCCGATACAGAAGCTGAAGAATTTAATAAAATTTATAGCCTTGATGTTGTCGTTGTTCCAACAAACCTTCCAATTGCTCGTATAGATGAAGCAGATGTTATTTATGCTACTCGAGCTGGCAAACATAAGTCTGTTAGTCAACTTATCTCAGAACTAAACGCTAAAAACCAACCGGTTCTTGTTGGTACCATTTCAATTGAAAGCTCAGAAGTTATTTCTAAAGAGCTATCAAAACGTGGCATCAAGCATGAAGTTCTAAACGCAAAACAACACGAGCGTGAAGCAACGATTATTGCAGCGGCGGGACAACCAGGAGCGGTGACGATTGCTACCAATATGGCCGGTCGAGGTACAGATATTAAGCTAACTCCAGAGACAATCGCTGCAGGCGGTCTGTTTATTATTGGCACTGAAAGACACGAATCTCGTCGTATTGATAACCAGCTACGAGGTCGGTCTGGTCGTCAAGGTGATCCAGGTGGATCAAAATTTTTCTTATCACTTGAAGACGATCTCATGCGTATTTTTGGAAGTGACCGTATCAAGAAGATCATGGGAACTCTTGGCATGAATGATGATGAGCCAATTGAGCATAAAATGATCACCAACGCGATCGCAAAAGCTCAAAAGAAAGTTGAAGCTCATAACTTTGAAATCAGAAAGCACCTTCTTGATTTTGATAACGTCATGAATGAGCAAAGACGTGTTATTTATCGCATTAGAAGAGATATTCTTTCTGATGATGCTAACGTTGATTTCATCAATGAGATGATCGAGGACGTAACAGATATGTTGGTCGATAATTATCGTCCAGAAAGAAAGGTCGCTATCGAAGCCTGGGCGTGGGATGACATGAATACTGGCTTTGCTGCCACTTTCACAGCTCATGATCTAAGTGCCACACAATGTCTTCAAAGCTTTGATGGTGAAATTGAAAAATACTTCTCCGATACTGCTAAAGAGCTACTTAAAAAGAAATTTAGTCAGTATCCTGATGACCAGGTTCGTTTAGCCTGCAGAGAAATTCTACTTTCAACCTTCGATCAGTTTTGGAAAGATCACTTACTTTCTATGGACCATATGAAAGAAGGGATTAACTTGAAAGCTTACGCTCAAAGAGATCCATTGACTGAATATAAGCGCGAGGCTTTTGGACTTTTCGAAACAATGCGCCATGAAGTTAAAAAAGCCATTGTCAGAAATGTCTTCACAGTCAGATTGTATACCGCTGAGGAAATTGAAGAGTTAAAGCGTCGTCAACAAGAGATGCTTGAAGCTCAGCTGAAAGCGCATAAGGAAGCAGCGGCAAGAGAAGCCAATGCATCAAGTGCAGGCGCTTCGGCTCAAGCGAGCGGTGGGACCACTACAGTCCAAAGAACAAGAACTAAGGTTGGAAGAAATGATCCTTGCCCTTGTGGTTCTGGTAAAAAGTACAAGCACTGCCACGGTACTGCTTAGTAGCAAAGACTAGCTTCTGACACTATCATCGGTTAAAATAAACTTAGAAATCCCAAGGAAGGGCCATTTTGAGTGATGATGAAGAAGAAAAACAAGATCTAACGCGGATTGAAGATCTAGCAGAGTTTCTACATGACGAAAGTGATGATTCACTTTTTGATGAAGAACCTGCTGATGAGTCTGCTCAAGCACCAGAATTGCCTAGTTTAGATGATCTAGAAACAGACGAATTTGCTTCGCAGACTGATGAAGCCGACGCTTTCGACTCTACTCCTGAAGTAGAAACTCAAGAAGAAATTGAAGAGGACTCCTTTGAGACTTCTGAATCTGATCAAGATGAATTTTCTTCAGGTGATGAGTTTGGTGGCGAAGATTCAAGTTTTGACACTCAAGAAGATAATAACGAATTTTCGAATGATGACGATCAGTTTGGCTCAGATTTTTCAAGTGATGACAGTTCAGAAGAAGAGCAAAGCGAATTTAATACGGATTCAGAAGATCAGTTTGGATCTGAGGATCAAGAAGAAGATCAGTTTTCAAATGAGTTTGATAGCGATGAATCAGCAGAAACTGTAGATCAAGCTAGCGAGTCTGATGAGTTTAAACAAGCTGATGAAGAACCTGAAGAAATTGAGGTGCAAGAAGAACCCCAAGGCGATGATAGCTTTGAGCCTGCCCAAGTTTCAGAATATCAAGAGCAGCAAGAAGAAACCAAGGCCTATACACCTCCACAAAACTTTGATGACCTACGACAATTTGCTGAGAGAATTAGCTATGGAGCTGTGGCACAAGGAGGTAACCCTCCTTTTAGTCTTATCCTCAGAGGTATTCGCTACCAAGAGGATGCTGAAGATATTCAAATCATCTTAAAAGAGCACGGTCTAGTTAATGATGAAAACCAGCAATCAATTGAGCAAGGTCTCGCTAACGGTTCATTACTAATTTCTCAAATTAGTGAGTACTCCGCCATCTATCTTGCTCATAAGTTTAGAAGGTTTGATCTAGATGTTATCGTCGGCCTTTCAGATGAAATACATCCAAGTCAATCTTATGATGCAGATGCTAGAGGCCTAGTCTCAAAGCAAAATATTCGTCAAAATATTCATGAGAGTATCGATCTTGAACGATCTCCAGTAAATATTCAAAATATTATTTTAAGCACTACTCCTACTCTTGAAGGGTATACAATCCAAGAGTATCTCAGTGTTATTAGTCATCATAACATCCTCTCTGCCAGTGAAATCGAAGAGTTTTCAGCTCCAAATCAATCTACTGGCGATGAAATTGTAGATGCCATACAAAAAGATTTAACTGAGGTTTTAGAAAAGCATGGAACTCATGACTCTGAACTTTTAATGCCATTCGGCCGTGGCTTAGAGACTCTTTACAAAGAGATGGCCGATGCTTTAAGGACAAAAGCCTTAAAAATTGGAGCTAATGCTATTATAGGAATTAACTATCAATTAACTCCAGTGTTCGCCAATCAGTCTGGTTCTACTGATGTCCAATATAAAGTTACATGCCTAGGTAGTGCAGTTTGGGTCGTAGGGAACTAAGATTAAGTATGGCATCAATTTTTGAAGAAAGATCAATAAATAAAAAAACTGACGTCTTAATTATAGGTGGCGGAATCGTTGGTTGCGGTCTCTTAAGAGATCTATCTCTGCACGATATTGATTCAGTCTTAATTGATAAGAAAGATTTCACTTCACAAACATCTCAATCAAGTTCAAAAATGCTCCATGGTGGTATTCGCTACCTTGAAAATCTAGACTTTAAACTTGTGTGGGAAGCTCTTCATGAAAAGAATCTTTGGCTTAAGCTGACACCTCACTTGGCCAAAGAAAGAAAATTTTACTTACCAACCTTCAGTGATTCTAAAAGACCTTTGTGGATGCTTAAACTTGGCATGCTTCTTTATGATTTTCTATCCAGCTTTCAAAATAGACCGCATCAAATTGCTTCAGCTGATGAAACTAAAAAGGATTTAGCTGGCATAAGATCTAATGGCCTTAAAGGCGCTGGTATTTACTATGATGCGATAGTTGATGACGGCAAACTTACTCTTGAAGTGCTTTACGATGCCCTTGTAAATGAAAAGTGCAAAGCACTTAATCATGTTGGTCTTGAGCATCTTGATATTCCTAAGTCTGATGAACCTTTTAAAGCAAAGCTTAAAGATGAACTAACTGGTGATGTTTTTGAGATCGAGGCGAAACAAGTTGTTTTTGCAACTGGTCCATTTACTGATCAAGTTCTATCACAAATAGAAGGGCTATCATGGAAGCCTTGCCTGCTACCATCTAAAGGTTCTCACCTCTGGATTGATAAAAAAGCTCTACCCGTTAGTGAATCTTTAGTCATGGTCGGAAAAGACGATCGTGTTATTTTCGTTATCCCTTGGCCTGATAAAGTCTTGGTTGGAACAACAGAGAAAATGATCGAAGGTGATCTTTTTGATCTCTCCCCTACAAAAGAAGAGGTAGACTATCTTGTATCTTCTTTGAAAGATTATTTTCCAGATAGCGAGATCACAGACAAGGATATTCTTGGAAGTTATGCCGGCGTTAGACCCTTGGTCAAAGAAGACGATACCAATGATCTTGGTAAAACAGCTAGAGAGCATAAAGTCTTCACCCCTCATGAAAGAGTTAAGGTCATCGTTGGTGGCAAGTACACGACATTTAGAGTGATGGTCCAAGAAGTTGCTCGAGACCTTTGTCTAAAATTTAATAAAAGCTATTCAAGTGATGCTACTAAGCAACCACTTCGAAGAACATCCATCATCCCAGCCTTTAGCGATACTAAGCTAACGGATGATCTTGAAAAGAGAATCTGGAAAGAAGAACTACCAAGAACAAAAGAAGACCTACTCGTTCGCCGGGCTGGCATTATTGACAGTTAATAGCTGTATGTTCAATATATCTAAAATCCCCTATCGTGAGTATTAAATAGAAAGTTACTGTCAATATAAAGAAGATATTTTTGCCTTAACTTTCGTCAATAATTCTTTGAATAAAAAAGTCGGCACTTTTATAGATATAGGTGCCAATGACGGACTAACTGGAAGTAATAGTAAGTTATTAGAAGATCTTGGTTGGAGTGGTATTCTAGTAGAACCAAATCCAGAGCTTCAAGAAGAGCTAAGAAAAAATCGACCTAATGGTAAAATTGAGCAAGTAGCGATCTCGGATGAGAAGGAAGTTGTTTTCAATTGTGTCCAGGGTGAAGGTAATTTGCATGGCCTTTCAAGAATAGATTCATCAGAAGACTTTTTAACTCATGTCAAAAAATATGCCGGAAAAATTATTCAGCATAAAGTCGAATGTAAAACTCTAACTCAACTTATACAAGATTCTGATTTAAAGAACGGAATCGTTTTTTTATCAGTTGACGTTGAAGGGCATGAATTAACAGTCTTAAAAACATTAGACTTTGAAGTATATAAACCAAGCCTAATTTGCCTTGAAGATAATTCAAAAGGTGAATGTATGAAGTGCCATGATTTCATGAAACAAAATGGCTATACCTATATTGCTAGAACGGGAGTGAATGATTGGTACTGCTTAAACTCGTATGCTAGTAATTATCGACTCACACGACTTAAGGCAAAATTCACAAAGCTAAGATGGCGTACAAAAACTCAGCTTAAAGAGATATTAGGACTTAAAAAATCTCAGTCTCATATCTAAAATCTGTAAGAAAGACCTAACTGAATTCTTGGGCCACTAACGACTTTAGTGATCTCATCTTCTTCGTCTTCAATTACGAAAGATTCACCACGACGATAGTAATCAAGATAAGCACGCATACCAAATCCGTTTGGAAGATAGTATTTGATACCTCCGCCCAGCGAGAAAAAGTTAGATGATCCACTAAGAGATACTGGTTCAGCAGCAGTTTCTGTAGTGTCTGTAATAGTATCTTCAGTTGATCCGATACCTAGCGAAACTCCTACAAAACCAATCA
>CAXBMT010000029.1:0-18692 GCA_963976925.1 uncultured Bdellovibrionales bacterium
GACGTCATAGACCCAGCCTGAAGCGTAGACCGCACCACTTTCATAAGTAATGTCTTGGCCTTTTGTGAAAGACGCAACACTATCAAGTGTTAACTCTAAATGGTTTGCTCTCACCTTGGTAATAGTGGTCTCAGCAGAAGCGTAAGTTTGAGCATTATCAATACTTATTGCAGTTCCGGGTTGGATTGCACTAAATCCTGGAAATGTTTGTCTTACAAAGATCTGATCTGGGTTTGCACCATCACCAAAAACATGTGAAACAATCCCTAAACCATTATTACTGCTAGATATATAACCATCTTTTAGAAAGTTTGCAGCGCCACCGTCTGGAACTTCAAGAACAAAAGAAACGTTCTTAATATCAAGAACACTTGTTTTTTCACCACCAAACTTTTCGGAGTTATCAATTGACTCGTCTTTTTCAAATGAGCCCTTTTCAACTTTAATGTAAAGATATTCACCATCAACAACTTGAATCACAGAACCTAGATCTTCATCAGGCGTCGATACTTTTCTGCCATATTCAAAGTCGCTTGTGTTTAGGACTTTTAAAATAATATTTTGAGTAATACTTAAGTACTGTGGACTTGCGATAAGCGGACCCATTGTATAGTTAGCTGAAACTGAACCAACTGGGTTTTCAGCACTAACTGTAACAAGAGTAGATTGAGAGGTATTGTAGCTACCAATGACAAAGCCCGTGGTTGTACTAAACTCTGTAAAGCCAGCCGGTAGGGGATCAGAGTCAAGAGAATACTCAACCGATTCCCCCGCAGCAATACTTGGTCTGAGGTCAATACTGTCGCCATTATCAAGAACAAAGTTAATTTTCTCAACTGTCATAGCCGTTGTTGCATAGGTCGATAAATCATCAAGAGTTTCAGTAGGCGCAAAAGTTCCTCTTATCATATCTATAACGATACTATCTGAAAGAAGTTGAGTGACAATTCCTAGAGATGAGCCCTGAGAAGCCGGAGTTGATACATATTCACCAACAGCGAAAGATGCGATGTCGGCGGTGTTGACAGGGAATACTTGGATAGCATTTTTAAAATCAAGTTCTACAATAGTAAAAGCACTACCTGTTGTTTCAGTCACAGCTTCACCTGCGGCAACAAAACCTGAGCTAATTTCAACTTCAACAACATTTCCTGATAACTGTCTAATGGTTCCTGTTCCTGAAGGAGTAGTAAAACTTCCGCCGACACTAAGCCCACCAGTACTAGACATCGTCACAATAGCGGTTGGTTTAAGGTTATATTTCAAGCCTGAAGGTTGAGTGTAAGAAGCGATATTAATTAAAGCAGTCGTTGATCCAGCAGTATTTGTTGCTGTGACTACATAATTTGTTTCTGTTGAAAATACTGTAGGTGTTCCAGAAATTTGACCTGTGGTTGTATCAAAAAGAAGTCCTGCTGGTAAAGTTGGACTTATGGAATATGTATTAACGACTCCTGAAACTGTAGGGGTCTGAGTAACAATAGGATTGTTTACTGTAAATTTATAAGGGGAGCCGGTATAGCTTAAACTAGCTGGGGCAGTATCCTGAGTTGTCGATCCACCAGTTACAGTCTTTTGTGGTTTTTGTTCTTCCTTAAACTTGGTTAAGCTATCAGGCATACAACCTTGTAGAAGGATGATCGAAAAAAGTAGGAATGTCTTAAAACTAATAGACTTCATAACGTTATTATCGACCTGACGGGACTAAATATTGAGGATCTTTTGTATATCCAACGATTTCGTATACTTAAGGAATAAGATTCCGGTACAAAATTGTCAGAAATGCCAATAAAAACTGTGGTTAAAAGAACTTAAGTTTCTGAATATACGTAAGGTACTTGCCAGTTCATGCTATCTTAGCTAATTTCGTGCAGTTATAAGCTTTCAATGCACTATGAGGTAAAAAATGAAATTAAGTGATGCTTTAGAAGAAAAACAACTCGACGTTCGCCTTCGTGACAAGCTGCTTGAGCAAGGTAAGCTTACAAAGAAACAACTTGAAGACTATATTGCAAAAGTTGAAGATAGCAACGAAAACGCAAAGTATACTGACGAACAAAAATAGTCTTAATTTAAATATTTTTTAATGAACCTCGCTACGGCGAGGTTTTTTTATTGAATAATGAAGTCTGTAAACTGAACACTTTTAACTAACGGTTTCGGATAAAGAGCATTAATTCGGTTTTTCATTCTGCTTTCTAGTAGGATTTTTCCAGAAATAGTCCCCAGCTCATTCGGTTCCATTGCTGAAGCAATTTCAATCACAATATCTTGAATTTTAGCCTTATGTTTATCAAAAGACTCAGTTGCTTCAGATTTAAAAGGTATAAGGTAGGCTTGCATATCTAAAAAACGCAGGCGACTTGATCGAGATGGAAGGTTAATCGTTAACTTATCGAGCTTGTAAGAGTTAGGGAAAAGCTTCGCTTTTGCCTGTTCAACCATTTTTAGTCGCTCTTCTTCAGGGTTAGGCAAAGGCTTTTCATAAAGAAATTGTGTGTATACAAAGACACCTGCCGTAGCCAGAGTTGCCAGCAGCATCATACCAATCAGAACTGTGTCGATGAGTTTTTTACCAGTCAAAAGTCGCTCTCCCAATCATTTAGCTTATATTTTAGCATGTTAGAGTGAGAGAGCGAGAATTTTTTAAAAACCGAGTGGTGTGTACGGAAGATCAAGGTCTCTTGCAACTTGCTCGTAAACAAGATCACCATTAAAGATATTGATTCCAAGCTTAAGCGCTGGATCTCTTTTAGCGGCTTCTTCTGTACCAAGATTGGCCAGAGCGCGCGCATAATCGAGGGTAACGTTAGTTAGAGCGTAGGTAGATGTTCTTGCTACGGCTCCAGGCATATTAGCAACACAGTAGTGGACGACGCCGTCTACTTCAAATGTCGGGTTTTCGTGGGTTGTTGGCTTACATGTTTCAATACAGCCACCTTGGTCAACGGCAATATCAACAACTACTGAACCTTTCTCCATTCTTGAAATCATTTCGCGAGTAACAAGCTTTGGAGCTTTTGCTCCAGCGATTAGAACTGCACCAATAACTAGATCAGAACGGAGGACAGCTTCTTCAATGTTTTGAACGTTTGAGTAA
The DNA here is from genome assembly GCA_963976925.1 of uncultured Bdellovibrionales bacterium. Taxonomy (GTDB): domain Bacteria; phylum Bdellovibrionota; class Bacteriovoracia; order Bacteriovoracales; family Bacteriovoracaceae; genus UBA4207. The sequence continues at coordinate 3,101 of CAXBMT010000029.1, forward strand.
AGTGTAGTGATTCTATTATCAAATAGGTCATCAAGCTCTGCAAGTCTGCGAGTACTACGATCAATCGCAGTCACGTCTGCTCCCATTCCCATAGCCATTTTAATGGCGTTAGTACCAGCGATACCACAACCAATAACAGTTACGCGGGCACGGCGAGTACCTGGAACACCGCCAAGAAGAACGCCTTTACCACCGTGATCAATTTGAAGATAGCTTGCACCAACTTGAGTCGACATTCTTCCTGCGACTTCTGACATTGGTACTAATAAAGGTAATGAACCATTTGGTAATTGAATTGTTTCGTAGGCTACACAAGTAGCACCACTTTTCATCAGTCCAGTCGTAAGCTCCGTGTCAGCGGCAAGATGCAAATATGTATACATTAGGTGATGAGGGCGCATAAGAGCGATCTCTCTAGGCTGTGGCTCTTTTACCTTGATGATCATTTGTGCCGTTTCAAAAACTGCTTCTAATGAAGGTAAAATCGTAGCACCAGCTTGGATATAGTCGTCATCACTGATACCGATGCCAGCACCAGCATTTGTCTCTACAAATAGCTCATGACCATCCATAACGAGTTGACGAACACCACCAGGGACTAGTCCCACACGGCTCTCTTTAATCTTGATTTCTTTTGGCACTCCAATTTTCATGGTCGCTCCTAATTTCAGTATATTTATGAGGCGACTATAATCATTTATTACACGTTGTGTGAAGGGAATTTAACTGACAATCTTGCGCTGCAAAAGGTTTAAAATTCCAACAGTTGAAGTTTGTTCCAAAGACCTCTAATCTGATCGATATCCTAATTATGGACCAGTTTAGCGGAGAATCCATGAATCGATCCCTCTTTGTATTATTTAGCTTAGCTTTGTTTATTCTGAGCAGTTGTAGTGAATTGGCAAAAAAGCCAGAAGCGACCTCTGCTTCAGAGCGTCCGACTATCAATTTAGATGTTAAAAAGTGGGAGCTTGATAACGGATTAAGACTGCTTGTCATCGAGGATAATACACTACCGATCATGTCTTATTACACGTTCTATGAAGTAGGAGGCAGGCATGAGGGTCCAGGAACGACGGGGGCCACTCACTTTCTCGAGCATATGATGTTTCGTGGATCAAAGAATTATCCTCCTCAAGTTTTTGATTCAACTATTGAAAAGCTGGGTGGAAGCACGAATGCTTATACCAACTTTGATATGACCGTTTATTATGAATCACTCCCATCAGCTCATTTAAAGAGAATGATAGAAATGGAAGCTGATCGAGTGAAAGGCTTATTACTAGTTCCAGAACTGGTTGAAAAAGAGCGTCAGGTTGTTTTTGAAGAAAGAAAGATGCGCTATGAAAACTCCCCAGATGGAAAACTCTATCTTCGTATGATGCAAGAAGTGTTTAAGGATACTCCTTATGGAGGATCAGTTATTGGAGAGGTTGAAGATCTAAAAAAATTAACCCCTGATAACTTAAGGTCTTTTCATGACAAATTTTATGTTCCAAACAATATGGTTATTGTCATAGCAGGGGATGTGGATGCTGATGATGTCTATTCACTCGTAAAGGATAACTTTTCAGATATTCCCAAGGCTGAGAATCTCAAGGAACTAAAGAGCCAAAACGACGACAAACAAAAATATGCTTTTAAAACAAAAAATATCGCCAAAGAAATCAAGCTTAATGGCACAAGTCGTACACCATTATTTATGTATGCCTTTCAAGGGCTTCCAATAGGACCTAGAGAGAGCTATGTCATGGACATACTATCTTCTGTGATTGGTGATGGTGAAAGTTCATGGTTAAACCAAACTCTTGTAAAAACTCGTTATCCACAATTATCAAGCGTCTATGCTTCTAACTATACTCTACAGCATAACGGAGTCTTCTTTATCGGTGGAGAGTTATCTAATAAGTATAGTCTTTCTAGATTTAAATCTAATCTTAATAATCTCATTAAAAAGAATATGTGCGATCAAGCTGTCACAGAGCGAACGGTTCAAAAAACAAAAAACCAATACCTCATTGGTTTCTTTGAAGGACTAAAAACTAATGCAGGTGTAGCTCATTTTGCGGGACTTAGAGAAAGTTTTTTTGGGGATTATAAAGAGTATAAAAAAGAGATAGAAATCTACGAGAATATCACCACCAGTGAAGTTAAAGATGCATGCCGAAAGTACTTAGAATCGGCAGAGGGTATTTTTATCTCAATTTGGGATAAAAATAAGGAGACAAACTAATGTTAAAACTCATTACTTTAGTTCTAATATATTCATTAACTTCAATATCTCATGCTGCGGATATCTCATCGAAAGTTCAAAAATTCGATTGGGATGGACTTGAAGTCGTCTGGGTGGAGGATGAAAGATTTCCAACTTACGATGTATCGGTTTACTTTGCAGACGGCGCTTTGTCTGATGAACTTAAAGGGGACACCTCAGCAGCTCTTGGACTTTTAAGCTTGGGGACAACGAGATACTCTCAAAAAGATTTAATTGATCATCTTGAGTTCTTTGGAGTTAGTTCTGGTCCGTATGTGACCCACGAGTACAGCCTTTATAGTGTCTCTGGTTTGGTTAAGGATAGTATTCCGACATTCAAGAGAATTTGTCATATGTTTGCTGATGCAACTTATCCCAAAAAAGAACTTACTAGAGAAATTAAGAGAAGCAGAGATGCAACCCTTAACCTAGTCTCTGATAAATCGACAATAGCCTCCATGGCGTTTAGAGAGCTTTCACTTGCGGGCTCACCATATGCTTATCCCGTGAGTGCCAAATACCAAGATCTTTTAAAACTCAATAACCCTAAACATCTTAAGAAGAGACTCGCTTACTTTAATAACGAAGTTTATAAGAGAGTATATATTTCAGGGCCTAAAGAAATTTTAAAAATTAAAGAGATTCTTAATCAAGAATGCGGCTGGAATGGAAAGACAGCGACTTTCAAAAGAGATCAAAAGTTTGAAAAAAGTGATGATCAGTCTCAGCCAAAAATTTATCTGGTTACAGTCCCTGGCTCAAATCAAGCGCAGGTACGAATCGGTAAATTAATGTCTGAAGAAGAGATTCAACCGCTTGAGACTATTGAGTTATTGTCAACTTATCTTGGTGGCGGATTTACATCTCTATTGATGAGAGAGCTTAGAAGTAGTCGTGGACTAGTTTATGGTGCCGGTGCGTTTGCAGCAGGACAAAAACATTATGGTCGTGGTGTGATTCAAACATCGACTAAGAACGAGTCTGTTAAAGAGCTTTTAACTGTTGTTAAAGGACTTTTAGATGATTTAAAGGCTGGCAAAGTAAGACAGGATATCTTTGATGTATCCAAGGGAAGACTCGAAGGAAGTTATCCATTTCGTTTTGAAAAAAGCTCTGACTTTTTACAGCAGTTAATCTATTTGGATCATATTGATACAAAGTATAGTCGCTTTTTAAACTTTCCAGATGAACTCAAGAAAGTTTCTTCAGAGGATATGGCCAAGTGGGGTGGGAGGATCTTTGATTGGAATAAGCTTACCATCGTCGTTCAAGGTGATAAGTCTTTAGAAAAAGAGCTTTCAGAGTTTGGAAAAGTGATCATCAAAAATTATAAAGAGTTTTTATAAGAACTTAGTGAAGAGTGCGGCCTTCAATATTAACGCTAGCGCCTGGCTTAACAACTAGGTGACTAGCTTCAATATCACCAGATACTTGGGCCGAAGAGTGGATAAGGACTATTCCGCTAGAAATTAGGTTTCCATCAAACTTTCCAAAAATATCGATATCTCTGCACTCGAGACGACCTTCAAAAGATCCTTCTGGCTCGATTGTAATTTTAGACTCATCCGACATTACAAGTTCACCTTCAAGATGACTTGCTAGATGTGTTGTTCCTTGGAGCATAAACTTACCTGAGATGACAGAGCCTTTTCCAATAAAAGAAAATGACTTATCTCTCATTTGCTCTCTATGATCCATTATGGTGTCCCTAAAGTTTGAGAAACGATCTGTTTTTGTACCAAGTCACCGGTTGCCGAAAAGATTACAATTTTAAAAAGAACTTCTCTTGTACCTGAAATCCTCGGAAAAACAGCTCTTACTGGTCTAAATCGGCTGGTGGCAAAGTACTCGCCTTTATTAAATGAAAGTTGCATCTCATCGCGCTCAAAGCTGTCCTCTGGATATAAAGCAATTTGATTTCCGGACTTCATCACAACAAACAGATAGCCTGCCTGCCTGGCTCCATCTTTTGTAGCGTTAACAATCTTAAAGTTTAAGGCTATATCGTTTTCTACCAAGACAACTTCTGTCTCTTCAAGAGTAAGGGCAGGAGACTTTGAAAGGTCTTTTTGACCCTGTACTTGTTTAAACAAACTTAAGGTCGAAAACTCACGTTCAACTTGAACAGGGGAGGCTAGCTTATTTTCAAGACTTTTATTAAGAACTTCTAGTTCTTGTATCTTAGTTGTTAGCCCAGTATTTTCTTCTCTTAGTGTATTGATAACTTGAGGCTCTTTTCTCTTGGCCAAGACTTCAAGCTGCTTAAAGTAGACAGCAAATCCGACAAGACCAATGATACAAATAAATGTAATCATTGGAAGTCCGACTGTTAAAAATTTAAAATATCGACGGCTTACTTCATAGTATCTTGGAGCAAGCTGTTTGGTGTACAGGATAAAGGAAAGTTTATCGTTTGAATCGGCACGTGCCATATCTTAATTACTCGCGGATTGGTTATTCGAACTATTCGCCGGAGTAATCTCCATAATTTGTGCTGGATTTAAAGTATTAAAAAATCTCATTGATGGCTGAAAAGCTACTTTGTTTTGTAGGTCGTCAAGATTTTCTAGACCGTGCTTAGTCCAAACTTCTGCCACTATTTTCCACTCATAGTACTCGTTCTTTTTAAGATAAAGAAGTTTTTTACCTACATCTGCTAGATTTGATGCACGGTAGTCTTGAATAAAAGAAACAACTGCGTAGCCATTGGCTGACATAATCGACATATCTGAAATTTGCACTTCAGGTTTACCTGGGGCGCTAAAGACAGCTCTCTTATAAGTTGCGAACTGTCCGTAGTTACCTCTGATATTGTCGTTAAAACGGTTTTGATCATACTGTTTTAGGTAAGTTTCAATGTCTTCGTCTTGCCAGGCTTTTGCCCAAGCTTCGACTGTATTTTTTAGTTTACTTTTCTCCATCTCCCAAGCTGTTTTCTTCAGATAGTTCATATGGTGAACAACGATAACTGAAGTTCTATTAAGCTCGATGTACTTTGCAAGATCGATAAGATCAACATTTGCAGTTACGACGCAACCTCTTGAGTCTAGTCCTTTATCAATACGAGTCTCATCATTTGTTGAATGTATCCAAATCCCACCACCAGTTTTTCCCTCGGCTTTATCCATTGGGTTTGGATAGTTCATGACAAAAGCTCCAACACCATAAATTTCGCCAGCTTTACCGTGACGTTTAATCAAATCTTCATGAGTTAGAAACTCAGTCATTTGATAAACACCCTCTGGTGTACGGTGATCACCCTGAAAAATCTTATCCCCAGATTTTTTTCCAGTTGCCATCTGCACAGTCTTGATTAGTTTTGGAAAACCATTATCGTTTTGAAACAGGTGCAGTTGATGAGTTGATTTTTCAGCTACAATTACATGGTGTGAAAAACTACTATCAAGCTGCATAAGAGCAGCAGGCATGAGCTCTTCAGCATGTAGAGAAAATGCTGAGACTGACAACATAAAGCCGATTTTTTTAATCAAGTTTAGCATCGGTAATCCATCTCCGATTTAAGTTAACTGTCCGATAAATAATGACAATTATTAGTAACATTGTAATCCAGACGAGCATTAAGGGGCAACTTAGAAGATGCCTTTTGCAGGCATTATTGTCCCTCTAATTGATGCGTTGATTCCACGGAAGCATCTGATATTATTGATATAATGTATAAGGCTCAGAAATTATTATGAAATTAGTCTTTCTAACCCAGGATTCGGAGATTGAAACCCTTGCTGATTATATCAGTGGGGTGGAAGTTGTTATTACCGATACTCTGGAGGGATTAGAAGCTGAGATTGAAGATGAAAGATGTATTTTCTTTATCGATTTTGACTTTGATAAAAAATACGCAGAAAAAGTTAACCAAGAATTATTTGAACACGAAAATATAAGACGTGTCGTTATATCCTCAGGCATGAGGTTAAAAGATCTAAAAAAGCATCAAAAAGGAAAGCACTCAGCTCATGGGTATCTTCTAAAGCCTCTTAGTTTAGAGATTATTAACGGAGTTCTCAACGATTATGAACTTAGCGATTACTTACTTGATCATCAGCTCGAAGGTGAGGAAGTTAATGTTGATGAGGTTGATCTAACCACATTTGCAGCTAGTATATCTCAAATTAAGGAATTCGGCTTTAATCCAGAAGTTAAGGCCGAGATGGATAAGCATTCTGCTTCTGGTGATGCTGACTTCAAGTCCGAAACTAATAAAAATATTCAAGCTAAATTTGATGATGTTTTTTCAGATGATAGTGATGATGAGCTAATGGATTTTGACATTGGTGATGAGTCAGATGAATTGCCAGAATTTTCTGAAGAAGGTGATGAGGTTGATGATATTCCAACGTTATCAGTGAATTTAGAAGCAGATGCTGAGTCTGATCCTGACATAGATTTAGGAACTGGCTTTAAAGAAGGCTTGTCTCCGGAAGATGGAACGGGTGAATTTGATATTGATACAACTCTTCTGGAAGATGAATCTTCTAGTGTAGAAATGGATGAGGTTGCTATGAGCAGCGATGATGAATTAGATCTTGATGATGGCGGCCTAGAGTTTGATGATGAGCCTGAATTAGATGAAGGCGCATTAGAATTTGATGGACCTGACGATGCCGCAGGGTCTCCTGTTGCTGACGATTCAACTGATAGTTTAGATCTTTCTGCAGGTGATGATGTTTCAATTGATTTAGGGGACGACGATTTAGATTTAGGTGACGATATCGATGTAAATCTTTCTAAAGTTGAAGAGGAAGTTGAAGCAACAGGCAGTTTAGATTTAGGAGGAGCAGATTTAGAGTTTGATACTTCTGACAATTCAGCCTCAAGTGATTCTTCTGACTCAGGTGATGAAATAGAATTTGGCTCTGATGATTCACTTGACCTTGGTGGTGATGATCTTGATCTTTCTGGTGCCGACTCTGCTGATGGAGAGTTAGACCTAGGAGATGAAACAAATCCGACAATAGTTACTACAAGTAGCAATATTCAAGCGAATGATTTAAGCCTAGATGAAGATGATATGGCGGAGTTTTCCAGCCAAGAAGCCCCAATTGATGATCTAGATGATGCCACAAGTACTGAGTCAGAAAGCTTTGATCTCAGTGATGATAGTGGAGTCGATCTAGATGAAGAAGACGATGGTGGCTTTTCTTTAGATGAAGAGCAAACAGAAAGTACTTCGAGTGATCTTTCATTCTCAGACCCAGTCGACAATGCAGGTGATGAAAACCTTACAGCAGCGACAAAGATTGCAGCGACTGAACTGAGATTTGGTGAAGATGAAAGTGAAGATGATTTTAGTGCTGATCTTTCAGACCAGAGTCGCTCAAGTTCAATGGATGAACCACTTCCTAAAGGCCAAATGCTAGGTAGTTTAGACCAGCCGGAACTTTTAAGACTGCAGGCTACCATTAAGCAATTACGTGAAGAGCGATCTGGAATGATCAGCCAAATGGATGATCTGAAGAGTAAGGTGCGGTTAGTTCAACAGGATAACTTAACCCTTAAGGCTGAGTTAGAAGAATCTAAAATTGAAATCAATATTCTTAAGAAAAGACATTCTGAAGAGAATGAAGAAACAAAGCACAGAAATAGAGTCCTGGAGGAGCGAAAGTCGTTCTTCGAGGAAAAATCGAAAACATTGCAAAAAGAATTTGATCGATTATCACAAAAAATCAGAATTGATTTTAATAAAGTTAAGCAAAGAGAAAAAGAGTTAGAAAGTCAGTTGGAACTAGTCACGATGGATTCTCAATCACAGGTTAAATCTCGTGATATGAAAATCTTAGAGCTTAAAAGAAAGATAGACTCGCTCGAATTTAATATGGAAAACGCTACAATTAGAGAGCAAAAATCACGAGAAGATAAAGTTAAGATAGAAGAGCGCTTAAGTAAGATTATGAAAACGCTTAGAGGTTCAATCCAACTTTTAGAAGATGATATTGATCTAGATGAAGAAACTAGAGCGCAAATTGAAAAAGCACGAAAACTTTAGGATAACTAATTGAGTGAATTAGAAACACTACTTACCTTTGTTACAAACTTTCGTGATTTTCACGACGAGAAGGGCTTTTTTCGTGCGGTAGACTCATTCGTGCAAGACAAACTCGAGGCTAAACCTATTATTGTTTTTTCTCTTCCTTTTGGAGATAAAAAAAACTGGGAAATAGATCATTGCAGACTCGTATGGAATAAATCGCGTATTGAAAATGGTGATTTATCGAAAGATATCTTCTCAAAAGTTGTTTTTCATCAAGATAGTATAAACTCTGATGAGCCAATTCAAATCGACAATAAAGAATTCTTTGTTTATTTCTTAGGACAAGAGGGTGCGCAAGAACTCTATCTTTTAGTTGAAACGACCAAAGATTCTCTTTTGACACGTTTAAGTCAGCACTTTTCACACTTCTTAAAGACTGGCTTTGATAATATGGAACGCTATAAAGAGGTAAGACGTTTACAGTCTTTAGTCCATGTAGATGATGTCACTGGTTTATTTAATCAAAGAAAACTCTATAAAGATCTTGATGATTCTATTCAAAGACATGAGGCAGACGGAGAACAGTTTTATGTTCTCTTTATAGATATTGATCACTTTAAAAAAGTAAATGATGGACACGGTCACTTGGTTGGCACGAGACTTCTTGTAGAAGTTGCAAAGTTAATGCAGCGAACTTTAAGAGAGACTGACCTTATTTATCGTTATGGTGGTGATGAATATGTTCTTATTCTTCCTGCTGCTACAGATCAAGTCGCTAAGATGGTAGGTATGAGAATGCTTAAGGCGATCAAAGAACATCCATTTAATGTCTCCAAAGACTCTACAAAACCTATGCATTTATCAGTTTCTATTGGGCTGGCGGGTTATCCTTGCGACGCTAAGAGCAGGGATGATATCCTCGATATAGCTGATAGAATGATGTATCAGGCAAAAGAATCAGGGCGCGGCCGAGTTTGTCACGCTGGAGAGTTATTAGAATCATGATTTATCTAGTCGTTAGTGACTTGCACCTTGGGAAAGGAAAGTTTCTAAAAAATGGTCAGCTCAATATCCTTGAGGATTTCTTTGAGGATGATCGCTTTGAAGAATTCCTTGACTTCTATAGTTCTAATGAGAATTATCTTGAGCCAGTTCATCTTGTATTAGGTGGAGACATTCTTAATTTAATTCAGATCGATATTGAAGGTGTTTTCTCCTATATCATTGATGATGAGTTAACATGTAGGCAGATTGATGCAATCGCCTCCGGCCATCCTGTATTTTTTAGAGCTTTAGAAAAGTTCATGAAAGCTCCTAATAAAAAAATTACCTATATCATTGGTAATCATGACTCAGGAATTGCTTTTGAGGGAGCTCAAGAATTACTTCGCCAATTGATTAGCCCTGATATTCAGTTTACCGATGAACTTGATGAGAATGGAATTCATATTGAACATGGTCATCGCTTTGAAGCTATCAATACCGTAGCGGCCAAGAACTTTTTTGTTAAAGGTCCTCAAGGGAAAAAAATCCTTAATCTTCCATGGGGAAGTTTGTTTTGTATTGGTGTTTTACCTCTACTAAAAAAAGAGCGTCCACATATTGATAAAGTTAGACCTATGTCTGCTTATATTACGTGGTGCTTGATTCATGACACCGCATTCTTTTTTCGCTTAATTGCTAAAGTTGTCGGCTATGTCATTCAGACAAGCTTTGATACCTATGTAAGACAAAATAGAAACTTTAAAACATCTATGGCGATTCTAAAACAAATTACGATTTATCCAAAATACGAAAAGAAAGCGAAGGCCATCTTAAGAAAAAAGAAACACTTACATACTGTTATTATGGGACATACTCATTTGCAGGAGTGGAGACGTTTTCCTGAGGGGCGATACTACTTTAATACAGGCACCTGGAACCCAATTCCGTCTATGGATGCTGGACTTCATGAGTCTGCCAAGAACTTAACTTACTGTCTGGTAGAAGTGCATGAAAAGTCAGGAACTCTTAGAAAGGGTGCTCTTAATGTATGGCAAGGTAAGTGGAGACCGTTTAGAGAAGAAGTTCACACGGCCTAATTATTTCTCAGTGATTAAATTAATATTTTGAAGTTGAGCCGCTTTGAGTGAGTCAAGAACGTTGATGACTCTCTCGTAGCGTACGTCTTTATCAACTCGCATTTCAACTGGCTGAGTTTTGTCTGATATATTTAAAAGTCTGCTTGGTAGCTCTTCTAGGCTTATCTTCTCTCCGGCAACGGCTAACTCTTCTGCGCTCAGTTCTAGCTTTAAAAATTCTTTTTCACTAGCTTTGATACTCTCACCAGATGCAGCCTTTGGAAGGGCTAGTAACAAAGAGAGCTCATCTTTTTTAAAGACTGAAGTAACCATAAAAAAGATGATTAAAAGAAAGACGACATCAATAAGTGGCGTCATTTCAAAATTTAAAGGCTCTCTAGATCTTCTTTTCACAAGAATCCTATTTTAAAACGTTAGTTAAGACTGATTTCTCAAGTTGAGCTTCAAGCTTATCAAGAGATCCAATTAAGTATGTGTGTCCAATAAAGTGTGGGATCGCTACGATAAGACCACCAACTGTGGTGATCAGTGCCAAAGAAATACCTTTTGCAAAATCAGCAGGATCACTAAGACCATTTTGTGAAATCACTTGGAAGGCTAGTAAAATACCAACGACAGTTCCTAAAAGTCCTAATAGTGGAGAAATAGTCGCGATAATTTTAATCGTATTAAGTCCCGACTCCACACCTGATACATGAAGGGCTATTTCTTGTTTGGCTAGCTCCAAAACACTGTCAGCATTGCCTTTAGGGATATTTGAGCTAAGTTTATTTGCTGTATCTTGAGCATTTGTGTTTTCTTTTTTTAAGATCACAAACTTAGAAATCATTAATGCAAAACCAATAATGTTGAGCAAAAGGAGCAAGTACATTATGACTCCACCTTGCTGGATATAGGTCCACAAGCTCATCGTCTGCCTCCTAGGCATATAAAATTCTTAGATATTCTCTCTTAAGCATAAGTTTATGGCAATAAAAACGAACAAAGTGATTTTGTCGGAAAAGCGAAAACTGTAAAACATTTAGTCGATATGCCGAAAAGTCAGAGGACGAGTTGCATGGAATTTGGCAACTTTTTTTACAGGGAATGTATTTTTGAGAATTGGTAGCAATATACCATCTATGATCGCCCAGAGGCGTATTAGCGAAACCAGCGCAGTACAAGCGAAGGAAACTTCGCGTCTAGCTTCTGGTGATAAAATATTGCGTGCAGCTTATGATCCCTCAGGCCTTGCTATCTCAGAAACGATGCGATCTCGCAGCCGAAGTTTACAGCAGGCAACTCGAAATACAAATGATGGTGTCTCTCTCTTGCAAGTTGCAGAGGGTAGTTTAAGTGTCGTTCACGACCTCGGAAAAAGACTTAAAGAGCTAGCACTTCAAGCTGCCACTGATACCTATAACGATAATGATCGAGCTTCTGCGCAAAAAGAATTTCAAGCACTTTTAAATGAAGTCAAAAGGGTTACTGCCACCAGTGAATTTAATGGAAATAAACTATTGAACGGCAGTGGTCGAACTTATGATTTGCAGGTTGGTATCAACGGAGACGCTGAAACAAGTAGAATGTCTTATGATTTAAAACGTGCTCTTTCTTCAATAAATGATATGTCATTAAACAGTATCAATGTTTACTCAAAGAGTGCTGCTCAAAACTCTATCACCAAGCTCGATAGCTTTATCGAGTCAGTATCTAGTGGCAGAGCCTATCTAGGTAGCTTTCAAAATCGTCTAACGTCAGCAAGCTCGAACTTAACTTCGATGGATTTAAATACGCAAGAGTCTAGGTCTAAAATCAGAGATGCTGATTATGCTCAATCAACTGCTGAAAAAGTGAAGTCAGAAATCAATGGGGCAGCATCACTTCAAATGCTAAAAATCACAGGCAATAACTCTCAAAATGTTCTTAAACTCATTGGCTAAGTTTTAGGTAAGGTTATTTTAAAGATTGTGCCATGAGGTGTATTTGCTCTTACGCTGACAGTACCATGATGCTTTTGAACAGCATGCTTAACAATCGCCAAGCCTAAACCAGTACCACCAACTTCTCTTGAGCGAGATTCATCAACACGATAAAAGCGCTCAAACACACGGCTCATCGACTTTTCAGGGATACCAATACCATTATCAATGACTTCGATAATATTAGATTCAGCCTCAAAATATGTTTTAATCTTTATCAATCCTTGGTCGTTACTATACTTGATAGCGTTTTCAAAAAGATTATTTAAAACCTGCTCAAACAAATTAACGTCAACATTAAAGTTAGAAACTTGGATGTCAGATTCAAATTGAATATTTTTATTATCTAGTGAGATTTTTAGATTACTAAATACATTTTTTGCTAGATCTAGAATATCTATACTTTCTTTTTGAATTGAGTCTCTTGATTCAAGAACAGACAAACTTAAGATGTCTTGAAAGAGAGCTGTCAGTCGATTCACGTTATGTTCAATCTTATGGGCATATTGTGAGTACTGATCACTATCACTAGAATCTAGTGTGGTCATAATTTGTGCATAACCTTTTAATGCTGTAAGTGGTGTTCGTACTTCATGAGAAACATTAGCGACAAAATCTTCTCGCATTTGTTGCAACAGCTGAACTTCGGAAATGTCATGAAAAATTCCTACGGCACCATAGGACTCTTTAGAACTTAAGATAGGGTAGGTCCTAAGTTCAAAGCTCTTTTCGTTAACTTTAATTTTATTAACAACTGTTTTCTTTTTTTCAATAGAAAGCTTAAAAGAATTCCTAATATCGACATCTCTAATAATATGAATAAGATCATCATTTGTCTTATCCAGAGGCTGATCTAAATTAAAAAGACTTAAAAAAGTATTGTTTGTAAGAATGATCTTTTCATTCTTATCAATGGCCAATAAACCATCAGATATTGAGTCAACGATAGTTGATATTTTTTCATTAGAGTCTTTAATCTCACTTATTTGATTGTCGAGTTCCTTATATATTTGATCAACAGTGAGATCGACTTTCTCCCATTCATTATCAGTTGCGACTTGGATAGTATCTTGATTTTGATGAACACTTTTAAAAAGGCTTAGTTTGCGTTCAAGCCTTCTAAGAGGAGTCGCAACTTTTAGTGTTGAGAGAATAAATATCAAAGTTAGTACTAAAAATACTGCAGCAAGATTCTTGAAAACTAACATTCTCATTTTTGAGAGATAATAAGTTAGGTCATTTTGAGGCAGAGATATTCGAAGCACAATTGGTAACTGGCTTTTACTGTCTATGAGCCTAATTGAAGCATAAAGCATGTCTTTATCAATCGTTTTACTTGGTCTAGTTGAATCACCGTGTCCATTTGTCATGGCATCTATAAATTCAGGTCTATCAGAGTGATTAACCATATCTTCTACGTTGGCATAATTATCACAAAGAACACTGCCATCAGTATCAATAACGCTAAAACGTTTGCCTTGCTTTCTATCAAGATTTTGGCACCAACGAACTATTGATTCCTGATCAGTGGAATTAAATGGTCTTGATATAAAGCTTAGAGTTTCTTTTAGGTCTTTAACGACATAATCAGTCATCTTCTTTTCAAGACCGAAATGCATAACGATATAACCAATCACTAAAGCTGTGAGAGTCCAAAGGAAATTAGATACTAAGACTCCACGAGTCGCTCTGAGCTTTAACTTATTCCACAAACTATTCATGGGGTTTTACTCGATAGCCAACACCACGAATGGTTTCTATAAGGTTGGCGTGATCACCAAGTTTTTTTCTTAAACCAAAAATATGCGTATCGATTGTTCTATCTGTGACATGAACAGGTCCATCTTGAATGGACTCTACAAGTTGATTTCTTGAAAACGCTCGACCAGAGTTTTTCATAAAGGTTTGAAGTAGCTTGAACTCTGATAACGTTAACTCAACTTCGACCTGATCAATCCATACCTTACATTGCTCGACATCGAGGGTGATCGCACCATTTGTTAAACGTTGATTATTAACTGTTGTTGGAGAGTTATTCGATAAAGCGGTGGATCTTCTAAGGAGGGATCGCACTCTTGCCAGTAAGATTTGTGTTTCAAAGGGCTTCGTTAAGTAGTCGTCAGCTCCGGCGTCAAGTCCTTCAACAATATCCTCAGTTTTTGAAAGAGCCGTTAAAAAGAGTATTGGCTTAAGATTTGTTGGTTTATAGAGCTTTAGAAACTTACATATATCTACGCCATTAGCTCCTGGAAGCATTCGATCTAATAAAAATAAGTCCGGTTGGTTTTGAGGATCTTTACTTTGAATCGCTTCAATTGCTTCTTGTCCGTTTTTATAAATCTCAACTTCATGTCCAACTTTAGACAGCTGAAAATTTAATATGTCGCAAATATGATCTTCATCTTCAACCAGAATGATTTTTGCCATTTAAGCCTCTTCACCTTTGAGATATCTTTTAGCTATACTTTCACCATTTCCGTGACGGATGTCGTCCCCAGATACTAGGAAAATTACATCTTCAGCAATATTGGTTGTTAAATCACCAATGCGTTCAAGATTTTTTGCTACTCTGATAACCGAGAATCCCTCTTCAAAGGTTATTTCACCTGTTTGCATTCTACCTAAGAATACCTTGATCACTTCACGATTTAAATCATTAATGTTTTGGTCTCTTTGGATAACATCTGTAGCTTTTCTTACATCGGCTTGAACAAATGCATCAATTGAAGCTTTCACCATCTGTAAAACTTCTGATGTCATTGTATTAATTAGAGGGTATTGGCCTTTAACCTTGACTCCCCAGTGAGTGATACTAACAGCTTGATCGGCCATTCTTTCAAGTTCTGCATTTATCTTCATAACAGATAAGGCCATTCTTAGGTCACGAGCAATTGGAGTTTTTAAGGCAATATACTTGAAAACGTCATCATCAATACTTTTATGGTATTGGTTCACTTCATTTTCAATGGCAAAAATTTCATCAATTGAAACACGGCGATCAAAGGCAAGAGCCAGTATCTTTTCTACGAGCGCGCTCATATTGATAATTTCAGAGCGTAACTCTTCGCTACTTAAGCTCATCCGAATCTCCCGGTGATATAGTCTTCAGTTTTTGATTTTTTTGGATTAGTGAAAATAACTTCTGATGAACCATGCTCAACTAACTCACCAAGCATAAAGAAGCTGGTATAGTCAGCGACTCTGGCTGCTTGTTGCATATTGTGAGTGACAACAATCACAGTATACTCTTGCTTTAAACTTTGCATGAGCTCTTCAATTTTAGCCGAGGCAATAGGGTCAAGCGCACTTG
>CAXBMT010000030.1:0-18431 GCA_963976925.1 uncultured Bdellovibrionales bacterium
CAACTAGGAATGAAGTGTTATCACCAGGCATAATCATTTCTACGCCATCTTTCAAAGTGATTGATCCAGTTACGTCAGTTGTACGGAAGTAGAACTGTGGACGGTAACCTTTGAAGATAGGAGTGTGACGTCCACCTTCATCTTTTGAAAGAATATAAACTTCAGCTTGGAACTTTTTGTGTGGAGTAATTGAACCTGGCTTACAAAGAACTTGGCCACGCTCAACGTCTTCACGCTTAGTACCACGAAGTAGAAGACCAACGTTGTCACCAGCACGACCTTCATCAAGAAGCTTGCGGAACATTTCAACGCCAGTAACTGTAGTTTTAGTTGTGTCGCGAACGCCAACAACTTCAACTTCTTCGTTAACTTTAACGATACCACGCTCAATACGACCAGTTACAACAGTACCACGACCAGAGATCGAGAATACGTCTTCCACTGGCATAAGGAATTGCTTATCGATATCACGAGTTGGCTCAGGAATGTATGAATCAACTGCATCCATAAGTTCGATGATACGCTCCTTACCGATTGCATCGTTCTTACCTTCAACTGCTGCAAGAGCTGAACCCTTAACGATAGGAATATCGTCACCTGGGAAGTCGTAAGAAGAAAGAAGTTCACGTACTTCCATTTCAACAAGGTCAAGTAGTTCTTCGTCGTCTACTTGGTCAACTTTGTTCATGAAAACTACGATAGCTGGAACACCAACCTGACGAGCAAGTAGAATGTGTTCACGAGTTTGTGGCATTGGGCCGTCAGCAGCAGAAACAACTAGGATTGCTCCGTCCATCTGAGCAGCACCAGTGATCATGTTTTTTACATAGTCAGCGTGGCCTGGGCAGTCAACGTGTGCATAGTGACGGTTACCAGTTTCATACTCAACGTGAGCTGAGTTGATTGTGATACCACGAGCTTTTTCTTCTGGCGCTGAATCGATATCAGCGTAAGAGCGAGCAGCTCCACCGTGTACTGTTGCCATAGTCATTGTGATGGCAGCTGTTAGTGTAGTTTTACCATGGTCAACGTGACCAATAGTTCCTACGTTTACGTGTGGTTTATTACGGTTAAACTTTTCCTTTGCCATATCAGCTCTCCTCTTAAATATCTTAGCGATGACAATTTTTGTCTAAGCTTGTTTTATAGTATTAATTACGGTCCCAAGTATCGTCGAAGTCCCAAGCGCTGACAAGTACCAACTCTTAAAACCTTTACCCTACCCACTACCAATTCTTCATTATCTTCACAAATACTGGAGCTTGCGGAGGGAATTGAACCCTCGACCTCTCCCTTACCAAGGGAGTGCTCTACCACTGAGCCACGCAAGCGCGAAATCACTTTTAATGAATTACCGCTAGCTTGGCAACGCTTTTGTGCGAAATTCCAGTCATTACGTACTTGAATGGAGCGGGCGACGTGATTCGAACACGCGACATCCAGCTTGGAAGGCTGGCACTCTACCAACTGAGTTACACCCGCTCAATAAAAAGGCCCAAAAGGTGGTGGCGAGAGATGGATTCGAACCATCGAAGGGAAAACCCAACAGATTTACAGTCTGCCGCCTTTGGCCACTCGGCAATCTCGCCATTACCACTTACACATTTTCAGAAATCATGGAGCTGGCTATAGGACTTGAACCTACGACCGCCGGTTTACAAAACCGATGCTCTACCAACTGAGCTAAGCCAGCCAAGAAATCGTTAACGATATAAGTGCAAGATTTATAAACGTCGACTTAATTAAATGCAAGATTTTTTTACTTACTCTTTAGGAAAACAACGTTCCATTGCAATGGCCGCAGCAACTGAGACGTTAAGAGATTTTATTGCGCCAAAGGAATGCAGTGCCACACGACGAGTCAAAAGACGCTCAACAGCATGCGACAATCCAGTCTCTTCCGCTCCTAAAACAAGAGCAATCTTCTCTTCTCCACCGTTAGAAGCCGCTGATTCTGCGTGCTCTGAAAAGCCAACTAAAGAAATTTCTTTTTGCGCTAGCTGAGTCAAAGTTTTTGGCAAACTTACAACTTGAACTAAAGGAACGTGCTCCAACGCACCGCTTGCAATACGTGCAAATGATGGGGTCACGCCAAAACTACCCTTTTGAGCAAAAACGATGGCATCACAACCAAAAAATGAGGCTGTTCGTAAAATAGCCGCAGCATTATGTCCGTCAGTGATTTGATCAAGAATTAAAAGCTTTAGTGGGCCAGGTTGATCACAACGATCATAAAGCCATTTAACGTTTTGAATTTCATAAGGAGAGCTCAACAGCATGACTCCACTTGGAATTCTTCTATATTCAACTCCAAGGTGACGATAAAGTTCCTGAGTTTGTTTCACGAATTCATCGGGCTTATAAAATTCTGCGCGCAGATCATCTTGTCTTCTAGGATCAAGACCATGCTTACGTTGCAGTTCTTTCATTCCTTCATCAGTGCCAATAAGCCTGTAGTGAGTTCTTTTAGGATTCTTTAGGGCTTCTGCAATACTATGAAGGCCAATAATAATATCTTGATCGGCCATGATTAAACCTTAAGGCCGGCTTTTAAAACGCCAGCGAGTTCTTCTTTTGTTACTAAAAGTTTTTCGCCATTGTGGCGCCAAACAAGCTCAAGCTTTTGATGTTCTTTCCAAGTTTTATCACCGACAACAATTCTTAACGGTAAGCCAAGCAGATCACTGTCTTTAAACTTGAATCCAGGACCTACTTTTCTATCATCAAATAAGACTTCATAACCAAAGTTTTGAAGCTCGTGATAAACACCTTCAGCCACCTTAGCGACTCCTTCATCCTTTGCAATACTGGCTAAATAAATATGATAAGGAGCAATGGCAGCAGGCCAAATGATTCCACCTTCATCGTTATTTTGTTCAACAGCAGCCGCTGCAACACGAGTGATGCCTATACCGTAACAACCCATTAGTGGGTGCATAGGTTTTCCGTTAATGTCATTAACGGTTACATTCATGGCTTTTGTATACTTGTCTCCAAGCTGGAATATGTGACCAACCTCAATCCCGCGCCTAACGGCCACAACACCCTTTTTATCTAGTGTTAAGTCCCCTGACTTTGCTAAGCGAAGATCAACTTTTTCAATATGAGCAAGATCACGACTTGGTTTAATATTTTTAGAATGAAAACCAACCTTATTGGCACCTGTGACATACAAGCCGTCATCATCGATGGCCTTATCTAGATAGATTTCAATTTTTTCTGATAAGTGATTTGGGCCAATAAAGCCTTTCACAAGCTGATATTTTGCCAGCATACTTTCACTGGCTGGACGAAGATGATCAGCATTGATTTTCGCTTTAAGTTTAACTTCATTAAGAGTGTCATCCCCCAAAATAAAGGCAACAACAATCTTTGACTCTTCGCCATTTAGTGCTTCATAAACTAATGCTTTCATCGTGTGATGAGCTTCAACTTCAAGCAGCTTACAAACAGCTTCTATTGTCGAAGCATTTGGAGTCGCAACGTCTTCAGGTAAAGCACCACCTTTAAAGCCAGGTGCATCGGAGCGAATTGTTACGGCCTTTTCAATATTGGCAGCGTAATCGTTTTCAGCGCAATAAATAATTTCATCTTCACCAGTTTCAGCTACGACCTGAAACTCATGGGTTCTTTGATCACTACTGGCCATGGCTCCTGCGTCGGCTTCAACGACAGTAAACTCTAAGCCCATACGTTCAAAAATTTTTGTATAAGCCAAGTATAGTTCTTCATAAACGTGATCAAGGCTCTGCTTATCAGCATGAAAAGAATAAGCATCTTTCATAATAAATTCACGAGCACGCATAAGACCAAAGCGAGGGCGAATTTCGTCTCGAAATTTAGTATTAATTTGATACATCGTGGCCGGTAAACTTTTGTATGATTTTACGAGGTTTCTAAAAATGTCAGAAACTGTTTCTTCATTTGTAGGGCTAAGGCATAGATCACGATTTTTCTTATCTTTGAACTTGATCATCTCAGTCATCAGATCCCAGCGACCTGATTCTTGCCACAACTCTCCCGGCGTAACCATGGACATTAATATTTCTTGGCACCCAGCGCGATCGAGCTCCTCTCTTACAATACGCTCAATTTTCTGCACAACTCTAAGTCCGAAAGGCAAAAGATTGTAAATTCCAGCTCCTGACTTGTGAATCAAGCCAGCTCTTAGCATGAGGCGATGAGATGGTATCTCTGCTTCTGCTGGAACTTCTTTGTAGGTTTGCCATAAACTTTGTGAAAGGCGCATATAAGGGTCCTTGGGAGGTATTTACTCCCTTTAGTTATCATGAAAATTATCGGGAGTGTAGATTAATGAAAGGCGGGAAGCATAGCTTGCGGCAACTCAAAAGCTTCAACAGCTTCCTTGTGAAGAGCAGAGGCAGAAACAATCTCATAAGCACTTGGAGTTTCTAGCAACTTACGACAAAGCATATTATGCAGATTATGACCTGACTTATAAGTTGTTACGCGACCAGCAACCTCATAGCCAAGGAGTGAGATATCACCAATGGTATCGAGAATTTTATGACGCACAAACTCGTCTCTAAAGCGAAGACCTTCTGGGTTCATTACTTTAAATTCATCAACCCTTACGCTTAAGCATATCAACGTCACGAAGCATACCAAATGTTCTGGCACGACCGATTTCGTTGATGAAGTTTTCGCAGGTAAATTCAAAAACTTTTCTTTGTTTTTTAATCATTGAGTGAGCAAAAACAATGGTTGAATCGATAATCAATTTACTGGCAGGTTCAATCTTCGCCCACTTATCATCAACACGAACTTCAACAGGCTCTAGGACAACAAGAAATTGCTTCGATTTACTAAGTGTTGCGATGCCTGTTTCTTTTAATAGGAAAACAAAGCTTGCACCTGAGCCGTCCATAATAGGAATTTCAGGTCCATCGATTTCAATATAAACGTTACTAATTCCAAGGCTGTATAAAACTGACAGAAGATGCTCAACAGTGTGAACAGCGTTCTCGCCTTGGCCTAGAGTTGTATTATTTTCAGTGGCGCCAACAGTTTCAGCAGTGGCTTTTAAAACTGGAGCATTTGGTAGATCAGTTCTTTTAAAACAAATACCAGTATCCGCTTCAGCTGGGTGAAGCTCCATATGGACTTTACGACCGGAATGGATTCCGATACCTGTCACTTTTACTGATTTAGCCAGAGTTCTTTGATATAGCATTAAGCTCTCTTAAAATACGTAATTCCTTTACTTTAATCTTACGCATCAGATAATACAAGAATTCGATAGGAAGACTCTTTTTTTCCGCCGCGGGGATTTTCGTAAATTGTTTACCCCTACGCCTATCAAAGTCTAAACCTTTTAGGCATCTAAATGTGGTTTTAGTGTAAAATTTCCACCTTAGCTTAAGTTTTGTACACTTTTAGAAATGAATTTTGCCCACATTGGATGCTATATGAAGATTTTGTTTAGATTTTTACTCATAATTTCAATTACTTATGGCTGCTCGAGTAAGCCTGTTTTGTACCCGAACTCTAAGCTTAAAAATGTTGGTAAAACCAGAGGTGAGCAAGACGTGAATTCTTGTTTAGCTGATGCCGATGAGTATCTAGAGTCACCTAAGGCTAAGAAAATACTAGGTTCTACAGGCAAAGGTGCTGTTCTTGGTGGTGCCATAGGGGCAGTTACTGGAGCTCTGACCGGTAATTTAGGATCTGGCTTAGCTCGTGGAGCCGCCATTGGAGGAACCGCAGGTGGTGTTGGACAGGCCATTTCCCCAGATGAATTAAGAAGAAGTTTTGTAAATCGGTGCCTAGCGGATAAAGGTTACCAAGTTTTAGGTTGGGAATAATGAGCAAGAGAATTTGGTTTAAAGAAAATTTAACAATCGAAGCCATTGAGAAATGGTCATCAGATACTATGGTCGATCATTTGGATATGCATATAACAGAAATTGGTGATGATTTTCTTCGAGGTGATATGCCAGTTGATCATCGCACCGTTCAACCACAAAGAAGACTGCACGGTGGTGCCAGTGCAGCTTTAGCTGAAACACTTGGAAGTATCGCTGCCAATCTTGTGCTTAATAACGAAACTCACGTGGCTTTTGGTCAAACACTTTTTTGTCAACACCTGCGCCCAGCAGTTAGCGGCAGAGTCAGTGGGGTTGCAAGAGCTATTCATATTGGCAGAACAACTCAAGTTTGGGAGATCAATATCGAAACTGAAGAAGGTAAAGTTGTTTGTTCTTCACGTTTATCAATGGCAGTTGTCAGAAAATAATTTTGCGATGTGTTTATCCTAAAGTTTTTTAGCTAGTTAGGTCTTTTCTTCTAGGAGCTTATTTGCATATTTAAATGCAAGAGGTTCATATGAAATTTGCTCTAGCGTTTATTTTTTTATCTTCTAATACTGTTCAGGCAAAAGATCTCAGTCTTCAGATTTATGATTCTTTAAAAAGTTATTGCCGGGGAATTAAAGGAAACTCTTCTCTAGATAAGAAAATTCAAAGTCTATCTCCTTCAAGAAAAAGATGTGGTCTATTTGAGCTTAGAAGTTATGAAGTTAAGCAATTTCGTTTGCCTATATCTGCAGTTAAAAGCAATCAGCGGATAGATCTTCATCTGCCACAACTTAAGGTTATTGAAGAAGAGGATGATTTTTTCAATGATGATTTATATATGTGGTTCGTTATTACTTTAGACGGTATTTCCTACACCAAAGTAACAAAAATCTACAAAGGACTAGATGAGGGGCAAGTCTTACAATTTGATCATGAAGACAGAGTTATCAACTCTATCGCTTTTAGGCGTAACGCTATTATTGATTGGGGTATTGTTGAAAGTGATGGTGATGATATTGCTGAAATGCAAAGACTTAGTAGAAATGCTTTAGATTTAATATTTATGGCTTTAAGTGAACAAGAAGACCCCGATACTCCGAATCGAATTGAAAGGCTAAGAGAACAAACTGCAAAGGTTATGACTTTATTATTGGGACTAGATCATGATGATCGTCTGGCCACTGGCAGCCTAGTACTAGACTCCTCGGATTCGCAAAGAACTTGGGAGAATGGGGGAATAATGGAGTTTAAGCAAGATTTCAGAGGGTCTCACTTTGGATCAGATTGGCATTATGAGCTACTTTGGAGACTCATCTTGGTCGACAATTCCCCATCAAAGCTTTTCTAAAACAGCAAAAGAAGGCATTATATCGCCATGGAAGACGATAAAAAGCCAAAACCTATTGATGTAGACCAAATTGACCTTGATCGCTACAAGCTAGCAACCAGTGAAAATCCAAGTGCGCTTACATTTGGATCCAACCGTGGTGGCGTTGCCTTTACCCCTAACAAAGAGGGTGCGATCAAGAGCCGCTCATATTCTGCTATGACTCAGCAACTTGATATGCAGTTGGTGAATATTGTTGAGCAGATGCGAGTTCTTGCGAAGCAAATTGAAGAGCTTAAAGAAAGAAAGCGTGTTTCTGAACTTATCTATGCAGCTGCTATTAGTTTTGAGCCTTTAATTGGAAAGACTTATTTTCTTTATGAAACAGTGGAAAATGAAGTAGTTAAGCCAAGGCTTTCTCTTTTATCTCCTAAAGATTGGGGCGAAGAGAAAATGCAAAAACAAAAGTTTTTGGCTGAAGCAGTACTGCTAGCAGATCATACGTGGAAAGTTCTCTCGAGTGATAATAATTTTCTAGATGTTATTTAATCAAATTTAAAACTTATCTGTGCTCCAAGCATATCTTTTGAGCGAGTTGAAATCTCGCGTCCTCTTGGAGTTCTAAGTAAAAAACCTTCTTTTAGCAGGTAGGGTTCGTACACTTCTTCCAGAGTTTGGCGATCTTCTCCCAAAGTTGCTGACAAAGCCTCAATTCCAACAGGACCTCCGCCGTAATATTCAAGAATGACTTTTAGAATTTTTCGATCCATACGATCGAGTCCTAAAGAATCAATTTCCATCAGCTCTAAAGCTTGGGCGACTTCATTTTGTCCGATCTGTTCTTGTTTTCCAACCACGGCAAAGTCACGTACTCGTCTTAAAATTCTATTAGCAATTCGCGGCGTTCCTCTAGCACATCGAGACATTATTTCTAATGCTTTATCCGTCGCTTTCAGATTCAATTTTCCTGCGTTAGTTTTTAAAATTTTAGCAAGCTCACTTGGTTCATAAAAGTCAAAGTGAAGATCTCCCATAAAACGATCGCGAAGCGGATTGGACAATAGTCCAGATCTTGTCGTGGCACCAACCAATGTAAAAGGCGCTAAATCGATCTTCATTGTTTTAGCAGCAGCTCCCTGGCCAATCACAATATCTAAACGAAAATCTTCCATGGCAGAATACAAAATTTCTTCGACAGAAATATGCATACGATGAATCTCATCAATAAACAGAAGATCCCGTGGCTCAAGTCCTGTCAAAATAGCTGCAAGATCACCCTTTTTTTCAATGGCTGGCCCTGAAACAACATGCAGCTGAACTCCAAGCTCATGAGCAATAATCATAGCAAGTGAAGTTTTACCCAAACCTGGAGGTCCAGATAAAAGCAGATGGTCCATGGCCGCTTCACGCATACGTGCCGACTCAACCATGACTTTAACATTTTCTAAAATTTTTGCTTGGCCGACATATTCAGAAAAGTCTTTTGGTCTTAGACGGTTTTCACTTCGATCAGCTTGATCGAGATAGTCTGGTTCAAAAATTCGCTCATTTCCTTCCATAAAAAACCTATAATTGCTTTAGAACTAAATGAACAAGTTGCTCTGGTCGACTTACTGAATGCTCTAACAATAAGCTTTGAGCGATCGGCAGGATTTGATCCTCTTTAAAACCAAGCTCCTTACAAGCAAGCATTGTTTCTTCAAGAATCGGTGACTGATTGATATTTTCAATTGTTTCTGTCGTTTCGACTTCATCGTAATTAATCTCATCAATCGCAATAGGCTCTTGATGCATTGGACGAATTGTTCGGGTTGAATACATCATAACTTTTGGTGCTTTAGATGGAAGATCTAAAACAAGTTGTCCTGCACCCTTGTTTCCAATTCCGGGAGCTTTTCTAAGTGTGGTTTTATCATCAGCTTTAGCGGCGCGGACAATTTGATCGGCGCCAAGAGAACCAATAAGAGAGTATGCTGCCTTGGGACCGATGCTTGGAATTGTTATTAGTAGCTCAAAGAATTTTTTATCTCTAAGGGATTTAAAAGCATATAAGGCCTCATGACCTTCACGAATAATATGTGAAACAAAAACTGCTGCCTTAGACCCTTCAGGTACGATCCAGTGACAATGTATTTGATAACCAATACCTTGAATCGTTCTCAAGATACTTTCTTGACCATCACTAAAAACGATTTCACCTTGTAAAAATCCAATCATCTTATTTCCTTGTGCCTTCATAAGAGGCAAATACACTTTTTAAAGATCTACCTTTTGACTTACTTACCCTAGGTATTTTTTTTACTCCAAGATGGAGACCATGACATAAAGCGATCGCAACAGCATCCGAGGCATCATCGGTAATAAATTCTGTCTCTTTTCCAAAAATCATTTTCAAAGTTTTTTCAACGCCTTCTTTAGTCGCCTGCCCATGACCCGTGACGGTAGACTTAACTAAGGTTGGTGCGTATTCAAATATTTTTCCTTGATAGCTTCGTCCGAAACCAGAGATCAGTGAGCCCCTTGCTTGCGCAAGCTTAGCAAGCGAAGGCACGCTCTTGGTGTAAATAAGGGACTCGAGCGCTATTTCATCTGGGGAATATTTTTTAATCAGCTGATGAGCTTCATCGTATACGATTGCTAGACGATCAATCAGCTCGAGCTTAGTATCAAAACGAATAACGCCACATTCGATGAGGCGAGAGTTTTTACCCTTCATTTCAATGACACCGTAACCCGTTTTAATTGAGCCGGGATCTATTCCAAGAATGATCATAATTAATTGTAACGGGGCACTATCACTTCGTCACGCTCTAGCTCTGTGAGCCTCGAGATTTTAAAAAGTGTCCAACATAAAAAATACAGAAACCACCGACGAATTGAATCAGCTCCAGTTTTCCGTAGTCGCCTTTGTTTAAACCAGCAAACAAGCACAATCCAACTGAAGTAAAGCCAACTAGCTGTAAACCTGTTCCGATATAAAAAAGCATTTATGCCCCCCGTTAGATTTTTATTTATCAATTTTTAAGGCTTCCGCATAGGGGAAAAGACTCGCCCAAGCCCGTCCAACTTAGTAAACTCTTGCACAAATTAGAATTGGATACGAATTTGAGTTTATTACTTGCAGCAAAGCCAGTTGTTGATGCAACAATCACACAACTGAAAAATGATGTGACCGCTTGGATCAAGCGAGGAATAACGCCATCCTTAAAAGTTCTCTTGGTAGGTCAACATCCAGCTAGCTTGATTTATACGCGCAATAAAAAGAAGTTTATTGAATCACTTGGCGCTAAGTGTGAAATTATTCACTTAGATGAAAAGATTTCTAAAAGCGATTTTCTAAATAAAGCACAAGAAATTTCTAGTGATACTAAAGCTCATGGCTGCTTTGTTCAGTTGCCTCTACCTAAACACTTGCAGGACATTGATGTCGCTACTTTATTTCCTGCACACAAAGATGTTGATGGCTTTCATCCAGAAAATATTCGCGCCATGGTTGTTGGTGGTTCTATTGCTGGCAAGGCTTTATTGCCTTGCACGCCCAAGGGAATCATCTCACTACTTCGCCATTATCATTATGACTTAACTGGAAAAAATGCCGTTGTTATTGGCCGCAGTATGATTGTTGGTAAGCCTATGGCGATGATGCTTTCAAACGCCAATGCATCTGTTTCAATATGCCACTCTAAAACAAAAGATATTTCTTACTTTACCAAGAACGCTGACCTCATCGTTGTAGCAGTTGGAGTTAAGGACTTCTTAAAGCCACAACACCTTGGCGATAATAAGCCATGGATTATTGATGTCGGACAAAACGTAATCGATGACACTCTCTTTGGAGATGTGGCACAAGGTTGCGCTGAACTTTCTGGCGCCATCACCCCTGTGCCTGGTGGTGTCGGGCCAATGACTATTTGTTCACTGGGTGAAAATTTACTAAAGGCCGTTAAATTAGGAGAAAGCTCATGATGCACACGAGCCTACATGCAGATCATTTATCAATGGGCGCCAAAATGGGTGGATTTGCAGGATGGGATATGCCCCTTCAATATTCGGGTGTTAAACAAGAAGTAATGGCCGTTAGACAATCTGTAGGAATGTTCGACGTGAGTCATATGGGTGAGTTTTGGGTCAAGGGACCTGATGCTGTAAAATTCGTCGATTATATTATGACTAACGATTTTAATAGTGCCGCCGTTGGTAAAGCAGTTTACTCACCACTGTGTCGCCATGACGGAACCGTTATTGATGATCTTATTGCTTATAAGATTGCTGCGGAAGAAGTTCTTATCTGCGTTAATGCATCAAACATCGAAAAAGATTGGAATTGGATTGAAGCGCAAACCAGTGGCTTTCAAATCGATTTAAAAGATCACAGCTCAGAAACATCGCTAATTGCCGTTCAAGGACCAAAAGCATCCTCAATCCTTGGAGAGCTAGGCCTAAGCACCGACATTCCTGTTTATGGTGCTATCAGAAGCGACTCCGCTTTTGGAGAAGTAATTTTAGCTCGCACTGGCTACACCGGTGAAGACGGCTTTGAAGTTTTCTCGACACATGATCAAGCTCAGCGTCTTTGGCGCGCTCTGGCGCAACACGAGGTCACAGCTTGTGGTCTTGCTGCAAGAGATGTTTTAAGACTTGAAGCTTGCTATCCTCTTTATGGTCACGAACTCAGCGATGAATGGACCCCACTAGACGCAGGCCTTAAATGGACAGTGAAGCTCGATAAGGCTGACTTTATTTCGAAAGCGGCTTTAAAGGACTACAAGCCTAAACTAAAACTTATCAAGGTTTTACTTGATCGAGGGATTCCAAGAGATGGCTATGCCGTGAAAAATACAAAAGGCGACATCATTGGAAAAGTCACTTCGGGCACTATGTCAGTTGTGGTTGGCAAAGGGGTAGCCCTGGCCTTAGTAGATGCTGATAAAGCTCCAAAAATAGGCGAAAGTTTAGATATAACAATTAGAAATCAAGACTATCCAGCAACTGTAATCAAAGAATCGTTCCTAAAGGGAGGAAAATTATAATGTCTCACAACATACCTACTGACCTTACTTACACTAGTGATCATGAATGGGCGAAAATTGATGGTGATGTCGCTAGCATTGGAATTACTGACTTTGCACAAAACGCATTAGGCGACATCGTCTTTGTTGAGCTTCCTCAAGTTGGCTCTACGCTTGATCAAGGTGCTACCTTTGGCGTTGTTGAGTCAATCAAGTCTGTGAGTGATCTATTTGCTCCGCTTCAAGGCGAAGTCGTTGAAGTCAACTCAGCTCTTGAAGGATCTCCTGAAGAAATCAATCAAAAGCCTTATGAGTCTTGGATCATTAAAGTTAAATTAAGCAATCCTGACCAGGCAAAAAGCCTTTTAACAGCTGAACAGTATACAGAAATCGTCGAAGCACAATAAGTTCAGAAAGCCCTCGTAATCAAGTTTCGAGGGCTTATTCATTGCAAGCATTTTTTAAAATATTTTTTATTATTTCAAAGTCAATAACCCAAACAAAAAATTATTAAATACACAACTAGGTTATCATCTAAAAATTCTATCTAATGAATATTGACTCGGAAAAAATAACTTTATTTAGAAAAAATACTTTACGGAGTTTCAATTAAGTCTGATACTCCGACTCCGACTTACTTAGAAACTTTTCAATGTTCAGGGGAACCGCGAATCTATGTTCAGCGACAACCAAGAAAACGTACAACTACTCAACACTGCGATCATTAAATCTAAAGAACGCAAAATTGATAACTCATACGAAGAACGTCTTGCACGAATCTGTCAGACGCCAGCAGTGAAAGCTTTATCTGCTGCGATTGCACAACTGGCAGAGTCAGAAAATATTTCTCGTGATCAAGCTGCTATAAGTTTAGTAGAAACAGTTCGTGAATTAGATAGTATTTGGAGCGATTACGTTATGATGGAAGGCATCGGACGTTTAAAAGAGCTTCTTCGTGGCGACGACAATAAGCACTAAGACTTAACCACAAATCCCCACTCAATTTTTGCACGACCATTAACAATCATGCCTTTTGGTGGATTAGGAAATGGACCGGCTTTATTAAATGAATCGATAGCTGCGTCATCAAACTCTGTAACACCGCTTGAAGATTTCAACTCGATATCAACAATTGTCCCCATCTGGTCAATCGTAATAGATAGAGCAGTAATTTTGTCCGTACTTGCCGGAACTCTACCGCCACGCTTAGCAATAGTGGCCGCTTTCTCTTGAAGAGTTCTACCCCAATGCTGTTCTAGTCTTTGTTTAATACGGTGATAAAAGCCGTAATACTTATACTCAGTGGTATTTAGCTTGGTCATATCTCCAAGCGGAATATCTTGCACATAATCATTATTACGAGCATATCCAGCAATGCCTTCTTTGCCATTTTGAAGACCAAGGCTAGCCAACTCTCTTTCTTCTGCTTTAGGAGCAACTGAGTCTGGAACCTTAACTTGACCAAGAGCACTTAGAGAGACTTTTGCCTTTTTAGCTACTTTTTTCGCTTTAGCGACTTTCTTTTGGATAGTTTCAGAGCCAACCTTTTGGCCTTTACCGGCTTCTTTAAAAATACCAATTTTTTTAGCTGTAGTTTGCCTGTCAGCAACTTGAGTCTTCTCACTTAGAAAACGTGTTGGGACTGGTGCTAAATCTAGATTTGATTTTTCTGTTGTAACAATCTGTCTTGGAAGAGCTTCAGTCTTTTTAGTTGCTGCTGAAACTTTTTCTTCTAATTCTTTTTTGGGTTCTACTAAGCGGATCTTAGTAATTTTTTCGTTGAGCTTTCTGACAGAGTTTTCAATTTCAGGCTGCCATTTGATTACCATCACAAATACATGCAGCAATGCTGACACTGCTAATGCAGTTTGCACTACCTTCTTTTGCATATCTTGATGATTAACCGCTGTGCCCACGCTCCCTCCATTTGGATCGAGACATAGGGCTTATCGGAGCTATAATTTTAAAATTAAGCTTTATTGATTATTGAAGTATTCGTCTTCTTCATAAATAGGACTGCTAGTGTCAGGTACAAGGATTTCCCCCTTTTGTTCCTCTACAGAGCCAGGTTCAGTCCCCTCGGCAAAAGATTCGGTAAAGGCACCAGGGCTACCAGATCTAATGAGTCGGCCATTTTCTCTATCAATCACAACATTAACAATACCTGGTGGAACTCTAAAGTCATTTTCACCATAACGTTTAAGACCCGCACGCATAAACTCTTTCCAGATTGGAAGAGCAGACTTAGCGCCAGTTTCACCAAAGCCAAGGGTCTCGTTATTATCAAAGCCAGTCCATACACCAGTAACTAAGTTACTACTAAAACCCATAAACCAAGCATCGACATAGTTATTAGTTGTTCCTGTCTTACCACCAAGAAAAGTACTTACTTCTTTTGCACCACGGCCAGTACCGTATAAAACAACACCTCTTAAGATATTAGTCATAACGTAGGCCAAGCGAGTGTCGTAAACTTGATTTTCTGTAAGTGCGGCTAAAAACGGATTATCAATTTTTTCAGGCTTTTGATCCTCTTTGATACCATCAGTAGCAACATCTGATGTCGCTTGTGCAGTAGGCTCATCAACCACATCAGAGACTTCAACACCATATAGCGCCCCATCCATATTCTCTAAGAAATATCTTTTACCATCACGATCTGTAATGCTTAAAATTCCTTTGGGGCTTAGTTTCTTTCCACCGTTTGGAAAGATTCCGTAGGTGGCCGTCAGATTTAAAAGATTAACTCCAAAGGATCCAAGTGATAATGAAAGATCCTTTGGCATATCAACTTCAAGTCCAATTCGTTTTGAAAAGTCATGAACTGTATCAACACCAAGGTCTTGAGCGATTTTAATTGTCGGTACGTTTCGACTCACTTCAAGTGCTCGTCTAAAAGTCATTGCCCCTTTAAATTTCCCATCATAGTTTCGAGGCTTCCAGTTAAGACCCTCTACTCCGCCGAGAGCTTCTGGTGAATCGATAATTAATGTAGCTGGCGTAAATCCGTTTTCAATGGCTGCTGCATAAAGGATTGGCTTAAAGGCTGAACCTGGCTGCCTTAAGGCTTGTAGAGCTCTATTAAATTGAGACTTACCAAAGTTTGTGCCGCCAACAAGCGAGATAATCTCGCCGTTATACGGATTTAGAGAAACAAGAGCCGCTTGTGCATCTGGTTCTTGTTCAAGTCCACACAATACATATTTTTGTGAATTAATAACTTTTTTATCATCTTTAAGTTTATCTAGGTATTTCTTAAAGTCGTCGGTAACTCTTTGGCGAAGGTTGGTTTTTGTTGAGAAAACTTTTACTTGAATAACGTCACCCTTCTTTAAAATTGTCGAGGGCCTTGTGACGTAAGGGTAAAAAACTCTGTCTGGAGAAATTTCCCTAACATGCGCCCAACGAAACATTTCGTAGGGAATAATTCCAGATACGCCGGCGACCTTAACGTAAACTACTCTTGCCAGGTCATCGGTGGCAGTTACGATAGCTTCATGAATCGAGCTTCTTTCTAAAAGCTCAATGATTGGATCTTCAGCAACATATCCAGGTTGTACTCTCTTGGTTGGTGAGGTTGAAATAAAATTATTTTCATACTCTTCGACTTTTGGAACAATCGTCTCATCAACAGCATACTCATAAATGCGATTTAATTCGTCATCTATAATGAAATACTCTGAAGCATCTGCATAAATATCTGACCTTTTCTTTTGAAAGAAGTCATTCCATTCCTCTTCTGGAAGGTTTTTTATTGGCCCTTTGAACCCTTGTCTTTTATCTATTTCTCTAGCACCATCCATGATTTCTTTTTCAGCAACTTCTTGCAAAGTCCAGTCAAGGGTGGTCTCTACAACAAATCCATTTGACAGAAAGTTTTCTTCTCCGACCGCTTCAACAACTCTTTGTCTTACCCAGTCAGTGAAAAAACCTGCTCTGAATCCTGATAGTTTACGGATTCTAAATTTAATCTTTTCTTTTAAAGCATCGTTGTATTCTTCTTGCGTAATCTTCCCCGTATCAAACATTCGCCCTAAAACGTAATGTTGTCTTCTTGTTGCTGCTTGAGTCGACATATAGGGTGAATATCTTCCAGGTGCAACAAGTAAGCCTGCCACCATTGCACTTTCTGCGACCGTCGCTTCTTTTAGTTCTTTATTAAAGTATCCCTTAAAGGCTGACTTAACACCGTAGTAGCCCCCACCAAGATAAACTTGGTTTAAGTAGAGATAGAGAATTTCATCCTTTGATAAGTGCTTTTCTATTCTTAGCGCTAAAAGAAAGTCTTTAATCTTTCTAGAAATTGATCTCTCACTTGTTAATAGTAAAGACTTTGCAACCTGCTGCGTGATCGTTGATCCGCCTTGAACAACACGACCAGCTTTAATATTGGCAATCATTGCTCTTAAAACGCCTAGATAATCGACACCCTTATGCTCATAGAACTTATCGTCCTCAGCTGAAAGAAAAGCACCGATAATTCGCTCAGGGATTTCATCAATCTCTGCAACGACTCTATCTTCAATTCCAATATTGGCTAAAATCGTTCCATCTTTAGCTAAAATCTTTGAAGAAATTGGCGGTCTGTAGTCATTAAGCGAAGTTATCTTTGGTAAAGAAAACGAAAAGCTTATTATGACTATTACTGTGATTATGGCACCTAGTAATCCAAGCCCAACAAGTGCGTAGATGATTTTCAATAATGGATTATCTTTCATCATTTATTTTCCTAAGACTTTGATTGCTTCCACTGACTTATCGCTTCTTGAATATTCTCAAGCGTATTTGCTTTTTCGCTTGGGTTAACTTCAAAAACAATATCAGCTCCAATTTTATTTTTTATTTCACTCATAGGCCATTTTCTAGCCCCAGAGTTTTTAAGGTGAAAATTTACGGCTTCACTTAAACTTCCACGTGTTTTCCATATTCCTTTCGCTGTCGGCAAAGTGAGCACATGAAAAGACTGGCTAATATCTTTAGTAATGATTTTTTTTAATAATGATTTTGCTTTTTCTTTTTTATCAACGATGCCTTTTCTTTCAAGGGCGAATAGCTCCCACTCGATCTCATCTGCGCTCATATTAAAGCCGAGCGCAGCGGCTACCACTGCGCCTAGTCCAACTCCAGCGTAGATCCTTGGGGTGATACCATTCTTATTTAACATTCTTGATAGTTTTAGTGCTGAAATAATTATTTCTTCATCATCAGTTAACAAAAGAGCGATAGCAGGCTCAATAGCTTTACTTAAACTTATCGTTTTAGTGTTTTCACTTGGTGCTGGCCCTATCTCTTTATTTCCACCAGTCTCTTCAACCTGAGGCTTACTTTTTGATTCTTTAGCATCAATAATATTTCCGACTGACATTCCTGATGAACTATCTTGATTTGCTTTTTTATTTGAAACAAAACTACAGCTTATAAGTATCGTTAGTATTAGTAGAGAAAATATTTTTGATGTATTAAAGAACACTAATCAAGCGCCTCTTCTTTTAATGAATCGGTTAGCTTTGAAATTTTTATTTCGATAGCGCCCATTCTCTTTTTACAGTTTTTATAAAGAGACACACCCTCTTCAAAAAGAACCAAGCTTTTTTCTAATGGCAGTTCTCCTGACTCTAGTTTCGAGACTAATTCTTCGAGTTTTTTTAAATCTTCTTCGAAACCAATTTCATTATTTTCTACTTTTTTCTTGGCGTTCACGGCGTCCTCATTTTATTAAATCACCTAGATGTCATTAGATTGACGATACTTGAGCGAAATACTTTTCACTCATTACAGCAATTTTAATTAGTTATACTTAATTTGACCCTTTCTTGCATGTACTAATTAGCGGGAGAAATTTGCCGCAGTGGAAGAATTGTCTCCCTAATTGGTATGATGTTGGAGTGTAGGACCAGGATGGTTCGCGCATTCACCAGGAGGGTGAAAAGTTGAAAAACCTTTGGGTTCCAGTTTCTGGCGCCATTGCCCAACAAAAGAAGGTCGATACCATCGCCAACAATGTTGCTAACGCCAACACTGCCGGCTTTAAGAAAGATGGTGTGACGTTTAAAGAGTATATAACTGCACTTGATAAAGGGCATCAGGATATAGATTTACCCAATCGTGAATGGAAGCCAGAAGACTTTTATCGTAGTTACGGTGCTGAAAACTCAATGGTTAAAGTTGATGGATCCTATACAAACTTTGAGCAAGGGCAACTTAACTCTACCGGCAATCCTCTTGATCTTGGTCTCAACGGCCCCGGATTTTTAGAAGTATTAGCACCTGGTGGAGTTC
>CAXBMT010000031.1:0-17980 GCA_963976925.1 uncultured Bdellovibrionales bacterium
TAAGATCTTGGGTATAAATCAGCTGCTGTTGAAACAAATAGCTTTTAGGCAAATTAAACTTAGGGTCCAACTCGCGGTGCTGATTTCTAAATGAGAGTTCCCCACCCCACTCAAAAGACTTAGACAATGTAAGTTGATTGGACCAAGTTCTATTAGCTGAGACCAGAGAAAATGGATCACGCTCGAAATTTGAATCAACAAAGCTCGTTTCAAAATTTAAATTTAAATCAAGACTTGAATTCAAAATCAAAATATCTTGTTTTTTTGAAAACTGATTTACTTCTGATTGCTGTAAAGAAAGATTATTTTTAAAACTAATTTTAATAAGCTCTCTTAAAGAGGCTTCAACTGCAAAGCTGAGCAGGCAAAGAAGTATAATTAATGATTTCTTAAGCATAGGGCGATTTACCATGTCATTCCTTACTTGACTATATTGTCGACTAAGTGCATAAGGGCTCTTGGGAGAAAGACGGATTATCGCTGGCATCTTCGGATGCGGGAGGAAAGTCCGGACACCATACAGCAGCGTAGCGGGTAACGCCCGTCCATCGTGAGATGAGGACAAGTGCAACAGAAAGGATGTATAGGCGTTTCGGCGTGCTATAGTGAAATCAGGTAAACTCTACGCGGTGCAAATCCAAATAGGCTTGCGCTTAGGGCAGCTGGTCCAAGCAAGCGGGTAGGATGCTCGAGGGTCTTAGTAATTTGATCCCTAGACGAATGATGATCTAACAACAGAATCCGGCTTAAAGTCTTTCTCCCTTTTTTTGCCGCCTTTCTACACTTTATTCAACTGATACAATCTATTACTCAATTAAATGAAATAAGACTGGAAAACAAATGAGCGACGCCGAAGCTGACATTCTTTATCAATGGCCTAAATGCAGTGATGCCGAATCTATCTACCCCCGATGCGTTGTCATTCATAAATTATATCTTTTAGCAGACAGAGAGTTAAGAACAGTTGATGTTGCTTTTCCATCAAAACAACAAGACTTTGATAAGGAACTCAAGCCGAGACTCAAGAACCTTCCCCAAGTTCACACTCAAGAAAAAATTTATTCTTCAACAACACAAATTGTTAACTACCTTCTCAAAAATTGCACAACAACGAAGTGTATAAGATATCTCGAAAAAATGAATTCAGCCTACAATGTACCGCTATCACAATGGGCCAATGAGGTTTTTTTAAACAGTTTAATTTATTCACGTTGGAAAATTGAAGACAACTATCAAAGCTTTATTCGCACAGTTGATTGGGGCAAGCCCTTTGAGGAAGTCAAAGATTCTACAAACGAACTTCGCTCAGGAGTTCTAACTTATCTATCGAGATTTGCTGTTAATGAATTCTGTGAGGTTGAATTTCAAGAGTATTTAAAACTTCAGTTATGGAGTTTGGAGAGAATCATTTCTGACAATAAATATTTCGATCAAATGTTTCTAACAGTCACAGATCTATATATCTACATGGTTATCCAAGGCTTTATGTCTGACTCATTAAAGGAATCTTTAAAACTTAAAGAAGATTTTCCAGAGCTCAATCGCTGGTATAACGATCTAACAAAAGAGCTTAATTCTATTAACTCTTAGTTGGCATCAATCCTGCTTATATAGTAGGTATGAAGATTAAAGCTAAGCTATTTCAAGCACTTATGGTGTCAATTGTTTTGACAGTTGTCTTAGTCTCGTGTGGAAAAAAGAAGACCAGCACAAGCCTTACCCTGCGCTATAATGAGCAAGGCTTGATCATCTCTTCCATCATTGCTGATCAGACTCCCGTTCACCAAGGAGAGCAGGCCTATCAGCCCGGTGAGCGTCTTCTTAGTACAAATTGGTCGCAGTCCTATCCCTATAATTTATCACTACCTGTTGTAGGTAATAACCCACCTCCTGTTGGCTGCGCCAACACTGCCATTGCACAAGTTCTCTACTATTTTAAAAAAGACATCAAGCCACAAGGTCTCTATAAAGGAAAACTTCACGATCAAGAAGCCTGGGCAGATTTCAATACTCCAATACACTGGGATCTCATCCAACCCAATCCATCCGAACATAAATTGCAAGTTCAAAATGATGAGCTAGCGCTCTTATTTAAAAACTTAGCCATTGTTAATAGAACCAGCCTGGCCACATCAGAAAGTGGGGGCTCAGGTACAACTGACCAAAATCTAATGCATGCGATTAAGCATTATCTTGGTTTTAGTTCAAACTTAGAGATTTTAAACGCCAGCTCTGATCAATTACTATCAAGTGGAATTGAGCAACGTCTGATCGACAGTATTAACAGTAAAACACCAGTCATTCTTTCAACACAGGGATCCTTATCCCATGGACTCATTATTGATGGCTATAAAATTAACGAAGGTGAAGTTCTATTTCACCTCAATTTTGGTTGGAATGGATTACACAACGGTTTCTATAGCTTAAATCAACCTCTTGTCGTCAAAGAAGAGTTCTCTAAACCAGATGGAACACGCTGGGAGAGGACTCTTGAATCTAGTGACTTTACATTTTATTTTAATTTAAATCCTTGCAAAAACGATTGTAGAAATTTTAATGAGCAAGGTGACACTTTCTCAAATAATAAAATAAGTGGAAGTCTTTATAAGATTTTTGATGAGGATTATTACGGCCCATTTGCAGCATCTGATCATGTTCGAATCAATTTAGACTATAGGTTAAAACCATTTTTTGTTTCCGCAATTAATGAATACGGTGAAGTTATTGCTGAAAGTAATTCGACCTTTTCTTTTTCAAGTCTAACTCCTTATAAAATAAGAGTATCGCCCAAATCGGCACAATCTAGATCTTATTACTCTCGGACTTCTAATTATAGTTTTGACATTCTTGCCAGCGAAGCCCTAACAGCCCCTCCAGAGCAAGACATAAAGCTTACCCTCAATACGCAATCTTTATCTCTTAATAATGACAAAGTAATACGAGTCCTCTCAAAAAGTTATATTCCTAGTAATCTTAAAATCATAATTGAAGGCGAAGACCTTATTAACGACTCCTTTAAAATTAAAAATAACCTTATTGTATTTAATCCAGAAGCATTTTTAAAAAACAAAGTTTATCATTTGAAAATTTCACTCAAGGATGATGATCATTTTTATTCTTCGTTTGAAGTGGACCTTATTCATACTGCTGACGATTTATCTATTGGGTCAAAACAAATTCTTAGAGGTCAATTTTCGTCACAAAATGAAAAAATATTTTTCAAGTCTGTCCTAAAGGGGACTTGCTCTATTAAAGGTGATCGAGGTTTTTCCAACCAAGGTTTTTTCATTAATTTTGACCAAGATGGATTTACGGAAGTCCATCAAGACACTCAAGAACTCGATTTAAATATTTATACTGTTGAGGCTTCATTAAGTTCAGGTAGGGAGTCCTATTCATTTGGTACAAATAATAACTTTAGTATTGAAATCAATTGTAACAACTCTGATTATTCTTTTTCTGAGTTGATTGAAATTCTTTAAAAGTAGAAAGAATAGTCTAAACCGATTCTATTCCACCTGTAGACGAGTGATCTTTGGGAAGAAGCCTCACCTTCCACAGCAGCAGCTCTCTTTAGGGCCGATACACCAAAACTAAACTTAATACCGAAGTGACTTGTACTTGATAACATATAGTTGATTGAAGTATCTGCACGAGCACCAAATCCAGCAAAGTCTTCAGACCTCAGTTCATCTTGCAGGGTGTGGTAAGTAACATAGCCATGCATTGTTTCAAAAATATTATTAAATCCTAAAAGATCAGATAAATGACGTGATCTCAGACTTCCACCTACTCCAAGATAAAGATATTTTTGCTGATCTTCATCGACGCGTTGAAAATTACCCTCTGATGTTGCTGCACCTACTGCGCTTGAGTTTGAACCTACAGTTCCAAAGTCTGCCGTACCTTGCCCGATAAGTGTTTCCAGCCAGAAATGCCCCATATTGTAGGCAAACTGGAATTCATAATCTGTAATTGTTCCAAAATCAGAAGGGACAAGTGCCGAGTAATAAGCGAGAGTTATTCTTTTACCACCACGAATAAATATTTCGTTTTTTTCTTGTGGTACATATTCTTCAATAAAGTTGGACTTCATGTAGGTAGACAGTTCACTTTCTTCTTTTTTTTCTATTTCTGACTTATCTTGAGCAAAAATTGATTGCATTGAAAGCATAGTAAGTATCAAAATAACGATCTTCATATATACCTAAAGATTTGAGTTAAAATTAAAATAAAAAGAGTGAATCATATCCGTCGCTGATATTCCTTGAAGTTCTCTTCTTCTAGGATCACGAGATAAGTCATTTACATAACTAAGGGAGAAGTACTCATTAAACTTCCAGTCCGTCGTGAACATCGAGCTAATATGAGTCATACTCGAATCGATCGAAAACGATCCTGTCTCTTGCATCGGTCTCAAAAGAAACTCATATTTTAAAGTTAGCTTCTTATCGTAATGCTCACTTGCAACTCTTGCTCTCATTGTATGTCTTAATCCTACTTGAGAGCGTGTTTCAAAAGTAGATGACGTTAAAGGGTAATCTGATTTTTGATAATCGAATGTTGGGACATAACTTAGATCAAAATATTTTAACGGCGATGCGACTTGAAGGAAGTCATACTTCAGACCTATAGGTCCAAAGTTTATATGAGATCGTAAGGGATAAGCTTGTCCCTGCTTTCTTTTTTCAAAAGTTGCGTATGAAAAGAGAGACATATTTTCATTTAGCTTAATGATATCAATATTTAGATTGCCTCGATGCTCTTGGTAATCAAAGCTATCTCCGCTAAGTTGATCTCGGTACTTTCTAGACTCAATTTGATAATCAAATGAAAGCTCTCTTAGTCTTGATGTTGAAACTTCAGTTCGAAGACTTATATTTCTCTCGCTTCCAACTCTTCTAAAACTAGCTGGAGATAGACCCGCCTTAATTTTCCATCCAGAAAATAACGGCTGTGAATCATCGACAAGCTCATCAATTTCAGCTGAAATACGATCCTGTGCTTCCTGAATTGCTGTTTTTTCACCTGCAACATTCGTATAGCGAGAAGTCTCTTTTAATTGCTTATCTAGTCTTTCTTGCTCTGGATCAACATAAGTATCATCTTTAGGTCTTACATATTTATTCTTAACGTAAGACTGGAGTCTGCTCGTATCGAGCAAAACCAGATTCATTCTATTTCGTTCCTCTATAGGTATGTCGTGGGGAGAAGATGGCTTAAGAGTGACCGGAAGTGCATAGCTTATCGGCTCATATTGATAATAGAGGGCCCACTGAGATACATCTGGCAGAACTTGAATTGCAATTGCTCGCCCTTTAAAACGACCGTCTTGCATGATTCGAACAAACTCGCCTCTAAAGATGGCATCTGCTCCACCTCTTGAAGTTATCATCTGCTTATCCGCTAGATTTAAGACTTTTACTTCAATATTTTCACCAGTCACTAGACCGAGCGAAACACTCGGAATAAGACAGAGAAAAACTAAGACTTTAAATATCATACCAAAATCATAACCGATCAGATTCTTCGGGGGAAGGTACGAAGATGGGTTTTGTTGCCTGGCGAGCTAAAAAAGCTGTGTCGATTTCTATCAATCCATCATTTTCAATTCTATAGATCTGCCAAATCGACCTTGATTCGCTGATTTGAATGCATTCGCCTCTAAATCCCTTCGTATCATGGGTCCAAAACCAGGCGTGATCACCACGAGCAACACCGTCTTCATAACCCTTATTGAAGAGAATTATGTCATTTTCCTTGGAAGTCTTTAGAACACTGCCAATCATTTGCCATGACTTTCTTGGGCCCATTTCTTGAGCAAATATGCTCGAAAAATATAAAGATGATAAAATTATCAAAATGCGCATAGTTTATTTTAAACCATACCAAGCTTTCTTAAAATCTTAAGACTTACAGAGGAAAAGTTAACCGCTTTTTCATCGAGTTCGTAGAAATCAAAGTCTTTTGTCGCAGTTGAAACAACAATATTTTGAAAAGTATACTTGGTAATAGTCGACTTTAGTCGCATTAATTCCTTTGGAAGTTCACCTTTCCAAATGGGATAACGACCAAAGTTTTCTTCGCTTGATTCAAGCGTAAAAGTTGGTAAATCAATCTGACCAGCCAGCCATTCATCGACTCTTCGCTCTATTCCTGCAACTCTCCCAATTGAATCAGTATCGACAACTCTTACGAGTGTTATTGAATGTTTTTCTTTTTCTTTGGAAATGTTTTCATCTAATCGAGGAAAAGCCGTAGGATCTCCACTAATTCTCGCGATACAGTCACGACTTAAAGGACAATTTAAACAGTCTGCAGACCGTGCCTGACAAAAAACACGACCTAAATCCATAAGGGCTTCATTAAAATCTCTTGGAGAAAACTCATTATTGATTAGAGATTCTTCAAAGTATAATTCTCTCACTCTTTGCTGTAACTTAAGTCCCTTAAACTCTCCAAGTCCAAATAATCTAGATAAAACTCTTTCAATATTAGCGTCAACTGCAATTTCAGGTTGATCCATTCCAATGGCAACAAGTGCACTCGAGGTATAGTCACCTATACCTGGAAGCTTTTTTAGTTCCTCTCGCTCACTTGGAAACTCACCGCCACAATTTTTATGGATTGCAATAGCGGCAGATCTAAGACTTCTAGCTCTTCGATAATAACCTAATCCTTTCCACTCAATACATACTTCATCTTCGCTGGCTTGAGCTAAGTCATGAACAGTAGGAAATCTTTCAAGAAATGGTTTGAACTTTTTCATCACTGTTGCAACCGTTGTTTGTTGCAACATGATTTCAGAAACTAATGTTGTATATAAAGAACGATCTTTTCTCCATGGGAGATGACTGTATTCACGCTTGGACCATTCAATAAGTTTTTTGAAATTCATCTAGCCAATATACTTAGCTACACTGTTTTTTGACAATACTAACAAAGCTCTCCAAATCATGGACAGTCATGCTCTTGACTTCACTTCCGTGGTAAATAGCCCCTATAGAATCAAGATAATCTCTTAACTCACGAGAAAGCTCATCAATATCAGTCACAATAAAAAGATATTCTGCTTCAGATGCTTTTATCCACTTAATCAATCGATCAATATCATTTGAGCCGTAGTTTTGGCACAAACCTTCATTAGAACCTAAAAGTTTTATAGAAGTATCATAAGTCATTACGGCTAACTTGCTTTGCTTGCATCCAGACTGTAACTTTTCAACAAAGCTTCTTCTAACACAACGACTCGGATCTGGTGAGTAGTCCATTTTTCTAAGAGATGCCGAAGTATCAATCCACACTTCAACTTGATTGCCGGATCGGGCCTCTTGCTTTGCCTTGCCACAAAAAATATCAAAATACTCGCCTTCTCGACATTCAACTAAGTTTACGTCATCACTATTAAACGTTTTAACCTGAACAGACTTAGGCTTAACGACTTCACCTTTAGAATTATCATCTGGAATAAATCCAAGCTGTGGGTGAAAACATCCATCACCCGTTTTAACACAATCCTTTTCATAATCATTAGCAGAAATATTTATGAGAGGATTCCAGACTGGCTTTACGAGAGAGCTACCTTTTGGCTCAGACAAGAAAACTATTTCAACTTTCTTTGGCGTTGCAAAGATTGCAGTTGAAAATAGCAAGTAAAAGGTTGCAAAAAATAACTTCAAAGCTCCATGCCCTTTTGTCTTAA
Source organism: uncultured Bdellovibrionales bacterium (assembly GCA_963976925.1). GTDB lineage: Bacteria > Bdellovibrionota > Bacteriovoracia > Bacteriovoracales > Bacteriovoracaceae > UBA4207. The sequence continues at coordinate 7,703 of CAXBMT010000031.1, forward strand.
ATAACTAATAACGTTTTTTCCTAAATCAACAATCAAATCTCTTCCGTCACTATCTAGGTTTAAAAAGTCTGTTAAAAATGCTTTTTGTCTCGCTGAAAGATTTTGCAATCTCTCTCTCAAAGTTCCCTGCGAGTTTCTAGCTCCTTGGTCTGCTTGAAAGCTTATTGTTCTTTGCTTTCCACCAACATTAATTTTTGCCGAAGCATTCCTTTGAGCTGTTCCCGAAGTTCCAAGTGCATCGAGATACTCATCATCATCAAGAGGTGCTTCCTCTTCAGACTCTTCTGGAGCAGGGCCAGAGTCCTCTGGCATTGGTGCACCAGCTGCTTCTTCCTCACGGTAGAACTTCACTAAACGTACAAAGTGCTCCGTATAGTCCTCTTCGACAAATTCAATAATTTCGTGAAGTGGTATGGCCAATTTAGCGACAATCTTAGCGATTAACTGGGCATTTAGTTCGCTGGTCTTTAGATTAAGAAAGCGACTCATGGTCGAGACACCAATATTAGTTATGTCTGCAAGATCCTTTTGAGTCATTGGTCCACGTATTTGCATATACTTACGTACTGCACCTAGGAACATTTCTAATTTATCACGATTGAATTCTGCCATTTTGGGACCCCCGGTCCGGATTTTAGGCTTATAAGCCCTTAATTATCCTATCGGATTGCAAAATAATTTCTTTATGCAATTTTATATCTTGACGCAATCAGTCGGATATGGCATCATGCAATTGAGAGTTGCAACAAACTTTCAAAACGCACAGGGTCGGAGGATATTATGCACACGTTAACTGCCTTCATCGACACAATCTTTGAAAAGACTGGAAACACATCAGGATCGACGACAGAGAATCAGGCCACAAGGAAAGGGTCACAGTTCGAAGTTATTGAAAATGAAAGGATTTCTAATCTAAAACTCGAAGGTTTAACGATTTCTGGCTCTCTCTTCTCTCTCACCACCTTCGTGGGTGTAACCTTCGATTCCTGTGTTTTTTTTGGTTCAAAAATTGAGAATTGCGAATTTGTAAATTGCAATTTTATTGATTGCAACTTCCAATTCAGTGAAATTACACATTGCAATTTTAAGACAACAACTTTTAAAAATATCTTATGGGATTTTACTCCAGTAAAACGCTCAAAGATTCAAGCGTGTCAGATGGATGGATCGTCTTCTTATTACCTTACTAAGGATGATTCTTATCTAACACAATGTTTTGAACTGCCTCTTGAATGGGATGAAGTCCCACCAGATGATGAGGAGCTGATTGAAGAATCAGGTTTCTTCTCGCAACTATTAGGAAAAGCAGCTTAGTTTCCCCTGACCTATATCCCTCAGGTATTTTATGGACGGCACTGTCAGGATTCATTGCGCCCGCTTAGTGAAATATCAACCTATCTCGGCCAGATCCAGGGAGATGGATTTCCCCTGGTCCCATTCTCGCAACTTACGTTGCCCTCCCCCGCACCCTAGGCTTTGCCTGGGGTGTATTCTTTTTAACTCAAGTAAAACTCTGAAAACACCGATTTAGTTGCATATAATGAGGTGAATTCATGAAATTGCAGTCATTCCTAATTTCTATATCTCTGTCGCTATCTTTAATGGCACAAGATCCGGGTACACAAGATTCTCTTTTAGATGCTATGAGCTCTTTGACTTTAGAGCAGCAAATGATTGATCAAGATAATAGAGAACAAGAAGCAGATAATACTGATACTTGTCTTTGGGGTGGATGGCTTTCAACCAAAAGTGAAAGTGGTGAGTGTCAGGCGGCATTTTTAAATGACGTCTATAGTGATCCATTTATTAAAAACTTTGGACCTGTCTATGACAGCACCATGAGATGCGGATCTCGTACATTATATAGATGTAATCCTGTTATCTTTGGCAGCGCACCTAGCGGACGAGACTCTGTCGGTTACTGCGTCGAGCTTGCAAGAGCTGACTCAGCGTCGCTAATGTCTGCTTGTAAATCAGCTGCAGCAGAGCACTCAGCAGAACATCTTGCAAAGTTAAAAACAGATCCACAACTTCTTGCAAACTATATTGGTCAGTCCGCAGAGATTGCACTTCAATGTAGACAAAGTGGAGCCGACTGCAATGAGTTTATTCAAGCTGTAACAAACGAAGTAAAACCAGCACTTATATGTCACCAAGCTTCAGCATTATTTCCATACATGTACAGCACTATGTCTCAAACAAACCTTTCGATGATCGACCAACTCACTGGTACTCTTGGAAGTGATTACAATTCGTACTTAGAACAGCTTTTACAAGATCGTAATGCAGCAATTATTCATAATCGAAATATTATGGACCAAGCAATTGCTCAATATTCTAACTCTGATGAAGTCAGTAGAATGTGGACGAGGTTGAATAATCGCTTCACAACAAGACTAAATAGAAGCAGGAGACCAGTAGGTTCAAAACCTGCAGGAACATCAATTGGTCGTTGCCTAATGTATGTAAAGTTTGGATTAGTTAGTGGTGGCTTCATGAGCTATCCGGGAACAAGGCATGCTAAAGACTTTGGACCAGTTCTTAGAAACTCCGGCTTTACCAACTTAATGGATACTCCTGGTTTTGAGGATATTACACCTGAAGATGCTCCTCCAGGCGCAGTCATTGTATATCGCGGTGGTGATTCTGGTCATATTGAAGTGAAAATGGAAGACGGAAGATATGGCAGTGACTTTGTCAGTACGACAGCGATTTCACAAAGAACGAGTCGTCGAGTTCCGATTGGAATTTATGTTAAAATTCCAAGAAATATTGAAGGATTAGTAGAGGTACCAAATGAATAAATTTTTAATATTAGCCTTACTAGTATCAAGCATGCCTATCATGGCCATTTCTAAAACTTTTAAACTTCAAGATGTTAAGGAAATATCGACTCCTAAAACGACTGAGGAAGTTAAAGCTGGCTACGATACTCTTTATAAAGCCGTACAAGAGCTAGAAAAAAATCCAAGTGATGAACTAGCAGTAGCTATTTTAAAAGGCTATGCAGCTGTTGGAAAAAAAGATCCAAGCTATGTTGGCATAGAAGATCTAGCTCCTTACTTTAAAAAGAATTCGAAGAAGATGACAGAACTAGCGAAAAAGAATCTTGAAAAGAAAGAGTCTGAGGTCATCTTAATGGCTCTCGAGAGTATGGCCGAGAACGTCGGTCTTGGTAACGATCCGTCAGTCAAAGAATGATATTAAGGTAAGCGGTAGAAGCAACCAACCGATTCGGTATTTCGCTTTGAAGCGGAAAGTACTAGCTGACTCACTTCTACTGCGTTTCTAAGACCAATAAGCTCGTCTGATAATCTAGCGTCACGATAAAATCTTTGAATTTCTTCTGATAACTCAACCAACATGGCGTTTGCGCGTTTAAGTCTATCCCCGGAGCGAGTCAGCCCAAGATAGTTCCACATGGTTTGCTTTAAAGTCATCCAGTCCTGAGCCGTTAATGCGCGATCAACCTGCAAGTGACCATCCTTCCAATCTTTAATATGTGTAAAGTCATAAAGCTTTTCAGCGGGAAGAGACTCTAAAATATCTTCAGCAGCGATATGGCCAAAAGTCAGGCCTTCAAGAAGTGAAGTTGATGCCAGTCTGTTAGCACCATGCAATCCCGTACAGGCAACTTCACCAACAGCATAGAGACCTTTTAAGTTAGTCTTGCCGTTAAGATCCGTTTTCACGCCACCACAGGTATAGTGAGCCGCAGGAACAACTGGAATTGGCTCTTCAGTCATATCAACATTTTTAGAAAGACAGTGTTCAAAGATAGTAGGGAATCTTGAGCGAACCCAGTCAGCATCTTTATGGGTCATATCCAAGTAAACACATTCATGCCTTGTCGCGATCATCTCTTCATGAATTGAGCGTGCAACAACATCACGAGGAGCAAGTTCACGATCTGGGTGGTACTTCGACATAAAGGCGCGGCCTTCAGAGTTAATAAGAACCCCACCTTCACCGCGAAGCGCTTCTGAAATTAAGAAGCGTCTATGTGAACTTTTATCAAAGAAGGTTGTTGGATGAAATTGAATAAATTCCATATCGGTGAAGATAGCACCTGCTCGCTTGGCCATAGCATGACCATCTCCACGAGCACCTTCAGAGTTTGAGTGATTTAAGTAAAGAGCACCGACTCCACCGGTTGCAAGAATTGTAACCTTGGCAATCGCCTTTGCTGTCATTCCCGTTTCTTGATTAAAAACGTAAGCGCCAAGAACACGTGGTTCTTCGTATCGCTGTTGAATACGAACACCGTGATGAAGTGGTGTTAAGAGGTCAATAGCCGTATGACCAGTTAAAAAAGTGACGTTAGGAAAACGCTTTTTATCATTGAGGTAATTAAGCATTGAAACTTGAATTTCTCTTCCGGTGAAGTCCCCTTGATAGAGAATTCTGGATTTTGAGTGACAAGCTTCCATGGTAAAATTCAAGTCACCGTTATCAGTTCGTTGAAAGTTTGTTCCTGCTTTTTTGAGTAGGACGTTTTCTAAAATTTCGCCTGAACGCTCTTGTAAAATTTTAGCCGCTTCATACAAACTTGTACCGGCAGAAGCTTTGAAGATATCATCAATGAGACTTCCCTCACCTTCACGCGGAGATGAATCATCATTTCGTTCGTAAATAATTCCGCCTTGGGCCCAGAATGTATTTGAAATTTTTGGATCTTTTTCTCTAGTTAGAATACCTACTTTGATTCCAGCTTCTCCCAAACGAATGGCACTGGCGAGACCAGCAACACCACAGCCTATAATAAGGGCATCAAATTGGTAGCTACTCATAATTTAGTTCCAAATTTCAAAGAAAGATCAACCGGTGGAGCTCCGTAGGTAAGTGATCCAACGCTGATAAAATCAACTCCGTCTATGGCATATGAACGAATCGTCTCAAGGTTAATACCGCCAGAAACTTCTATCGTTATACCTTGCTTCTTTTTAGAGATAGCCTCTTTAACTTGTTCAGGGGAAAAGTTGTCGAGCATAACATGTTTAACGCCCAACTCGATCGCTTGATCAAACTCTTTTAAATCATGAACCTCAAGCTCTAATGGCGTATAAGCAGAATTAATCGCTTTAAAGTGGTTGATCGCTTGTTCGACACCACCAAAAAAACTTTTATGATTATCTTTAATCATCCACATATCAGTTGGTCCGTAACGATGATTTAAACCACCACCAACAACGACTGCATATTTTTCAAGTCCTCTTAGACCTGGTGTAGTTTTTCTAGTATCCAAAACTTTTACACTAGTATCTTGAATACAATCTACAAAACGTTTCGTATGAGTAGCGACTGCACTGGCCCTGGCAAGTAAATTAAGCGCAACTCGCTCACCAGTTAGAGCAATAGCAAATGGAAGTTGAAAGTTAATAACTGCTGGTGAATCAAAGTCACGGCCTTCGTACTCTTTAACGATATCATCAGAAATTTCAGCACCTAGATAATTAAAAGTTGTATTAAACCAAGAAAGTCCTGCAACACGCATTGAAGTTTTAACTTTGAGTTCACACTCAACCATATCCATGGGAAGTCTTGATAACGCTAAAGGATGTCTAGAGAAGTCATCCTCTTCTAAGAAACGCTGGATATCTTTTTCGATCACTTTATTCAACATACCTATGCCTTTATTGCTGACCACATTCTTTTATCCCTTTCATCTCAAGACGTTAAGTCATGTCTAAGATGCATTGAACTTTCAATAACTTGAATGTCACGGAGGGCGGTAGTGAAGGCTCTATTTATAGTATATTTGTTATTCTTGGGGCTATTCTACTATATAAATCAAACCAATAACGCCAAGAGTTACAAACACAAGCCAGTCTGGGCACAGTTAATCTATTACCAATTAAAAGTTAAGCACAACCACTTAGCTATCACTTCTTTTCATACCGCTGCTGTTACTGGTTATAAGTTCAAAACCCCAACAAGACTTAAAAAAGTTTTAAGATCACTTCATCTTGAACATTTGGCAACACCGTCTGGCCTTCATCTATCAATCCTAACGAGTTGGCTCTTTCCTTTTTTAAGTAAACCCCTAAGGATTATTTCATTGCTCCCAATTTTTAATCTTCTTAATTTCTATTCACTTAAACGAATAGCCTTTTATAAACTCGGACAAAATATTTTTCCCAAGATGAATCGTCTTCATCTTTTTTCGGTCGTTATGTTTATTGATTTCTTTTGGGGTAGCGGTCAAAGTTCTCCTTATTCATTTCTTTACGGGTTTTTATTTTTAGGTTCCATCATTGCGACGATTCACAAAAGTCCTTTATCAAGCCACTATATTCCCTTTTCACTGCTAGGTGCTCAGTGCCTCGTGGCTTTTGCAAGCGGCTCTTCGGTTTATTTAATAGGTTTTTTCTTTGGCCTTGTTTTAACAAGTTTGTTTAGTTTGATTTTCCCTGTCTTAGTTCTCGATGTTTTACTTCTCAAGCTACCACTAGAGTTCTCTTTTAATTTATCGAGTTGGCTACTTTTAAAATGGTGGCATATGGCTTTATTTGGTCAAAAAATAGCCTACTACTTTGAGAGTTATCAGATTAGCCTTTTGGTCGTTCTAGCGATCTTCATGGTTCTTATGAAGTTTAATAAGACGGCTGGTCTACTTATCCTCTTAAATTGTCATAGCATATTCAATGCACCTACTTCGCATCGATTGGTGGAGTTTAAGCAAAGACCAACTGACTTGGTAAAAATTGTTCGAACGAGGTGGGGATATAAGACATGGCACAAACAAAAAGGGCGATGCCATCATCGACATCGCCCAGTAGGAATAGAGATTAAGTGTAACTTCTAGTAACTTAGAAGTTTTCTAAGCGCTGCCTCAACATCACTTGTCTGAGGTAAGAGAACCTCTTCGCTTGATGGACAATAGGCCACGTGAGAATCCTTAGCTGCGACTCTCATAATTGGAGCATCAAGTGCTTCAAAACACTCTTCGTTAACTCTTGCTGAGATTTCACCAGCAAAGCCAGAAGTTTTAGTTTCTTCGTGGCAAATCAGTAAACGATTAGTTTTTTCAATTGAAGTCTTAACTGCATCCATATCAAACGGTGCTAATGTTCTTGGGTCAATAACTTCAATGCTAACACCAAGTTCAGCTTCAAGCTTTTTAGCCGCTTCAACAGACTTTTGAACAAGTGCACCCCACGCAACGATAGTTGCATCTTTACCCTCTTTAACTACACGCGCTTTACCAAAAGGAATCATATAATCTTCCCCTGGATTAGCAGTACGATTATAGCCTTGGTAATAAAGGTGCTTATGCTCAAGGAACATAACTGGATCATCAGCACGAATAGCCGTACGAAGAAGTCCAGCAGCATCAAGTGCATTGGATGGGTAAGCCACACAAATACCAGGAATATGGGTAAAGAATGTTTCTCCACATTGTGAGTGATACATGGCCCCACCACGAAGATATCCACCGATTGGAACTCTCACGACCATTGGACATTTATAATCACCACCGCTTCTATAACGAGTGGTCGCCATTTCATTTTTAAGCTGCATATAAGCAGTCCAGATATAATCAAAGAATTGAATTTCTACGACTGGCTTAATTCCACGCATGGCCATGCCGATGGCGCGACCAATAATATTAGCTTCTGCTAGTGGTGAGTTGAAGACCTGGCCTTCTTTTGAAGCTCTTTGAACTCCGTGAGTCACTTTGAAAACACCACCCTTACCTTTAAGGTTTGGGTCATCAAGTTTTTCAAGTTGGCTAAAGTCAGCTACGTCTTCACCAAACATTCTAAGCATTGGGTTTTTTGAAAATTCACTTTTTAAAACACTATTGATAGCGCCCGCTAAAGGAACGTCGTCTTTTCCTTCAAATTTTGGTTCAGTATCAAAAAGTGTGCGATCAGAGATAGATACATCTTCACTGAACACGTGCTTAGTTGAATCAGCAGGATCTGGCCATGGAGTATCAAGAGCTTTTTTCAGAGCATCTTTTAATTCAGCATCAACTTTAGCGTAGAGCTCTTTCTTTTCTTCTTCAGAAATCACACCGCTTTCAATTAAAAGCTTTGGATATGAATTAAAAACGTCTCTACGTTTTTCATCAGCAAGATCTTCTTGAGTTCTATACATCGCGTGGTCATCTGACAGTGAATGCGAGTACGGACGAGTCACGTGAGCGTGAACCAGAACAGGACCTTTGCCTGAGCGAAGATACTTAACCGCTTCAACCATGCATGCGTACGATTCGATAGGACAGCTTCCATCAACCTCAAAGATTTTAAGATTTGGGAAATTGTTCATCGCTTTAGAAATAGAACCACCTGGAGTTTGAACATCAACAGGAACTGAAATGGCATAACCATTATCTTCAACCATGAATAGAACCGGAAGCTTGTTCACACAAGCAGTCGTCATGGCTTCCCAAAACTCACCTTGCGAAGTGGTACCATCACCAGATGAAACGTAAACGATTTCATCTTTAAAAGCTGGGATATCATGCTTGTTATCAAGATCAGCTAGGTAGCGACCAGCTTCAGCGACGCCACAAGCTTGTAAAAACTGTGTGCCTGTACATGAAGACTTACTAACAATATTTAAATTAACGTTACCCCAGTGAGCTGGCATTTGACGGCCATGACTAGCAGTATCGCCAATATTACCATTAGCTTGGCATAGCATTTCGTATGGAGTAACTCCAAGACCAAGACATAAGGCACGGTCACGGTAGTAAGGAATAAACCAGTCGTATTTTGGCTTCATGGTACGAGCAACGGCTGAAAGAATCCCTTCGTGTCCGGCACCTGAAATTTGAAAGAATGCTTTTGATTGTTTCTTCATCGAAATTTCAGTGTCATCTACTCGACGAGAGAGATAAACATTTCTAAGCATGTCGACAAGGTCTTCTTTTTTTAGACCATATTGTTTGGCGAGTTTTAATTTTTTTTCGTGCAAATTGCCCTCTTTAACTTTGGCTGATTTTGATTGCTTGGATACGGTTTGTTCCAACATAAATGCACCTACTTGCGCTAAGCATTATTATTAGATTTTAAAGCATGAGGAATTTACCCAAGGGGGGGAAATCTGTCCATGGCGAGGCGTCAAAAACCTGAAGATAGCGTCATAGCGAAACGACGATCTTCTTGTCCTCTAAGATCTGAGGCAGAATTATCAACAGCATAGGTAGTTAGATCAAATTCGAGCTTTTTAGAGCGTACTCCAATCCCCATAGAGCCAAAGGCATCTCCGTAGCCAAAACGGAGAAAGAACGTACGAGCAATATCAACTTCCATGCCTAATAGAAGTCTTCTTTTAACGTTGACTCCATATTTGTCTGAAAGGTCTTTGTAATTAATTTCAAAGTGAGTGCGGATAACATTTCCAACTTGGGGGGTTAAAGAAAACCCTAAGTCTATTGTTTGTTTAATTTTGTCAGGAGCACCTGCACCACTTGAACTAAATTTTTGAGATCCCGCATTTCTTAGGACAACAGCAAATGTTGGTAACATTGAAACAGGTAACGTTAACTTACCGCCAACGATAGCAATAATGGCTGAACCTTTTTTATAAACGTCGTCTCCAAAGTCAGCAGAAAGATTTTCATCTTGAACACCTTTAGCTTCTTTTCTATTAAGCCATAGTGCGGTCGCTCCAACTTTAAAAATCCCCCCCATAAAAGAGAGATTGGCCGCTACGTAAGGACCATGATCGGTGCGATCAGCATACTCAAAATCATCCCCATAAGCGGTATCAAGTCTTGCTTTCGTTCTCTTAGATAGCATGTAACCAAAACTCAGATAACGAGTGGTGAAGTTTGGCATAATTCCAAAACGCGTATGAGTGGTTTTGTTTCTATTTTCTAAAAGAAGTTTTCGTTGCCCTTCTAAACTAAAACCATCCATAAGATTACTAAAATTATCACCGATATTTCCTTTACCAGTGATGTCCATCCAACCTTTATTTAATTCGACATGAAAGTTTGAAAGATGCAAATGAGAATAGCGAACAGTTCCAAGTCCTGCTGGATTATAAAAAGCTGATGAGGCATCATCGACTTTTGCAATATAGGCATTCCCCATAGCAAGAGCGCGACCGTTCACGGCAAATTCTGGATAAGAAGCATCTTCATTGAATCCGAGCTCAGAAACTTGGGCTGAGACTATCGTGGAAAAGAGGCATAAGATGGCGAAAGTTAAAGTCTTCACCCTCCTATTATAGAGAAAGGAGAGCATGAATTCCCCCGGGCAAAATAGTTGCCCGAGGAATTATAAGTAGCTGAAATTAATGACGCTTTTTACGACCTGGGAA
>CAXBMT010000032.1:0-17530 GCA_963976925.1 uncultured Bdellovibrionales bacterium
GTACAAAGTTTTTTTCCAAAAGCAGAGCCACTTAATGCTGTAAGTCTCTTTTCGATGACCTCGTTCAATACAACTTCGAGATTAATTCAAGTTCGAGGGCAGGATCAAGGATACCCCTTCTATGGCCAATTAGTATTAGCCTCTGGTCAAACATATCCAGGCACAGCGACGAAGCTTGAGGCCAATGAAGTATGGATTTATCCTGAAATCGCAACACAGTTAGGGGTTAAACTTGGAGATTTGCTCCCAATTGGTGAAGCGACTTTTAAAGTCACAGATATTGTAGAGCAAGATATTCAGCAGTCTATGCAAACGGGAGCTATCGCTCCTCGTGTTTATCTTTCAATGGATGGAATTAAGAGAGGTAAGCTTATCCAATTTGGAAGTACGGCTTTTTATAAAATTGGATTTAAGTTTAGTTCTGATACCGATCTTTCTAATTATGAAGAGAAAATAAAAAAGCTTAAAGAGTCATTTGATACAACAATAAGAGTTTCTACTCCTGCTAGTGAAGAGGACCAAGTTGGAAGAACTTTGGCCTATCTCGGTGACTTTTTAGGTCTTGTATCTTTAGTTGCTATGTTTCTTGCTAGTGTGGGGATTCTTTATCTCTATCAAGCTCATTTAAGGTATAAATCTAATGACTTCGCCGTTCTTCATGCGATTGGTATGTCTCGTCGTCGAATCTTTAGATTTTCACTTACGCATCTTTCTATTCTTTCGCTCGCTGGAACTATTTTAAGCCTTATTTTTGGTTTAGCGCTAATTCAGCCTCTAAAAGCGTTGAGTGCTAGTTTCTTACCGATAAGTCTTGATGACACCTTGACGCTTAAGCCATTTATTTTGGTTGCTCTTGTTGGTATTTGCTCTCCAATTCTTCTTGCTATACCTTTGGCGCAAAACTCTATTAATGAAGCTACACATACAAAGTCAAACCGCTTGCAATTATTCTCGTGGCTTGGTTGGCCCATATTCTTCTCAGTTTTATCATTTTATATAGCTCAATCATATATTGTTGCTGGGGCTTTCCTTGGCGGGATTGTTATTTTCCTGATTATTGTACTTCCACTTTTAAGGTTGGTCTTAAAACTGCTTGAAAGTATGAAGTTCTCAAAAGTTCTCATCAGACATACTGTGCTTAGATCATCACGCTCATGGGCATCAACGAGTGCAATCATTCTTTCTATTTTTTATTGTTCACTTGTTTTTAATCTTATTCCACAAATTAGAACTAACTTAGAAAACGAAATTAGAGTCGATGAAGCTTCTGAGAGGCCTAGTATTTTTTTATTTGATATTCAGGATGATCAAGTGGAGCCGCTAAAAGAATTCTCTTCACAAAGAGAACTTCCTTTAAAGAATATATCTCCAATGGTTAGAGCTAGATTGGTCAAAATTAATGAAGAAAGTTATGAAGTTGATACTGATGAAGCAATAACAAGAGAGGATGCTCAAAAGGCACGATTTAGAAATCGTGGTATGAATTTAAGCTATGCTAAATCTTTGAATTCTTCTGAAAAGCTATTAGAAGGGGAGCCATTTAGCGGAACCTATTCTGATCCAACCTTAGAAACACCAGCGCAGCTAAGTATTGAAACTAGATTCGCTTCAAGAATTGGTATTGAGCTTGGTGATATTTTAACATTTGATATCCTTGGGATGCCGATTAAGGGTGTTGTTACTAATATTCGTTCAGTTCGCTGGACGAGCTTTATGCCTAATTTCTTTATAACTTTTCAAGATGGTGTTCTTAATGATGCACCTAAAACGTTTTTGGCGACATTTGGTTACTTAGATGAGGCGCAAAAGAACAAGCTTCAACTTAATCTGTTCAAGTCATTTCCTAATGTTTCTGCCGTCGATATTGGCCGAGTCGTTGATAGAATCGTCGTCGTTCTAGCAACTATGTCAAAAGCGTTACTTTTGATGTCCGTACTTAGTATTTTGGTGGGGCTTCTCGTTATATCTTTTATCATTAATCACCAAATGCTTATTAGACAAAAAGATATTGCACTTGAGAAAATGTTAGGTGTTGCTAAGAAAGACTTACTTTTCAAACTAAGACTTGAGTTTTTCGGCATGATCGCAACATCTGCCATGTTTGGAATACTTTGTTCTCTTGTGATGAGCTATGGGCTTTCATATTTCTTATTTGATGGCCTTTGGACTTTCCAAGTTTGGCTTCCATTTATTAGTTTCTCTATTATTTGTACTGTTGGCTTTGTGATCGTGGAATTACTAGCAAGAACTTCTATTAATACAGAAGCGGCGGTTCTTTTTAGAGATTCAGATTAGTTAAAAACCGTAGAAGAAACCGTTGCCGTTATCACGTGCTAGTTTTTCTAGAAAGATATAATGGTTTGTGGTTTTATCTAGCAAGAATGAACTACCCACTCCAATAGTATTAATTTGAACTTTGCCACGATTTCTTTGAGTCGTTTCATTTACCAAGGTGTAGATATTGTCATACTGACCATATGCCGTAGTCGGTGCACCATCAGTCAGTAAAATAATATCACTAGCCCTAGAATACTGGGAAAGAGCATAGTCGAGTACCTGACGTGTAGGAGTACCACCATTTGGAACGAGATTTCCAATATGACGATATATTATTTTTTTGTTTTGTGGAGTTAAGCTTTTTAAGCTTCCCCAAAGAACGTCATAAGGCTGTGGTCCTTTACCTGGAAAATTAACAATATCAACACGAAAGTCTTGTCCCATAGAAGTCACAAGCATCTTGAGGCCAGCTTTCACTTGTCCAATTCTGTCTTCAGCATTCATTGAACCTGATACATCAATAATGAGGACAATATCCTTACCTTTGAACTTAAAACCACTATCTAAATCCATTGCACCGGCGGCTGGGTTTCTTGCGGATGGTTTTTCGATCTTTTCAATTTCTTCTTTCAATAGTTTGTTTTCATTTTCAAGATCTGCAATCATATTTTCTTGCAGCTCCATAGTCTCAATAAAGCCATCAAGTTTGGTTTCAAAGGCTTTATACTTTGATTTCTTATTTTCTTGAACTCTTACGGTTTCTTCTTTTGGCTTGATTGGCGAGTCTTCGGGAGTTGGAACTTTTGATTTAGGTACAGCTACAAAAAGGATAATTACTGCTCCTAGTGCACCTGAAAGCAGATCAAGAAAGGCAATATTAATGGCATTCGCTTCTCTTTTTGCCATTATGCCTCAACCTTATTGACTAAGTTTTCGATGACATATTCTTTAATTTCATCGTGAAGCCTATCTGTTTCTTCTTGAAGCTTATGATAAAACCACATAACTATAATTGATAGGATTAGGGCGACAAGGGTAGTGTCGAATGCTACTCCAAGAGTTGAAGTAATCAACTGCATGTCTCCACTGTTGGCGATCGTCAGTGCTTGAGAGATACCAAGGACTGTGCCAATAAAGCCAACGGAGGGGATGAGCCATGTAAGGTATCTAATATTACTCTGATCGCTCTCACTTTTATTTTTATCTATTTCAGTTTGAATCGAAATAATTTCAATCATTTCAGAAATGTTTTTTGATGTTCTAAACTTCGTACATGCTTTTTTAATAATATTCGTGACAAGGTTTTTGTTTTTTCTTTTTTCGGCTTCTTGAGCTTTTACAAGAATCTCCATTACATCCTGCGCCATCAAAACAATTTTATCGTTTGTTGGAAGAAGTTTTAATTTATAACCCTTCTTTTGCTCATTAATATTTCTAAAACAATCTCTTATTTCGATCATCGACCAAAAGAATGCAAAGAATGTTAACCATTGAATATAGCCACCTGTAAGAAAGTTCCCACCAGCTAAAACAAAAATACGATTGAAGAATGTTGGATCACCTTCAGCAACAGTTGCGTAGTACCCGGTCACCATAGCAACTTCAATAATTGATGCTATTATTAGCGCAAATAATATTCCAGAGACTTTTTTACTCAAGTACACGGTAACTCCTTAATATTTTTTCGGTATTTTAAGAATTTAATTAAGAGATTAGTAGTTGAGTAATTATCTCTAATCCATGCAATTTTAATTAATTAGGGTATTATAGTCTTAAGATATTTTTATATTGAGGAGTTTTGATGAGTATCGTTCGCGCTGAAAGTCTAAGCCATCGCTATGGTTCGCACCAGGCTTTAGATAATGTTTCCTTTGAGATTAATGAGGGGCAGTGCTTTGCACTTTTAGGTCCAAATGGTGCCGGCAAAACCACCTTCGTTAAAATTATGCTTGGCTTACAAAATCCAGCGGCTGGATCTCTATTTTTATTTAATGAAAAAGCTGGGGTGGCACAAGCTCGATCGCAAATTGGTTACTTACCTGAGAAGTTTTCATTTTACCCTTACTATAAAGTCAAAGATACTCTTGAGTTTCATGCAGCTGTTTCTGGACTTTCAAAAAACGAAAGTCATTCAGCAGTTGAAGAGTCACTCGCGAAACTAAAAATTTCAGAACTAGCAAATAAAAAGCTTTCGAGTTTATCTAAGGGGCAACTTCAAAGAGTAGGGATTGCTTCTTTATTAGTTGGTAACAAAAAACTTCTTATCTTAGATGAGCCATTTTCAGGACTTGATCCTATTGGTATTAAAGATCTTAAAGAGCTTTTAAGAGACTTAAAGAAATCAAATATAACTCTTTTTATTAACAGTCATATACTTTCCGAAGTTGAGCCCTTGTGTGATCATTTCGGAATATTGAATCTTGGTAAACTACTTGTTGTCGGGGAGAAGAACAAACTTCTTAACGGCAAATCACTAGAGGACTTCTTCTCGGAGGTTGTTCAATGAATAACCGTGCGTTTTTTCTACTTATTTGGAATACAGTACAAAAAGAACTTAGAAGCAAAAGCTTCTACATGGCGATTGCACTTACTATTGGAATGCTAGTTATCGGCTTCAGTATTATGCAAGCTTTTAAAAATGAAATTAAACTTGAAAATGGAACAGAACTTCTAGGTAGCGGACAACTGTTTTGGGTTTATTATTCCTTTATTAATGCTTGGAGTATATTTTTAGGTTTAATGTTTGGATTAAATTGCGTTAGATCAGATGTTTCTAGTGGTGTTATCGGACAGCTTTTAGCCTTACCAATTAGCCGCCCTTGGTATTTAGTATCAAGAGTTTTAGGATCATGGCTACTTGTAGGATTTTATCAAGTGATTAGTTTTCTCCTTACGGGTGTATTTTTTCTTGAAGCGATTAAGCAAATACCTTTCAGTGCTATTGCTCTTGCTCCAATTATATCGTTGTTACCAACCTTAGCCGCTGTTATCTTAGGCTTGTTTATTTCTTTATGGCTTGGCAAAACTTCTGGCCTGATCCTTACTGGTATCGCCTCGCTTGGTGGAAGTTGGGCCAGATCCCATTTTGCACAAGTTCAAAATCCATTAGATAACCTAAGCTTTTTAAAAGTAGTAGGCTTAGTCCTTTGGATTGTTATTCCAAGGTTTGCAGCCCCTCACTCTATTGTTCAGTCCTTTGCAGGGATTGATGATATTCAAATAGCTTGGGGAGATATTGCACAATTTAGTCTTTCAACTGCACTTGTTTTTGTTGTAGTTAATCTTGTTTTTGTGCGCAGAGGGTATTAGTTGACGTTATTTGATCAACCAATTTTAGAGTTAGATCTTCCTGCAATGGAAATGGTTTCATCTGAGATGACCTTAAGCGAAGTTGTTTTAAAGTTTAACGATTTAAACGTAGGCGTCTTAGGCATTATAGATGAGTCTGATAAGTTGATTGGAGTTCTTTCCGAAAGAGATATGGTTCTTAGAACTGAACCCGAAAAGTTGGAAAATTGGAGCGAGATTAAAGTTTCTTCGATAATGTCGCCAAAAATATTCTTTATTGAAGCCGAGAAAAAGGTTTCCGATGCTATTATGATGATGGCCTTAATGGAATTTCGGCATTTACCTATAAAAAAAGATAATTCTTATTTCATGATTTCAGCAAGAGATATTCTTGATTTAATCTCCAAGCACTATGAAAATGTGTGTTCAGTTTTTGGAACGCTTACTTCATGGGAAACTGATGAAGGTCATATTCATGAAGAGTCACATATTTATCATAACCAAGAAGACTCATTAAAAACGGGTTCTTTTTTATTTGCGACAATGAAAGAGGTCGATGGTAGCGACTTACTTAAAGTTGATGAGAAAAGTAGTATTCGCGAGCTGTGGCAAAAAATGAAAAACTCACACCTTCCTGTTGCTGCAATTTCATCTTGGTCTACTATTCTTGAAGGTATTGTTACTGAAAGAGACCTTATGAAAAAAGTCTTTATTCATGGAAAAGAGATCTTAGATCAACCCGTTTCATCTATTATGACTGCTAAACCACATTGTATGATGCTTAAACATCATTTAGTTTATGCAATTAATAATATGTATAAATTTAGGTATCGAAATATCTTAGTCGTCGATGAGGATAAGTACCCAATGAAAATTGCAGAGCTTATCGATTTCTTGAAATTTTTTAGTCGAGTTCTTAAAAAGTACTCAAGCCAGTCTTGATAAAGCCTCTTGTATAGTCTCATCTTTTTTGGCAAAACACATTCTGACTAGATGATTCCCTTGATCTGAACTAAGATAGAATGGTGATGTTGGAATTGCTGCAACCTTGTTTTTTTCAATCATCTTCAGGCAGTGATCGAATGAATTATCTTTTACTTTTATTTGAAGAAAGTAAGTTCCTTTTGGGTTAATTACATCGTAGTTAAGCTCTTTTAGTCCGTTATATAACAAATCTCTTTTTCTTTTATAATCCATTTTAAATTCTTTTAGGTAGCTCTCTCTTTGGTTTAGACCGTGAGCAACAGCTATCTGCATGGGATGTGTAGCGCAAAATGGAATGTATTGGTGAACCATTCTGATTTTATCCGATACATTTGCCGGGGCCATTGCCCAGCCAATTTTCCAACCAGTCATTCCAAATGTTTTGCCGGCGCTTGAAATAGCAATACAACGCTCTCTTATACCTGAGCTTGATCTCCATTTTGCAAATTCACTATGATCTTGTTCAAAAGTGAGGTGCTCATAAACTTCATCTGTAATAATCCAGGCATCATATTTTTTAGCAAGTTCTCCAATAAGTCTAAGTTCTTCGAGATTAAAGATTTTCCCTGTTGGGTTATGGGGAGAATTGATCATGACAACTTTAGTCTTATTGCTAAAAGCTGACTCTAGCTCAACTTCATCAATACCAAAGTCTGGCAGCCTCAAAGTTACAGGCTTTGCTTTTGCTCCAATCATATCCACAGTAGCTGCATAAGAGTCATACATTGGCTCAAACACAACGACTTCATCACCGGCGTTAACTAGAGCTTGTAGAGTTGCATAAATCGCTTCTGTCGCTCCGACTGTCACAGTTATCTCGGTGTCTGGATTAAACGGTGTTGCCCAGTCTTGCTCTTGCTGCAAACTTATCGCTTTTCTTAATAATGGTGATCCAAGTGCAGATGCATACTGATTATTTAAGCTGTCTGGCTCCGCTAAAACTTCCTGTGCCATTTTAACTAGCCAGTTCGGACCGTTAAAATCAGGAAATCCCTGTGCTAGATTAATTGCTCCAGCGGCTCTGGCTTTATTAGACATTGTTGTAAATATTGATTCTTTTAAATTTGCTGTTCTATCTGCGAAAGTTGGCATTTTTATTTCCTATTTTGCATATGTCTTGCAAAGTCACTGAATGATTTAAATGTATAATCTTTAAATTCTTTATTCCAAGTTGTTTCAGCAATAGCAATTCTCATACAAAGCAACCATTGATCTCTTGCATTTTCATCTATTGGAAACTTCATATGCCTTGCTCTCATCCTAGGATGGCCATAGTGTTCCCAGTATAGGTTAGGACCCCCGAACCAGCCGCATAGAAATCTGAAGAGTTTTAGTCGAGATTCGCTCAGGTCTTGAGGATGCATCTGACGAATCTGTTCAACTTCTTGTTTTTGTTCCATTAGCTCGTAAAAGTGGTCAACAAGACGACTTATACCTTTTCGGCCTCCTGCCATAACAAAAGGTCTTTTTTCCTTTTGAAATAATGCAAGTAATCTGTAGTAGAATAATTCCATGCCAGTATCTTACTGCGAGGGTGATTTTTTGAAAACTAATGATAATAATATTGCAACAGAGTTTCCTTACCTTCATGGCTTTAGTCCAGAAGAACAAGAAAGGCTTAGGCAACAAGCTGCTTACGCAGAGCATTCCATTTATCAAAACGTTAATTTTTCATCTGTAAAAAAGCTATTAGAAGTAGGTTGTGGAGTTGGTGCTCAGAGTGAAATCATTTTGAGACGTTTTCCTAAACTTAAACTTGTAGGGATTGATCTTTCAGATGCCCAAATCTCTATGGCGAAAAAGCGATTAGAGACTTTAGATTTTGCTAAAGATCGCTTTTCTATAAACAAAATGAATGCTTCTAAAATGACTTTTGAATCAGGAAGTTTTGATGGAGCATTCTTATGTTGGGTTTTGGAACATATGCCAGACCCTCTTAGAGTTTTATCTGAAGTAAGGCGAGTACTTATCCCCGGATCTACAATAATTGTAAATGAAGTTATGAACTCTTCATTCTTTTTAGAACCTTATTCTCCTAATGTTTGGCAATACTGGATGTCGTTTAACGATTATCAATCCTCTATTGGAGGAGATCCATTTATTGGAATGAAGCTTGGTAATATGCTTCAATCTTTAGGCTATAAAGATATTAAGACCATGCCCGTAACATGGCATTACGATAATCGCACACCTCAAAAGCGAAAAGAGCAGATTGAATTTTGGACTGATCTTCTTTTATCTGCGTCTGAGCAGCTTGTTAAGGCCAATGTGGTTTCACAAGAGATTGTAGATAAAGCAAGAGCTGAGCTTGATAAGGTTGCAGATGACCCTAATGCTGTCTTTCACTATACCTTCATGCAAGCACAAGCAACCGTTTAGTTTCGGTGTCTTAGGATGTAATTTTTTTTGTAATATTTCTAAAGATGTCTACACCTACTATTAATCGAACTAACTAATAGTAGGAGGTACTATGTCTCGTTCAACTTCAAAAGCTCTTCTTCTTTCTGCCGCTGTATCAGGATTACTAGCTGTATCAGCATGTTCTGCCACGCAAACCGTAAGTGATTCATCAGTAGGTAAGTGTATGGGTGTAAACGCCTGCAAGGGCCACTCTGACTGCGCCACTAAAATGGATGGTTGTGATGGTAAAGAGGGATGTCAAAGCATGAGCTCTTGCAAAGGGCATAATAGCTGTAAAGGTAAAGGCTTTAAAAAATTATCGAAAAAAGATTGTGATGCTAAGGGCGGGAAGTTTGAAGCTTAATCAAGCTGAAAAAAATATTCTAGTGGGTGTTGGCTTACGCCACACCCATTTTCCCTATCTTGAATCGACACAAGAAAAGGTTTGTGATTTTTTTGAAGTCATTTCAGAAAACTTTTTGAATACAAAGGGTAGACCACGAAGAATGCTCGATCATGTTAGAAAAGCTCATCCCATCGCCATGCATGGAGTGTCTCTTTCAATTGCAAGCACTGACGATTTAGATACAAAGTATTTAAATCAGCTTCGAAGTCTCGCACAAGAAATCAACCCTATAATTTTAAGTGACCACTTATGCTGGACAGGTGGAAATGCCCACAATCTGCATAACTTATTACCTTTTCCATATACTAATGAAGCATTAGAGCACGTCATTGAGCGTGTTCAGTATGTTCAAGAATATTTACAACGACCTTTGACACTGGAAAATCTATCCGTCTATTTAAGTTATAATAAAAATGAAATGGATGAAATTGAGTTTATGAATGAGCTCTGTCAAAAAGCAGGTTGTTCTATTCTACTTGATTTGAATAACCTCTATGTAAACTCTGTTAATATTGGGTTTGATGCTAAAGAGGCTCTATCAAAAATTAACTTTGATTATGTTAAACAAATTCATCTGGCCGGCTATTCCGACTTTGGCACCCATCTCTTTGATACGCACTCAAAAGAAGTTCAAGAGCCAGTGTGGGATTTATTAAAGCTGTCAAAATCAAAACTGACTGATCAAGCGATCCTAGTAGAATGGGATGAAGATATTCCAGAATTTGATGTTTTACTCGCAGAAGTTTTAAAAGTTAAAGAAATATTAAAGGATCAAGTTTGAAACTAGCGGACTTTCAAAAAATATTTCTTAAAAGTATCAGTAACGATCATTCGATTGACTTAGAGTCGTTAATTAAGCCCGCAGGGAGTTTAAATGCCCAACAAGCTATTCAAGTTTATCGCGGTGATTATAAAGCAAGACTGAGCGAGGCAATAGGTGAGTTATACGAAAGTATTTGGTATGTCCTTGGCGATGAAGACTTTTTTAATGTAGCTAAAGACTATATTGATACTCATCCTTCAACTGTCAAAGAACTTGGCTCATACGCTCAAGATTTTCCCCAATATTTAAAAGCTCATCCATTAGTTGAAGACTTTCCATTCTTGTCTCAGCTTGCTGAGTTTGAGCAGACTTTTTGGCAACTTTTTCATCAAGAAGAAACGCAAGTATTTGATCCATTTATTGAAATTGATGCCAGTGAGTTAGGTCAGACAAAATTTAAGATGCCAGATCATTGCCGTTTATTTTCTTGGCCATGGAGTATTGATAAAATATTTGAAGCAAGATCGGGTGAGAATGAGCAAGAGATTAACTGGGATGTACCCTCATCTTGCATGTTAGTTAAGCTTAATCAGAAAATAAGCATCTTTAACCTCTCAGAGAATCAATATAAAACTCTTATCAATATTGCTGGAGGATGTTCGATTGAGAGCAGTTTAGAGGGGTCTGCGGAAGAAATTTCATCACTTTTTTCCCTGCTTCGCACACAGATGATCCCTTTACGTAAAATAAGTACTGGCGCATGATAGAGACAATAAAATTTATCGGAGTGTCCATGAGTTCGATCCCTTATGAAAGTGATGCATTAATTCAGAGTATAAGAGAACTCGATCACAAAACGATGGGCCAACTTGTCTTAGAGCATACCAAAATATTAAGACGAGCCTGTCTTGGCATGGGTTTTAAAGAAGAAGTTGCTGATGACTTGGTTCAAAATACATGGGTTACTTTTTTTGATGTAGCCAAACGCTATGAAGGGCGATCAAAAATTAGAACATTTCTTTTTGGAATCCTTTATAATAAAGCTAGAGAGATTAGAAGAAGTGAAATGAAGCATACTCATGATGAGTGGAATGAATTTGAATCTCGTTTTGATGAAACCGGTCATTGGGTAAAGCCTCCTGCTGCTCCTGATGTCTTTGTTGAGCGGTCACAGAATATGGCCTTACTTTCTTCATGTTTGGACAAATTACCGATGCAACAAAGAGCTGCTTTTACTTTAAAAGAAGTTCAAGAGCTTTCGACACAAGAGGTGAGTGAGGTGATGGGAGTTTCTGCTAATAATTTAGGAGTTCTCTCATTTCGGGCTAAAGCTAATTTAAGAGAATGCTTGGAGAAAGAAGATGCTTAGTTGTAGGGATACAGCAAAGATAAATGCCTCAGGTCAAAAAGTACCGCTGCTGAAAAGACCTAGCATGTGGTTTCATTACCTAATTTGTAAAACCTGTCGCGCTTATGCCTATCAAATGGATTTGTTATCAAAAGGTGTTCGAAAACTAAATATTAAAGACGAAGAAAAAGAGAAAGCTTTAGTCGAAAAAGTTTTGAAGAATCTAAAAGATCTAGATTAACGTTGTAACCTTAAGCCGACCATAAATCGAACCTCACTTCCATCTCTGTCCTGAGAAACATACCTGTTAGTAAACATGTCTGAGTTATCGACTTGTGAGTCTGTTCTAATCAGTGATGCGTAGTATGTTCTGTTAGAAACTGGGTCATAAAGCTCGACTTCGCCGCCTAGTTCATACCCATTTCTTGTACTGGGTACATCAAGTGTCCCACCTCGAGTCAGTGTTTCTCTAAAATATTCTGCACCGACTCTTGCGACTCCATCAAGGTTTAATGGGCCATCAAATGTATGCTGAATAGTAATCCTTGTTTCAATTCTCTCTCTATTGGTAACACTACCAGTAGGATCTGTTGTAATTGGCATTACGACTGTTTGTTTCTTATTATCTCCGCCTTGTTCTCCAAGATTGGCTAAATCAAAATTAATAGTTTGTTCATCAATATAAGTCACTGAAAGTGAACTCGATAATCCACCCAGTGAGTCGTTTGTATTACCTAAGCGATCAGCACCTAGTGTGATTTCTGCGTTATAAGTTTCTCTATTTGTCGTAGACTGTGGAGTTCGAGACCTGTCAAGAGTGACACCAGTGCGATAAGCGCCAATATCGTTTCCATTAAATGCTACAGTATCGTTTATATTAAAGTCTGCTCGTACTGTGTTAGATATGTCCTCACCATTTGGACCCTGTCTATTTTGAAGAGTTACAGTGCTTAGAATACGAAGGTCATCTTCTCGTCCGCCAGGTGCAACAGCTGTGTTTAAATTAAATGTATTACTTGAACCTGTATCTCCTCTAACAATAGTTGCCTGTCCTACTGCATTTACATTATCCGGCAGTATTGGATCGAAGTTTTGTCTGACTTCAAATGTGTTTGTATCAAGCCCATTGTTTGTTCTATTGTTTGAAAGAATGATATTTGTATTGGTTCTATCGACTCGTACCGCTGAAGTGTTACCAGCTTGATTGTTGACAACACCAGCAGTTAAAGTTGTTCCTCCATCAGTCGTTGTACTATAACCAGTAGAGTAGCCAGTGACTCCATCATCACTGTCCAAGTTGACTGTACCTATGACTGTATCAGAGTCACCAACTGGAATGGCAGTTCCAAGTCTGGCTGAAACACCACTCTCTGTATTTCGACAACGGTTGCTATTAGCCTCTAGCTCACCAGTAAAGCGTGTTCCTCGCACAATATTTTGTGGGTCAGTATTGTCTGAATTATCAATTGAAAAGAATGATCTTCCTCGTAAATTACAATCATCTCTATTAATAGAGGCACCATAGCTTCTCAAGTTGCCTGTTTGAGGATTATTTTGGTAGAAGGCTGAACCTCTTACAGTATTATCAGCATCAGGATTTACTGTTCCACTCAAGTTTAATCCATAGGCCTCAACGCCATTTGAGTTACTTGTTCCAAGTGAAAGAGTTGTCGAACCATTTTGTGCGTTAGTGTTTAACCCTAATGCATAAATGTCATTATTGGTAGGTAATACACTTTGACCATTTCCACCATCGACTCCTAAGCCAAGAGGATTTGGTCCTTGAGGCTTACCTTGTCCAAGATTTAATCCACCATTGGTATTTGCTAATGGTAAGTTGACTTGATCTAGGTTAGTGAATTGCGTTGTTCTTGATTGAATGAGATTTACATTTTCACTTGTAATTAACCCGGCTCCAGAACCTGTTCTCAAGTTAAATGTGGCTGACCCTGTTAGCTCGGCAGGAGCTGGAGTTGCTTCAAAGTTTGGAACGTTGCTTGGAGCAGGAGTTACAATTACTGGAGGATTAAATGAAACATGAGTGTTATCCGTTGGAACATAAGTTTGTTGCCATGCAGATGGAGTTCCAGCAATTAGCTCACCTTGAAGTACTCCACGATATAACTCACTAACAGAATCATTTTCTATTTGGTTACCAGTGAGAGAATAGAACCCCTGTTCAGGTGTATTCGCAATAGTGCCTGAAGGACCATCATAGATATGTCGAACCATTCTCTGTTCAGATTCACTATAAACATAAAGACTAATCTTTTCTTGATTGCGAACTCTTTCTCTTACAATAACTCCATCGTTAAAGCCGGCACTTGAGAAATATTGCCCAATCCGCTGTGTTCGAGAAATTTGAGTTGAGCCTGCTCCACGATCTTCTGAAACTCGGTTACTAAGTACATGAATGATTCCAAGTTTCTCATCCATTGATAGATCGGAAACACCTCTAAAGGCACTTGCTAAGTTGTTTTGATCTCGAGCAATTCTGTGAGCAACAGTCTCAATGGTGAGAAGTCCTGGTGGTAAATATAACTGATATCTGTCTTGTGCAAACCCTGAGACAAGTAAGGCCAAATCTGTCGAGCTAAGGCTTTCGATATAAGCATCAGGAGACTGGCCAGGAGCTATTGGTGTAATTCCATTATTAGCAGTTTCTTTCGCTCCATCACCATCTACCTCTGGAGGAGACAATAAGATAACGCCATCATCGTTTTCGTATTGTCTATTTTGGCTTTGAACAAGACTCTCTCTATAAGCCATGAGTAATGAAGAGTAAGACGATATTTCGTTTCGATATTGAGCTAGTGAAGGATGCTGCTGAATAAGGGAGGCAATCTGTTGGATGTAAGGCAGCCCAGAAATATCAGAGTCAGCAAGAACTACTTGAATGCTGTCGTTTGTTGACTGTTCTGTCACCCCAATCGTAGTCGAGCATGTATTTGTAATGGCTAGGTCGCTTAAATCTCTTGCTTGTGAAAGTACGACTCCAGCCGAGCTTTGGTCTTGAAGAGTTGTGTCCGGAGTTTCCAAAACAACATTAGAAATATCGATTGTGAGGTCTGATAATGTAGGTCCAAATGGTGAGCTATTTTGCGTTTGAGCAAAACTATAAAATGGAAATAAAAGTATAATAAAGATGAAGCTTCTCACTTCTATATTATCGGCTTAAATCGAAATCTAACTAAATTTATTAGACTATTAATGACTTAGCTTTAACTGATTGCCAATGAAAGTAGGCATAATCGTAGATTATATGAGGTTCTCTTAAATAGGTTATATTCCTTTATTGTACTGTTGACGAGTGGTACAAATCTTTGTACTATCCAAGAGTCATACAAAGGATGAATGATGTTAAAAATTGATCTTTCAGCACCTGAGCCAGCTTATATACAAATTGTAGCTCAAATTGGCTTAGCCATCTCTAAAGGGGAGCTTTCTGAAGGGGACCAGTTACCTCCCATTCGTCAATTAGCTAGCGATCTTGAGGTTAATGCAAACACCGTCGCTAAAGCTTACCTACTTCTTGAAGAAAACCAGTTGATTATTACAAAAGGTCGCTCTGGGAGTTATATAAATTTAGAAGCGTATGACTATTATCAAGATTGGCTAAAGCATGAGGTAAAAAAAGAGCTTCTCAGCTCTTGGAACAAACTCCTAAGTCTCAGTCATTCTAGATCATTAAGTAAAAAAATCTGGAATGATGCCTTTAAGGAATTAAAAGATGAATAAGATCAATCTTCCATGGCTAATTTTTTATATCTTTCAAATTGGTATATTCCAGTTTTACGCTGCGCCTAGATTGTCGAGGTTTGGACTCTCATTAATGAAGCTTAGAAATAAAGAAGTTTTCAACCAGGTTTCTAAATATAATAAATATTTTCATAATCCACTCATAGACTATGTCATAGGCTCAATACTGATAGCATATCTGATCTACGGGTATGTATTCGATAATGATCAAATAATAAGCAGAGCTCATATCTTATCCGTATTGGCTTTTTTATTAACCTGTTTATTAATTGATGGAATCAGGTCATATCTCTTAAAGAAAAAGCTGCCTCTTCAAAGTATTCGAGTAGCTAGTTTAAAGCCGCGCTCAATTGGCGTCATTGTGCCAAGATCTTTATGGATAAGCCTTTTTGTCTTTTCTGCTATTACATTTTGGTATTCAACGGACAAAACTCTTGTTTTTGCTGTGAATCTATCTGTTTCGATTTTTGGTCTATGTGTTGGCTTTTTTACTGAAAGAAGAAAACCCATAATTAATAATGTCGAAGATGATTTTGCTTATAGAAAAAGTGAAGCTTGGACTATCTTTTATGTTTTTCTTTCTTTGCCTTGTATTTTTCTAGCAAAGTTTCTTTATCCAGAAGTCGTTACTTCGGCCATTATTTCAGCTGTGCCAATCATATTCTTTATAGGATTTCTAAATTCAACTCTCTATAAAAAGGTTATATCTTAGCTCTTTCAGAGAAGAAGTTTAGAGGCTGTCTCACATCAACAATCCCGCCGCCTTTTGGCTTAGGGAATTCGATGATTTTTAGAACCGATGCCATACAGTCAACACCACCGCCGGAGAAACGTGAGTCTTTTGCTTTAATATTAATTTTTGAAACCTTACCGTCTTTTCCGATTCTAAAGTTCATATCAAGAACGCCTTCAACATCTTCTTGTTTTTGCAGTTCCTGTTGATAGCAGTGTCTAAACTGTGGCAAGTATTCAGCTAAGATTTTACGAAGTAGCTCTGGATCCATTGATCCCATGACAACAGTTTTTGGTGCAGCATATGTTGTATCAATTCCACCTTTTGCAGCAAGTCCCTTCGCCCCTGAGTCTTGATTAAAGGCGCCGTTCATACTTTCCCCAAGACTTCCTACAGCGCCTGATGAAGTTGCTTTAAGAAGGTTCTTTGAGTTGGTATTCGCACTTTTCACGTTTGAAGTTGAGGCAAGTGATCTTGAAGCACTTTTCGCATCTACAGTAGGTGACTTGCTATTCATGAATGAGCTCATAGCAGAGTTCATCTTAAACTCGTAAGCTTTCATTTTCGGCTTTTCAGCAACTTTTTGCTGAGAAGGAGCAGGGGCAGCCGCTGCTGGTGCACTAGCTGGGTTTTGCTTTGGTTGTGGTTTTTGAGCCGCTGCTTTTGCTGTTTTAACTTCTTTTTTCTCGTATTCTTTTTTCTTTACGCCGTCGTCTTTATCAACTTTATTTGGCGTATCTGCCGTTTTGGTTTTAGTAACATCTTTTGATTTGATGGCCTTTCTGTAGATAACTGCAATTTTCTTTTCTTCTGGTGGCTTGATACTTGTATCAACTAATAATAAAAGCAGCATCAGGCCCATTACGGTACCGAAGATTTTCCCTGAGTCTTTCCAAAAAGCCGTATCTTTTCCGATTAGTGATGCAATTCTTAAATGTGGAGGAGTATCAACTTCTCTAGCCACTACTTGAAGCGTTCTATATGTCCAACTTGTCGCTTCTTCATCTTGCGTTTTTTCAAAGCCAGTAATATCTAAAAAATCTAGTCCTGTACCGACTTGCTTTGCAAATGGGATTTTTTGATTAGCTTCAAGGATAGGAAATAGTATCGAATCTTTTGTATTTTTCCCAGCAAGGTAATACTGCTTGTGGCGCATACGTAGATACTCTGTACCTAAGATAACTCCATTTGACAGAACCATGACCTCAATTGAGCGATCATCAATTGGTATGACAATTTCTTCTTGTGACTCTTCATGTTCCTCTGAAACATCAACGAAACTTTGTACATCAATTGATCTGGATAAAACTTCTGTAATATTCACAGACTGGAATGAGCTTTCATCAAAGGTGATGTCACAGTACTCATAACAACCAGGCCCTCTTTTGGAGGCAGCCCGGGAAGAAGACTTCCAATATCCTCTTCCTCGAGCTTAATCACATCCTGATCGACGTCTTCGATTCGGTCCGTCTCGCTCGATATCTCTTCCATAAGGAACTCGACCGGCCCGAAACGGAGACGGTCTCCGTCGCCGAGGCTTGCGCGCTCAACACGTTGTCCGTTAACCCAAAC
>CAXBMT010000033.1:0-16903 GCA_963976925.1 uncultured Bdellovibrionales bacterium
CCAAGGCATGTATTAAGAAAGGTTTTCGAGTTCTAGTTACAACCTTAACCAAAAAGTTGGCAGAAGAGTTAACCTCATATTATCAAAGTGTAGGAATGAGAATTCGTTATCTTCACTCTGATATTGATACATTAGAGCGAATGGAAATTTTAAGAGATCTCAGGCTTGGAGAGTTCGATATCTTAGTTGGTATTAACCTTTTAAGAGAAGGCTTAGACCTTCCAGAAGTAGCTTTGGTCGGTATTTTAGATGCAGATAAAGAAGGGTTTCTTAGATCTGAAAGATCTTTAATTCAGACGATTGGTCGAGCTGCTAGAAACTCTGAAGGGCGAGTTATACTTTATGCTTATAAAGAAACAAAGAGTATGGCCAAGGCAATTAGCGAAACGAAACGAAGGCGCGGGATTCAAGAAGAATATAATACAAAGCATGGGATCACTCCAACTACGATTATTAAAAATGTTAGTGGAGGAGTGATTGAGACTCTAAGAGGTGTCAAAGGCAGTAAGAAAGGTAAGAAAGCTGCTAAAGTCATTGAACATGTTGATCTTGCAGCCATTGATAATCGTATTGTTGAGCTTAAAAAAGAGATGAAGGAAGCATCTAAAGAGTTACGTTTTGAGGATGCCGCCAAGATAAGAGATGAGATAAAAGAATTAACTCAGGCTAGGCTTGTTTTTTAGCCGCGTAGTAATACTGAGTGAGCTTTGCAATTCTTACGCGACAATCAATAGAATGCTCATGTTCTATAAGAACCTGCTCAAGATCTTCACCAAAGCCCATATCAAAGGCTACTTTATCAGCCTCAATTTGAGCTTCAATATTTGTTATTTTTCTTTTTGAATGCTCTTTCACAATATGTCCGATTTCATGGGCGAGAATAGCAACTCCACGCATAGGTGATGCTGATCTCAAAATGCTAACTAAATCGGGGTAAGCAAGAACTACATTGGTTTTATTGACTGACGACATGGCACTCGCAAGTTGGCCTTGAGCCTTAATAATAAGAATCTCATGTCCCTGGGCCAAAAACCTATAAACCTCATCTGTCCATGAGTCACATAGTATTCTGACCAGTCTTGATACAGTGGGATCTCTTTTAATCCATTCATGTTCAGGGTGATCAATAAACCTTTGAACAAGAGTCGCTCGATCAACTGTTTTTGTTTTTTTGAATGGTTTTAAGAAATCTAGCATAAAGCCCCCTAGATACTTATCGGGGAATTGAAGATTTTAATGGGTTTATTCTAGGATGGCGGAAACTTCTTCCCTCCCAAGGACTTCTTAATTGAGTTACAATAACTTATGAAGTTTTGTATTTTCTTGATTTTAATACTCGGCCATTTCGAACTCTTTGCAAGCCAAAGTTCTGAATCTTTTGTTGTAACAGCAAACGATGATCATTTTAAAGTTGTGGGCCCGGTTGGATGGAAGAAAGGCACAAGTATGACTTTGCAAAATAAAACCTTAGTTACTCTCTACGGTGAAGTCCGAGCAGGAGAGAATAATAGGAAAATTAAAAGTTTCAGCGTAAAGCCAGGAGCTTATATTTCCGTTGATTTAGAGCTTCAAAAAGGGGAGACAGCAACACTGGTTCCTTTATCTCCATCTTTCCAAGAAGTAATCCTCCAATTCGGTAGAAGGCCATATGAGATTCCTCCGCAGAGGTAAACATCCCATTAAGAAAACGGTTATTGTGATCTCAGATATTCATTTGGGTGCTGGTGCTATCGTTAAGGGTCAACGCAATTATTTAGAAGATTTTCACTACGATGAGCAAATGGTTGAGTTTCTAGGTTACTACTGTAGTGGAGAATATAAAGAGAGAGAAGTAGAACTCGTCATTAACGGCGACTTCTTTGATCACCTTGCCGTACCTTTTGTACCATTTTTTGATGATGAATATTGGAGTGAACCAGCTGCGCTTGCAAAGCTTGAAATGATGCTTAAAGCTCACAGAGAAGTCATGCAGGCATTAAGTGACTTTGCTTCTGCAAAAAATAAAAAAATTGTCTACATTATTGGAAACCATGATGCAGAGATGATTTTGGAAAGTCTTCAAAAACGCTTCTTAGAGTGCTTTGAAGAAAAAGACCGATCAAAAGTACGTATTATTACTGATAATACACAGGAGTATATGCCGGTTGAGGGAGTTGCGATTAAACATGGTCATGAATATGAAATTGCCCATCAGTTTGACCCAAAGGCTTCTGTTTTTGAGGATAATAACGGCATTAAGCACTTTATTCCACCATGGGGCTCTTACTATGTCATTCGAGTGATCAACAAATTTAAAGAGGAGCGCGGTCATATCAATGCAGTAAGACCAATTAAAAAATTTATTATTAACGGTTTAATTTATGACACGCTATTTATTTTAAGATTCTTATTTCAAACCTGTTACTACTTCATCATGGTGAGATTTAATTATCTTTTTAGACAAAATAAGAGCATAAAAAATGCTATTGCTTATGCCGTTAACGAACTTCATCTATTTCAAGACTATGAAGAGATTACTCAAGAGATGCTCCATAGTAGAGATGATCTAAAAGCATTAATTGTTGGACATACTCATGAGCCGATTTTTAGAAGTAATGCTGATGGTAAGGTTTTTATCAATACTGGTACTTGGACTAATATGTATCATCTTGACTTCGCTAGAGGCCGTGAATCTAGACAGCTTACTTATGCTCAAATTGATGTAAAGGAAAAAGTTAAGCCTGGTCTTCCTAAATTTGCTAATCTTGAGCTTGCCCTAAATAATTGGGAAGGGGTTAATAAATATCCCTATGAAGAATACCAAGGTAATTAATTAGATAGTTTTTTGTACATATCAGTACAATTCTTGTAGGTTTCAATCGTTTGTTTTCTAGATACTTTAACAAACTCGTTTTTCATTTTTTTACAAATATTTTTATGTGTTATGTAGAATGTTGAAGCTGATCCTTGTAGCTTTGACCTTGCTGTATTCTTTAAGCCTTGAGGCGAACCTGGATCATTTAAAATCTTTGTCCAATGTCCTTTAAATCCTGGCATGCTACTCATATCTAATTCATAAAGAAACTTATCAACTTTTCTAGCGTTTTTTGGCATCCTTAAGTAAGACTTAGACTTACTACCCATATCACTTATAATTCCACTTACTCCTGATGCATCTGGCTTATTTTGGCACTGACACTTCCAGTTAGGCTTAGATGATGCTGAAGCATATGAAACTTTCTTAGTTTGAGCTAAAACATTAAATGAAAAAAATAAGGTCAATAGTATGAGACTATTGACCATAGATCTTCGCAATTTTCTCTTTGAGCATATCTGCAGAAAATGGTTTAACAACAACATTGCTGACTCCTGCTCGAATAGCCTGCATCATTTTTTGTTGATCACTATCACCAGTCATTAAAAGAAATTTTGTCTTTGCATTTCTTGGGTCTTTACGGATGAGTCCAAGAAGTTCAATCGCAGTCATCTTCTCAAGCTCTAACTCCGAAAGAATAAACTCGATGGGAGTTTTAGCTATATTACTTTCTTCAAGAATTTCTAATGCCTTATTACCATTACCGGCTTCTTTGATATTTTTAAATCCGATATCAGATAAGAGCTTTTTAACATTTTGTCTCATCGTTGAATTGGTATCGATGATAAGAATATGCATGCTGGCTTTAAGCGCCATAAAGTATCTCCAATTTATTATGCTACTTTTTTATTTTCATCACTTGAGTTCATTGTGTCTACTAAATGGGCCAAACTTTCTTGAATTAAATCACCAAACTCAACTTCCATACCGGGGAGATAAGTTTTGTTTTTAAGATTTAATATAAAAGAGGGAAGCGTTGTAGGAGTACCGGAAACCCTTCCACTGGTATATTCAAGAATATGTGAGGTAGCACCTAGAACGAGAGCTAGCGGTTCAATATGAGAGCCTTTTTTCATTTGTGGGAAGCCTTGTCCATCATAGCGTTCATGATGCTGTTCAATAATAGTTTTTACTTGTGGAGACAAATCAATCTGTGCCTTTCTAAGAATATGTAAACTTAGGCCAGGATGCTTTTTCCACTCTTTCTTAGTTGACTCAATATATTGTATTTGAGGCTTATTCATACAAGTATGAGGAAGCTGAGTATAGCCTAAGTGAAAGAAGTATCCAGCACACACAAGATCACCTAGTGCGGCTGGATCAGTAATGCCACACCCTTTTGCTAATAAGAAACTAAGAGCAACTGTTCTATTTGTGAAATTATCTTCGACGAGTAATGATTCAGCTAAGAGAGAAGACATCGTTGTCATTGCTGATATTCTTGGACTAAAAGTAACAACTTCTTCTCTTACAAAGTTAATAAGGGGAGTGAAATCATCATTTTTAGCAGCACCAGCGAGTTGCTCTTTAAAGTGAAAGTTACCAGTCTTTTCACTCGGTGATGAATTGTTCTTACTTACTTCATTTACCGAATTCGTATTAATTGTATTTTTTTCGAGAAGCTCTTGACGTCTTTTTTCAAGACTATGAACAACATTTGGAGCTAAGTCAGGAATGTCTTCTTCTTTAACCTCAGCTTCAACTAAAAAAGTTCTTTTTTGCTTCATTGGAATTGCAAGCTTTCCACCCTTAGACATAATGTCAGCTAGAAGTTCTTTTTTAGCACTCGTTAGTGGACTGTTGGCATAAAGATATGGGTTATAAACACCGTTAGCTGGATTATAGATATGAAGATGAAATGGGAAAAGCTGAGAATCACCAAGATGCTCAAGATCAATGAAGAAATATTGTTTTTGCTCTTTCATTTAACTTGCCTTCTTTTTCTTGCCAAATAAGCCACCAAAGAAGCTACCAATTTTTGCAACTGATGATGACTTTTTCTCTTGCTCTGCCTTCTTCTTTATCTCTGCATATGGACCGGTTCCACCAAGTTCATAGAATTCATCAAGAAGAGCTCCTCTTAGAGTTTCTAAAGATGCCTCTAGGCCCTTAAGCTCAACTTCTTTAATACCATTTGGTAAAAAGCACTGTGCCCAAGCAAAGGTTGTAATTCCTTCGGTGAATGGATAGAAAAAACTGGTTCTTTTTTGCTCAAATGTTTTATCAGAGTAGCTTGGTAATAGGGGGCAGCTAGAAGCATCACTATAAGTATTGATGATAGAATTTTTTGACTCCTCGTCAAGCCAGTTACCAATTGTATCAATTTTCAGCTTTCCATCATGTGGACCCTTACCATACTTAATTGCCACTAAAGCTCCCATATCATCACGAATGAGTTCAAGAATAGACTTAACAGTATCTTCTCGCTCTTTGGAATACTGATAATACATATTGAGAGACTTAATTAAAGTTAGGCTCGACTTTAGATCAACCTCAAAAATTTCACCTTCTGATTCTTCTTCCTCTTGGGATTTTTCTTCGATTGTATCGTCTGTGGATTCATCACTTTCTAAACCGACTGATTGAGCATAGCGAATACCGCTTTTTGATGATTCTCCATCTTCAAACTGACCAACTTCTTTCTTGTCACCCAGTGAGTAGCTAGTAGCTTCAAATTGCTTCTTCAGATCACTGTAGTCAATCGTCTGCTCGCCCCATTCAGTCTTTTCCGGCATAGCAAATTCATTTTTCTTTTCAGCCTTAAACTCTTCTTCTGCTCGTCTTTCTCGCTCAACTTCACGCCATTCATCATCGTTATGTTTTTGACCAGTTCTGCTGTCATAATGAGTTTTAAGTTTGTCAGAGTGAGCGTCTGCTTTATTGCCCCCCTGGTCTTGGATATTTTCGGTAAAGCCTGAACTCTTATTATTTACTTCGCGCTCAGTGTAGCCTTGATCTTCACGCTCAGCTTTACGATTGTTTTCTTCTCGTTCTTGAATTTCACGCTCAACTTGATGCTTTTCTTTTTCTACACGTTTTTTTCGTCCATAATCAAGATCATCTTCTTGCTCAAGCAGAAGTTCTTTAGAACGTTTCTTGCCATATATATTTTCTTGTTCTTCAACTTGTTTTTCTTTTTCCTGTTTAGGATCCTCTTCGAGATCAAGTGCTGTGGCTTTTTTCTTGGTTTCAGCTTCTTTAGCAGCAGGGGATTGATCATCTTCTTCTTGATCAGCACTATCTTCTTCGATATCTAATTTAGTCTTAGCTTTTATATCAAGTTGATCAAGTTCATCTGCAACGCCTTCAAGGTCTTCATCGTCCTTAGATTGGTCTTCTTCAAGTTCGAGCTTAGTCGCGGCCTTT
The DNA here is from genome assembly GCA_963976925.1 of uncultured Bdellovibrionales bacterium. Lineage (GTDB taxonomy): Bacteria > Bdellovibrionota > Bacteriovoracia > Bacteriovoracales > Bacteriovoracaceae > UBA4207. Next base: position 6,221 of record CAXBMT010000033.1, read on the forward strand.
TTGTCCTCTTTCTCTTTTTCAGTAGGAGCTTTTTCCTCTTGTTCAGGTTGATCTTCTTCAAGATCAAGGGAGGTAGCCTTTTTTCGTTCTTCTTTTTCTTTGGCGGCTGGAGACTCTTTTTCCTCTTGTTCAGGTTGATCTTCTTCAAGATCAAGTGAAGCTGTCTTTTTCTTTTGTTCTTGAACTTTAGGAGCTGCTTCCTCTTTTTCTGTTGTTGATTCTTCTAGATCGTCGATGAGATCAAGGTGATGACTGGCTATATCATCGACTTCCTCAGAGTCTTCATCTAGAGACTTCTCAACTTCTTTTTTTAATTGATCATCTTCTAGGTCAAGCGAAACTGCTTTTTTCTTTTCTTCTTTGACTTTCTCTTGAGGGGGAGCTTGCTCAGCTTCTACCGGCTCATCGTCTTCAATTAGTAAGTTTGCAGCTTTTGAGATTTCATCATACTCATCTTTATCAAGCTGAACTTTTTTCTTTTTCGGCTCTTCTTCATCTGAATGTATTTCTTCTTGTTTTTTTAATTTATTTTTATAATAGCCTTCAATGACTTCTTGGTTATTTTCTTTTTTGTCTTCTTCTTCATCATCACTTTCTATATGCTTCTTTTTAGCAGAGCCTTTATAGTATCCAGCAATTGATTCTTCTTTATAAGTTGATTTCTTCTTTTCATCTTTATCAGCTCTACCATAGAGGTCTTCACCATCGACCTCTTCTCTTTGTTCAGCTTCTTTCGCCGTTGAGGCTAACTGTTTTCTTGCCATGTCATCATCATTTGATTTGTCATTTTCAGAATCAAATTTCTGATCGTAGTCACCTTCTTCTTTTTTGATGACGATTGAACGTAGTAGAAGGTTAACTTTATACTGAAGAGTCTTTGGAGCGATGGGCTCAGTAATACACTCTGTTAATCCAACTTTCATGAACTTATCAGTTGTTCGTCTTGGAATTGGTTTAGGAGTTAAAAGAATAACTTTTGATTGAAGTCTTTTTATTAGCTTACCAGCGGCTTGTAATATTTGTGCTGTCTTTCTTGGATGAGCTGAGATGATAAGTGACTGGCCAAGCTGTGGAATGATTTGAATGGCTTCTTTAACATCTTCGATTTCGTATATTTCTGTGCCTTGATCTTCAGATGACTCTTGAAGAACCTCTACGAGCTTTTCTAGCGTCTTCGAGTAGGGCTTGATGAATATAAGTGGTTTTCCGCCATCCATTGGATACCTATCGTCCTTATTGTCTTTGTTTTTTAGCTCATATAGAAACTTTTCCTTTTATATTTCCGACCGTTTTTGTCGGTCTAAAATATTGAAATAATAGGAAAATTTTTCTTAAAGTTTTGAAATTAACTCCGATGAGATTCATGAAAGGTTCACAAAAACTGTGAGCATCAAAAAACAAAACCACTCGAGCAGTATGCTCATTGGTCCTCAAGGTGGGGATTTAGTCTCAGGGATAGGGACAGTAGAACCAAGGAGGAAGCCAATGGGTTTGCGTATTAACACTAACGTTACGTCTTTAGCCGCACAGAGAACACTCGGTAAGAACAACATGGAACAGGCTAGTACCCTGAACAAGTTGTCTTCTGGTACTCGCATCACGAAAGCATCTGACGATGCTGCAGGGCTTGCAATTTCTGAGAAATTGAAAGCATCCGTTCGTGGTATGCAACAAGCAGAACGAAATGCGAATGACGGTATTTCTATGATTCAAGTTGCCGAAGGTGGCTTGCAAGAAGTAGGTAATATCTTGATTCGTATGAGAGAACTTTCAGTTCAATCTGCTTCTGATACAGTAGGTGATAAAGAGAGATCTTTTACAGATCTTGAATATCAAAACCTCAAGCAAGAAATTGAGCGTATTTCACAGGTTACTGAGTTTAACGGAAAAAAACTGTTAAACGGTGAAGGTGATACTTATGATTTCCAAATTGGGATTCATAACGATGACTTCCAAGATAGAATTAAGTTTGATACTGCAGTTCTAAATTCTTCAATCGGGAATTTAGGAGTTGATGGCATCGCTGTTAGTTCTAAGGAAGGAGCTCAGGAAAGTCTTTCAACTCTTGATGATGCGATTCAAAAGGTATCTGGTCAGCGTGCTGAACTAGGTGCTAAGCAAAACCGTCTATCGTCAACAGTAAGTAACTTACAAGTTTCAACTGAAAACTTGTCTGCTGCAAACTCTCGTATCCGTGATACAGACTATGCTGCTGAAACTGCTAAGAACACTAAGTTAAATATCTTAACTAATGCTGGTTCTTCAGTACTTGCTCAGTCGAATGCTCAAGGCCAAGCGGCTCTTAAGCTTATCGGCTAATAAAGACCTTTCGAATTAGAAGAGAGATAGGTATACAAAACCCTCCGAATGGAGGGTTTTTTTATTTCAAATTAAAAAATTGCATCAAGCCAAGGTTTTTTGTCTCTAGCATCACAGTCTGAAACCCATAGATGTTTAACTTCTAGGTAAGCTTTCATTCCTTCAACGCCCATTTCGCGACCAAGACCTGATTGCTTGAAGCCACCAAAAGGCATGCCTGGATTAAGTAAGTGATACTCATTAATCCAAACTGTTCCAGCTTCAATTTTTGAAGCGAGTTTTTTTGCTTTTTCTGGGTCTTTACTCCAAACCGCACCAGCTAGGCCGTACTTAGAATTATTCGCCAAAGAAATAGCTTCTTCTTCAGTTTTAAATTTCGTTAATCCAACAACCGGTCCAAATATTTCTTCATGAAAGATCGTATGATCCGGTGTGATCTCAAAAGCGGTTGGCTCAATATAATAACCTTTATCAAAGTCTCCACCCGTAATTCTGTTGCCACCAGTTAGTAGAGTGGCTTTTTCTTCTTTTGTTTTATTGATGAAGCCCATAACTGTATTAAATTGTTTTTCATTGATAACAGGCCCATATCCAACAGACTTATCTTCTGGGTTTCCAGCTTTTATATCTTTAATGCGGGCTAAAAACTTTTTCGTAAACTCTTCATAAATTCCGTCTTGAATCAGAAGGCGAGTACCAGAATCACAAGCTTGTCCTTGATGATATAAAAATGCATATAGAGCGCCGTCAACGGCAATGTCTAAATCTGCATCATTTAAAACGATATTGGCTGACTTTCCACCTAGCTCCATCGTGCTATTTTTTATTTCAGCAGCTCCATTTTTTAAGATCTCAGCTCCAACAGCTGTTGATCCCGTAAAGGCGAGTTTTGCTACTTTTGGATGTGATACTAGTTGCTTTCCTTCGTTGGCTCCACCAGTAATGATATTAACAACACCATTTGGAACTCCGGCATCAATTAAGATTTCAGCTAAGATTCCAGCTGAGACTGGTGTTTCCATGGCCGATTTTAAAACGGTGGTACATCCAGTTGCTAAAACAGGTCCAATTTTCCACGCGGCCATTAATAGTGGAAAGTTCCAAGGAATGATTTGAGCGCAAACTCCAATTGGTTGATATTGGCGATAGTTTTTTGAAAAGCCCTCTCTCGTTGCCGAGTTATCTTGCTCTTCAAATTGAAAGCTTGCAGCAACTTTAGACATGACTTTAAAAAATGAAGCTGTATTGTGAACATCTGCTTTTGCTTTTCTGATTGTAGAGCCAGAGTCATGAATTTCTAACTCTACAAGTTCTTTGCTACGCTCTTTCACTTTGTCCGAAATTGCTAGTAATAGCTCTGCACGTTTAGCTTGAGTCATTTCACTCCACTCAGGATTGTGAAAGGCTCTATCTGCTGCATCAACAGCATGGTCAATATCTTTACTACTTGGAAGGTGACAGCTTGCAATAGCTTCACCTGTCGATGAACTAATCGAGTTAAAAGTTTTTCCTTCACTAGAAGGAACGAGTTTACCATCAATAAAAAGCTTAATTTCTTTCATCATATATCCTATTTGCAGTTTTCAACAGAGAGCGCGACACCTTGTCCGACACCAATACACATACTGGCAAGTCCCTGTTTAAGTTTGGTATTTGATTTCATTTGATTGAGAAGAGTCCCAAGGATTCTAACCCCTGAAGCCCCTAGTGGGTGACCAATGGCAATGGCACCGCCATTATTATTTGTAATATTTGGATCTATCTCAAGATCTCGAAGACATGCTAGAGCTTGTGCTGCAAAAGCTTCATTGAGTTCAACAATATCAAAGTCGCTAGTCTTCTTTTGGTAACGCTTGCAAAGAACTTTAATAGCTTCAATCGGACCTATTCCCATAACATTGGGATGAACGCCTCTCACTCCTGCACCCGTAATCTTAGCGATTGGTGTTAGGTTGTGGCGCTTTAAAAACTCTTCAGAAACGATGACTGCCATAGCAGCACCATCGTTCATACTACTAGCGTTTCCGGCAGTAACAGTTCCATCTTTTCTAAAGACTGGACGAAGTTTTGTTAACGCTTCAATTGAGGTATCCGCTCGAGGGTTTTCATCACGTTCTACCGTATATTCTTTTTTTCTAAGCTTAACGTGAACGGGCAAGACTTCGTCATTAAAGGCTCCACTATCCCAAGCTTTGATGGCTTTTTGATGAGAGGCTAGAGCAAAAGCATCTTGATCTTCCCTCGAAATTTTAAAGTCTTTTGCCACTTCTTCTGCCGTTTCCCCCATAGAGTAGAGAGGGAACATGGCTTCCATTTTTGGATTAGGAAAACGCCAGCCAAAAGTTGTGTCATACATTTTTTGATCGCGCCCAAAAGGGCTTTCAGCTTTAGATAAAACATAAGGCCCACGAGTCATACTCTCAACACCGCCAACCCAAATACAATCGGCCATACCACTTGCGATACGAGCGTAAGCATCTGCAACAGCGTCTAAGGAACTACCACATAAGCGGTTCATTGTTACCGCCGGTACTTCAAAAGGAATGCCGGCTAAAACAGCGGCCATACGTCCTACGTTACGATTATCTTCACCAGCTTGATTGGCACAACCGACTAATACATCATCAATTTCTTTAGCATCATAAGAAAGTCCTTCTAAATGATTTGAAAAGAGTAGTGACATAAGATCATCTGGTCTTACTGGTGCAAGTCCGCCACCTAGGCGTCCAATTGGTGTTCTTTTTGTATGAACTATATATACTGATTTCAATCTAGATCCTTATGAAAATGTTGGATGCTCAAGTCTAAGTCGAGGACAGGCACGATAACGTGGATCACCTGTAACACTATAAAGCTCATCAAGTAGAGTTGCGATATGTTGTGAACCAGTTCTTTGTGCCCAATCAAGAGGTCCCAAAGGGTAGTTAACTCCAAACTTCATCGCTGTATCAATGTCTTCAGTTGTGGCAAGACCTTCCTCAAGCGCAAAGTAAGCTTCATTAATAACCATGGAGCTTATTCTTGGAAAGGTGAAGCCGATTCCAACTTCTTCAACTAGATGCATGCTAATGCCAAAACTTTCGAATGCAGTTTCTAAAAGTGATTTATGTTCAGGCCTAACATAGGCCTCATATGTGGCTGTCGGTGAATGAAAGACTGTCGCCACCGCACCGGCAATAAAACTATAACGTTTTAAAAAAGCTTCACCCCAAACTAGACTCAAATCACTAATTACTGGTTTAGTTGTAGATTCACAAAGTCTTTCAAGTAAATCAGATTTCTTTTCTCTTCCCCAAGCGGTTAGATCAAGAATGAGATCTTCTTTAAGCTCAAGTCTTTCAATATCTGCTCCACGTGACAAAATTGTAACGTCAGAGCGACCAGAGTTTTCAAGAATTGGAAAAAAGTGATGGTCTCTCGATATTAGGATTCTAAGTTTAGTCGTCATGATGATAAAATCCTTGTTTTGTCTTTTTACCTAGTCGACCACTTTCTACCATTTTCCTTTGGAGGGGATGTGGTGCAAATCGTGGCTCTAAAAAGAAATCCTTCCAAACAGACTGGGTGACATCGTAATTAACATCAATACCAATCAAATCCATTAATTCAAATGGTCCCATTTTAAAGCCGCCACATTTTTTCATCACTTCATCAATGGCTTTTACTTTTCCAGGATGCTCATGGCGAATAACTCTAAAAGCTTCTCCGTAGAAGTTTCTAGCAACACGATTTACAATAAATCCTGGAGAATCAGAGCAAATAGCCGGCTTTTTTTCTTTTGATTGAAACCAAAGGTAGAGGTGACTTAACAGTTCACTCTTTGTTCCAGGTCCTTTAATAATTTCAACCAGCTTCATAATAGGAGCTGGATTAAAAAAGTGTAGACCTAGGAAACGTTCACGTCGCTTAGGAGTTACTGCTAAAGCAAGTCTCGCAATTGGAATACTAGAAGTATTACTCGCAAAGATCGTTTTCTCAGGCATTGAAGCATCAAGATCAGCAAAGAGTTTATTCTTAGCTTCAACTGACTCAATAATTGCTTCAATTATTAAATCAGGTGCATCATCTGTTCCATCGATATCAGAAACAGCGCAGGCATTAAGCCTCTCACCCATTTCATCTACTTGTTCTTGAGTGAACTTTTTTCTTTGAATAAGTTTTTGCCAAGAAAGCTCGATATCTTTTTGAGCATCAGTCGCTACTTCTCCGCGAAGATCGCAAAGTGAAACTCTAACGCCAGATTGGGCAAGCCACTGGGCTATGCCCTTTCCCATTGTTCCTGCTCCAATCACTAGAGCATACTTAATTGTACCATCCATGGAGGACTCCAAATATTATTGAACTGGTTGATCAGCTTCTCTGTATTCAGGGATAACTAAACCAACTTGATCACATAGTGCGTGAATTTCTTTTAAGAAAGCATCACGAACTTCAGCATTCGTTCTACGCTTAAGCCCTAGACGAACATAAATATCATTAGCTTGTCCTTGTGAGTTTCCAAAAACATTCATTACTCTTGGCCACCAAAGATTAAGGCGTTCTTGTAGGAATGGCTTTTCACTTGGATCAGCCGCAAGAATTTTTACCCACTTATCACCGTGTGTAAGGTGCATGACTTCTTCTTTATAAATTCCTTCAATCCCTTTTTTCCATGGAAGATAAGAACTTTGAAGCGTGTCTTCAAGTTGGTGACCTGCAGCTCTGTCCATTAGGAAGTTAAAGAGAATAAAATCGGTCCAATACTTGATATTATAGTAAAAAATATTAACTCGATAATCATCTTTTAAACGCTTAAAGCCGATTTGAACTTGATCTTCATCTAATTTGTAATCAAGTTCAGTATTCTTGATATGTGTTTGAGTATCTTGTCCAAGATCTTCAAGAATTTTATAAATAACTGAAGCGTGGCGCATCTCATCTTTAACAATTTGAGCAACTAAAACTTTTTCGCGCATGTCTGGAGCTTTTGCAATCCATGGCGAATAGCCTAGGCCTCCAGAATATTCTGAATCACCTTGCATCCATAATAGATTAATTAACATCTTTCTATATAATGGTGGAAGTTCTTCACCTTTATCAAAAGATCGACCATTTTTGATTTCTTCAAAGAGCTTTAAGTCTTCGCTTGAATATTCTCTTGCACCCATATTTATCTCCTAGTGGAATTTTGGTTCTCTTTTTTCAAAAAATGCTTTTAGGCCCTCTTGATATTCTTCTGAATTACCAAGGTGGCGTTGAGCTGCTGTTTCATTATTCATACTATCTTCATACGATGATTCTACCGCATTTTGCAGGTTACGTTTAACTAGCGACGTCGACTTTGGGCTTAAGTTGTTGATCTTAGACGCCCATGCCAAAGCATTGTCTAAAGGAGAATCGCTTAAGCAGTTAATTAGTCCTTTTTCGACTAGAAAATCGCTCATAAGAGGCTCACCTAAAAGGAAGAACTCTAAGGCTTTCTTATCACCAATTGCTCGACCTAAAATGAATGAAGAGCCTGCATCTGGACATAATCCTAAACGTGTAAAGCCTGATACAAATTTAACCCCAGCTTTTGCAATGATTAAATCACAAGCAAGAGCAACGGAAACTCCGGCACCGGCGACCACACCTTGAACGGCTGCGATAACTGGTTTACTGGAAGAACGTATAGCTTTTACCAATGGATTCCATTCAGTTTCTAGAGTGTTTCCTAGATCAATCTTTTGTCCCTCATTAGCCTGAACTGTGCGATCGTTTAGATCTTGTCCGGTACAAAAAGCCTTTCCCTCGGCAGCGATGACTAAAGTTCTAATGCCAGGGGAGCGGTTTGCATCTCTTAGTGCCTTAATAATTTCAAGTTTAGCTGCTCTTGAAAGGGCATTATAAACTTCAGGACGATTGATTGTGATAACACCAGTCGCACCTTGTTCTTCATATTTAATGAATTCAAAATTGGTACTCATTTAACGACCTGTATACTTTGCTTCTCTTTTTTCAAGAAAAGCTCTCATTCCTTCTTTTTGATCAGAGGAAGAAAAGGTTAGATAAAAATTACGACGCTCAAATTCCATTCCTTCTTTCAAAGTGGTTTCATAAGCTCGGTTGATAGACTCTTTAGCCAGTCTTACGGCTACTGGTGCTTTTGCTGCAATCTTTTTGGCAATCTCAAATGTTTCTTGAAGCAAAGTTTCTGCCGGAACAACTTTAGCAACTAAGCCCCAGTCATAGGCTTTTTTTGCATCAATCATTTCGCCTGTAAGATTCATCATCATGGCCTTACTCTTACCAATGATTCTAGTAAGACGTTGTGTACCACCTGCACCAGGCATTGCACCAATACTGATTTCTGGTTGACCAAACTTAGCGTTATCACCAGCTATAATCATGTCACAAGCCATGGCCAATTCGCAGCCGCCACCCAAAGCAAATCCTGATACAGCAGCGATGATTGGTTTTCCAATTAGTGGAAGTTGAGACCAAGCACGAAAGCGATTTTCCATGATTTTATCAACAGGAGTATGTTCAACCATTTCGGCAATATCAGCTCCAGCTGCAAAAGCACGATCATCACCGGTTAGGATGATAACTCTTACTTCTTGATCATCTTCCAGCTTAAAAAGAGCTTCAATCAACTCATTCATTAGGTCAGTTGATAAAGCATTTAAGACTTTTGGGCGATTAAGTTTCACCAAAGCAATATGCGGGTGATTATCCCAATTTTTTTCTACAATGATATTCACGCTTTTACTTCCTCAGCAAAGTGAATTGAGACAATGTCTTTAGCAAAGCTCATAAGATCTTTACCAGCGGCCATATTTTCTTCAGATTTCATAGCTGCTTTCCAAGTATCTTTATTTTCAAAACAAAGCTCAGCAATAAGATGCAGGTCACTTTCGCCGCGTGGAGTTCCAAAAACTTTATTAAGACGAATCTCTTTTAGACCAGGGACTTTCATTGCTAGTGGAGCATGAACCTCATCGTAGTGCTTTTGAAAAGCATCCTTATCATTTGGGATTTTGTAGATTGCAATTAACTTGTACATAGTTTTTCCTTATTCGAGGTAGCCTCGTTTCATTTGATCACGTTCGATTGCATCAAAGAGAGCTTGGAAGTTTCCTTCACCAAAGCCCCAATGATTCTTTCTTTGAATAAACTCATAAAATAATGGCCCGACATAAGTGTCGCTGAAAATTTGTAAAAGGTAGCCATCTTTATCGCCATCAACCAGCAGCTGACGCTTTTCTAATTCAGCAAGATCCTCAGTTACATTCAATCCGCGCTTTGGAATAGCTTCATAATATGTATGAGGTACTTCTAAAAACTTAAAACCTCGATCACGAAGCTCTTGAACTGTGTCTAGGGCGTCTGGAGTCATAAGTGCGATATGTTGAACTCCAGGACCTTTATGACGATCTAGGAATTCTTGAATTTGCTTAAAGCCGTAGACGCGCTCATAGAATTCAACCCATTTTTCCATCTCGCCAAAAGGGACGTTATTGGTAAGATGGTCGATTCTTGAACAGCGAATATTAAGTTTTTTGGCACGAGAGTCTTCGCCAAAATTAACGAATCCAGGTCTAAACGGAGCATCTTTTGGTCGTTCAACAAACTCGTTAAGCACATCTCCAAAGCCTTGGATCATAGCAATTTTATAAATACCATGATCAGTATCAATTACTCTTAGCTCTTGAATTGATTCAGCTCCGCGAGTTAGTGCTTCATTATAAGCATGTTCAGCGTCTTCAACTAAAAAAGACATCTTACTGACGCCATCTCCATGAGCATTAAAGTATTTTCTAGAAAATTGTCCGGCATCTGGATTTGAGGTTAATACAAATCTAATTTGGCCTTGAACATAAAGTTCAGATTGCGAAGCCTCATTCTTTTCAGTTCTTGTGAACCCAAGATTTGAAAAATCGGTACCAATTTTTCCAGCAATATCGTTGCAGGTGAACTCAAGGTGATCAATGGCAATTAACCCTAGTGTATTCTTCTTTCCAATGCGTGACGTCACAGTATCCTCTCTCATCTAAATTTTGTGGCCATATTCTCTGCTAATAGTAACGACCTTTCAAGAAATGGTGCGGCCCCTTTGCCTTGTGCGTTATGTCTAGCAGACAATCCTTTGAAGTGTGTTCAATTCCTGATAAAACTTTGAAATGACTACAGAAATTCTAGGTGGCAACGAAATACTCATCCAAGGCGGGCTCGAAGCTGGCTTTTCCCTTTATACTGGATATCCAGGATCGCCGCTGGCTGATTATTTTAATATTCTTCACAAGCGTCGAAACGAACTGGAAGCAAAAGGTATTCGCGTTGCTATTGCTAATAGTGAAGCCAATGCTGCGGCCATGGCATCTGGGGCTAAGCAAGCTGGGCGTG
>CAXBMT010000034.1:0-15996 GCA_963976925.1 uncultured Bdellovibrionales bacterium
AAACATACACATCTGGATTATCTCAAAGCAATTGAATGTGAAGCGATTGATGTTCTGGGAATTGATTGGCGCATGAATCTTCCACAAGCACTAAAAGAGCTTGGACCTGATTATATGATTCAAGGAAATTTTGATCCTTCCCTACTGCATTTAGAATGGGAGCATGTTGAAGCTGGTTTAGAAAGACTTTGGCAAAATGTTCAAGGACAGGATTTATCAAGATGTAGCATGGGACTGGGACATGGAGTGCTACCACTAACTCCACAAGAAAATGTGAAAAAAGCAGTAGCCTATATCCATAAAAACTTTAGGTATTAAGCACCCATAATAGCAAGGCCGGAATCCACATAAAGTGTTTGTCCGGTCACGCCGCGAGAAAGATCACTCGCAAGATAAACGGCCATTCCGCCAACGTCATCTTGAGAAACATTTCTATGCAACGGTGCCTTTTCTTCAACCATCTTGAATACTTCTCTCAGTCCTGGAACAGCAGATGAAGCGAGGGTTCTGATTGGGCCCGCTGAAATACAGTTAACACGAATTGTTCTGCGACCTAGGTCTTCAGATAAATATCGAGTTGAGGCTTCAAGTGCTGCCTTAGCAACCCCCATCACATTATAACCCTTAAGAACTTGTTGAGATCCATGATATGTCATCGCCATAACTGAACCTTCAGGATTCATTATGTCTTTAAGGTGATGGCAAAGACCGACAAGTGAAAATGCGGATACATCACAAGCAAGCTTAAAGCCCTCTCTAGAAGTATCTGAGAAATCAGCCTTAAGATCATTTCTATCTGCGAATGCTAAAGAGTGAACAAGGATATCAAACTTTCCCCAGTTCTCCTCGACAGTCTTTTTTAGATTTTCATAATGAGCATCATTCGTAGCATCCATTTCACATAAAAAGTCACATCCGACTTCATTAGCAAGCGGCTCTACACGCTTTTTTAAACCGTCATTTAAATAAGTCAAAGCAACACTTGCACCGTGTTCTTTAAAAGCTTTGGTAATTCCCCAAGCAATACTCATGTCATTAGCGACACCGAGAATGAGGGCTTTTTTTCCTTTCAATAAAGACATATATACTCCAATAATGATTCATGTAACGTTAGGCGAAAATGGACTAAGAGGTCAACGTGTTTTCAGGTGAAAGCGGTAACCGACACCACGCACCGATTCAAAGTACTTAGGATTTTTAGGATCGTCTTCAAAGTAGCGACGCAATCTTACAATAAAATTATCTAATGTGCGGGAAGTCACATCTTCACCAAAGCCAAGAACCTCTTCTTGGATCTCCGCTCTAGGAATTGGTCGGCCCTGATTTTCAAAAAAGAATCTAAAAATTTCAAGTTCCTGTTCTGTAAGGTCATATTTTTTATCACGGTGAAAAGCAAGCCTTGCAGTAAAGTCGACTCTATTTTCATCATCATTTCCAAAGATGATCATCTCACCTTCTGTTTTTCTATACCAACGTGATTTTTCAATAAGTCTTGAGACACGCAGTAGAAACTCATCCAAGACAAATGGCTTAGTTAAATAATCATCAACACCTTTTTGTAAGAGCTTGACCTTATCTTTACTGGCATCTTTTGCTGTTAAGATTAAAATAGGAACCTTCTCATCTTCAGCTCTAATATTTGAGACTAGTTGATTTCCATCCATGACCGGCATCATCAAATCAATAACCAATAAATGTGGTTTGTAATCACGCCAAGCCTTAAGTCCTTTTGCGCCGTCAATTGCGACCTGAACGTCAAAACCCTGAAGGCTTAAATTTATTCTAAGTCCTTCAGCAATATGTTCTTCATCTTCAACAATAAGAATTCTTTCTTTTTGCATTAATCCCCCAAACTCAAGGGAAGCGTTAACTGAAAAGTTGTACCAGCGCCTAGTCCAGGGCTTGAAGCATCAACTGAGCCACCATGTAATTTTGCGACAACGCCTACAAGATATAAACCCAGACCAGATCCTTTAGAAGTTTTTCCAACCTGATAAAACTTTCTAAAAATCTTTTTGTATTCACTTGGCTCAATCCCCATCCCGTTATCCGTAAATGAAATCATGACAGTGAAATGATCACTGGATAAATCAATATCAAGTTTTTTATTGTCACCATGATTATAAACAAATGCATTATTAATTAAGTTCATAATCATCATTTCAAATAAAGGAGGATCAATCTGTACGCGCAAATCTTTCTCAAATGGATTTAAGTAAATATTTCGACCACTTTCTGGACTATGTGATTTTTCAACGATTTCGCTCATATATTGGTTTAAATTTACGCTTGTCAGATTAGGCTCGTATTTCTTTTCTTCAATCTTAGCCAGATTAAGAATTTGATCCACGTTTGTGGCTAAGCGATCGGTATCTTTCTTCATAAATTGGATATACTTTAGTGCTTCTTCTCGGGGTAGATCATGGCGAGAGAAGGTATCTAGAAATAGTCTGATCGAAGCAATAGGCGTCTTAAGCTCGTGAGTAAATCCACTAATAAAGTTTTGTTGCATCCGGTAGAGCTGAATAAGCTTTTGGTAATAAACAAACACGAGGGTAAAACCAAGAATAATTGATCCGACTAAAACAGAAAGGATCAAAATAGTTACCCATGTATGCGAATCAAGAAGTTGCCTAGCATCAAGATTATGTTTACGGACAAACATCGCGAAGGCATCATTGACCCTTAAATAAGAGGTGATATAAAGATAAAGCGAAGTACCAAGCGCTAACAAAGAAAAAACAAAGATTGTAACGGGCCTTAGCAGCCAGCTGGATTTAGCAAACATTGCCAAATACTAGCATTATTTGAAGGACGAAGTCATGACCACTCTGCCACTTGAATCCTATATCGACCATACCCTACTTAAGGCTGATGCAACGGCTGCACAAATAAAAACGCTATGCAGCGAGGCTGAAGAATATCATTTTAAAACTATTTGCATTAATCCCCAATTTGTCAGTCTTGCTAAGCAAGAATTAAAAGATTCACCTGTAGGAATATGCACAGTGATTGGCTTTCCCCTAGGTGCTTCAACGACTCAAACTAAAGTCTTTGAAACGACGAATGCCATCAAAAACGGTGCAACTGAAATTGATATGGTTATATCGATTGGAAATGTTCTCGATAATAATGATGAAATTGTTTTAAGTGATATTGCACAAGTCGTTCAAGCCGCAGGACAAGTTATAGTAAAAGTCATACTAGAAACCGCACTATTGAATGAAGAACAAATTGCAAGGGCATGCCAATTAGCGACCAAGGCAGGAGCAAAGTTCGTAAAGACCTCAACTGGATTTTCTAGTCGTGGTGCCTCTTTGCAAGACATTGAGATCATGAAAAATAATATCGATAAGGATATGCTAATTAAAGCCAGTGGTGGAATTAGAGATAATAAAACTGCAAAAAGCTATATTCAGGCAGGTGTTTCAAGAATTGGAACAAGCTCTGGAGTAGAAATCTTAAAAGGCGAAATCTCAAACAAAGAATATTAGATTACTTTCGTCTGATAGACTTCATAATTGATAAAACACTATCTTTGTAGTCATTATAGGTTGCTTCATCACCAGCATAATTGATGTAAAGGTATGAACTTGGCAGATTCAATATTGAAATTTGTGAAAAAATAATCTTATTCTTAGTATTATCGAAATAGTAATAATCAACAATATGAAATAACTCTTCACCAAGCTTTTTAGAAGAAGACTTATATATATTTAAGTTCTTATATTTTTTTGAATTTTTTGAGATATTTTTTTCAATATCATTCTTTATAAAGGCTAAAGGGTCTTTGATCTTTTTATTATATTCTTTAATAAAAACTGATGCCGAATCTTTATTAATTGTTATGGGTGTATAAGCAAAATAGTCTGCACCAAAAGACTTCTCTTTCACGCTCCAATCACTTGGAAAGGTTATGTCATATGTTTTCCCAAAAACCTGTGAACTTATAAGAAAACAAAAAAATATTAGAAATTTATTCATTGATATAATACTGCCAAGCATATTCGTCTTCGTAAAGAGAGTATAATTTATCACCTGAGACAGAATAGAGACTTAAACCAACCCACCCGCAATTTACACAGGCTTTAACAAACTCTTCATAGTTCTTGACTCCAAACCACTCCCCTGACAAAGAATCATGAAGTCTAATAAGGTAATCACTTGCCACTAACTTAAAAGGAGTTATATCTAGAGAAGGTGGCTTAGATTCAAAGGTTTTTATAACATTCTTGTTAATTAAGAATTTTTCGTATTTAGAATTAGCCTTTATTTGAGTCTGTGTTTGAACACTAACGAGAAAATGTATTCCAAAAAGATCCTCTACTATTTTAAGATCCTGACTTACTAGTTTTCTTCGTTTGAGTTCTTCTAGGCGATTCATGCTTAGTTTTCAACATGGTAGTAGATATGGTGTTCACCGTTATTATCTGACATTCTTAAGTATTTCTTTACTACTGAGCCACCACTTTCATCAGTTCCTAAAAGAGTATAGTCTCTGTTATTTCTATAGGGATCGTGGGCCGAAGGTCTAGCTGCGTGAAAATGAGCGCCGTTTCCTTGTTCGAAGTCATTTGTATGTTCGACAATAAACTTCTTTTGCCCCTGATTATCTAAGTATTCATAGTAGCGACCTTGATGGGTTACATTGGCGTTATAAACATAGTTGGGGTTACCTCTTTTAGTAACATCGCCTGTAACGGTATATTGTCTTTGCAGCCTTGCACTACGAGGAATGCCCGCTAAGTCTTTGGCTTTTTGCATGGCCTGTCTTCTATTTCTTAGATAATTGCCGTTAACATCATCAACAATATTATCAATATCGCATTGAGAACCAAAGACCTGAAAACTAATGAAGAAAAGTATTAAGAACTTTTTTATAAACATGATCGAAGCCTTCTTTGCAACATGGGACCAAATCCCATATCAACGAGGTTATCAACCTTTGTTAGAGCTGCCCTAGACATCTTTCCTAAAAGCTTAGCAGGTAGATAGACGACTCGCCGGAAGATGCCCGCAATCTGGGTTATTCTATAGGCAATACTCGCAAGTGTTATTCCAAGTTTCCCACTAGCGGCACCGGCAGTTAGAATTGCAATAAGAACATCTGCTCCAATACTTCCGATTATGGAGCAAATCAAATTAACCTTTTCACTTGCTGGTAGTCCGCTGATGCCATCAATAACTGCTTTACTTTCTTCAACAATATTAGTGATGAAGTTTTTGGCATTATTAAAAGCTGTTCGAGCTGATTGAGCACATTCAATGGGTGACCATATACAGTTAGCTGCCCCTGCCACTAACCCACCAGTTGCATCCCACGCTCCTTGAAGGACGGCCCAGCCACAGTCAAGGGCTCCGTTTAATAAGGTTGATGCACTTAAAGTTTCAGCTGTATTAATAGTTTGTTGATTGACTGGAAGATAACTTTCCATGCCTTGTTCACAAACAACTTGATTGGCGAAGCAATCAAAGCTTAAGAAAACAAAAAATATAAAGAATAATCTTAAAAACCGTATTAATCCCATGGAAATTAATCGGCAATATGTAAAGAAAAGCTTAGAAACCGAGTTTCGCAGTCAACATAAACAAAGCAGTCCTATGATCTAAACCCATAGGACTGTGTCGCTATACTAGAAAGAGGTATTTTTACTACCACATCCAGGCATTTCAGAAGCATATGGGTTTCTTACGTTGTCGTTCTTAGCTGAGTCTTGAACCCAACTCTTTTTTACCATCGGGCATGAATAGACATTCCATTTTCCACCAACATCATACTTTCTAATAATATTAGCTAGACCTAAAGAAACGACATAAAAGGCTTCTTTATTAGCTTTTTCGTCTTCACTCTTAGTCATTTCCATAAGCTTGTCGTGGCTTACTTTTAAAAGCTTTGAAATCTTTTTGTCATTAATGGCCATAATCTTTTTAGCAACGCTCATAGCTGCTTTTTGGACGCTTTCATTATTATAATCAAAAAAAGCAGCATGCAGCTCTTCATTTGCATTTAAAACTTCTGCAACATTCTTCTTAACATTTTCTTTTAGTGGAGCCCTAGCTGCAAAAAGATTAAAACTAGCAAAAACGAGCAGAGCGAGAGAAAGTTTCTTAAACATCAGTAATCTCCTTTTGAATTCTATTTTGTTCAACATAACTATAAATAACAGGAACAACAAAAAGTGTTATTAGTTCAATTGTCATCCCACCTAAAATAGGTATCGCCATAGGACGCATGACTTCAGACCCAGTACCACTCGACCACATGACTGGTAATAAGGCAATAATTGTAGTGGCCGTAGTCATTAGAAGCGGTCGAATTCTTCTAGACCCCGCTTCAACGATGACATCAAATAACTCGATAGTATTCTTTGGCTTAAGTCTTTTATGTTCTGATTTAATAAAGCTCATCAGCACGACACCGTCATCCACAGCAATACCAAAGAGGGCAATAAAGCCTACCCAGACGGCGACAGATGTATTAACTCCAAGTAACCAAAGCAAGATAAGACCACCGGAGGCTGCCACAGGTATCGCTAAAAATACGATAGCAGCATCTCTAAGCTTTCCAATACCAAGGTATATGAGAATTAAATTAATAAATAATGAAAGAGGAATAAGCCATAAAAGTCTATTATTAGCTCGTTCTTGATTCTCCCATTGACCGGCCCAAGCTAAGGAGTAGCCAGCTGGAAGTTTGATACTCTTTGCAATTTTTTCTATTCCTTCTTCAACAAAACCGATTGAATCGCGATCTCGAATATTTACAAGTACTGTTGCTCTTTGCATGCCATTTTCAGATTGTATGGCAGCAGGGCCTGTAACAACTTTAACTTGAGCAAGCTGAGATATCGGAATATGTGGACCTAGCGGACTAGGAACTAAAACTCTTTTTAGTTCTTCAATATCTTCCCTAAACTCTTTTTTATAGCGCATACGAATGGGGTATCTTTCTCGCCCATCGTAAAATTGACCAATCGACATTCCTCCAACTGCTGTTTGTAGTATTTTATTAACATCAGCTGAATTAATACCAAACCTTGAGGCTGCTAAACGATCGATGTGAAACTCAACATAAGGCTTACCTACAATTTTCTCCGCGTAGACACCATAAGCACCAGGAATTTTCTCTACCTCATTGGCAACGGCTGAAGCAATTTCTTCAAGTTTTTCAAGGTTCGGACCAAAAATTTTTATTCCTATGGGTGTTTTAATTCCAGTAGAAATCATGGCCACTCTATTTTCAATTGGAAACAGCCACGCATTAACCAAGCCTGGAACTTGTACCATCTGATCCAGCTCCTCCATAATAGAATAGATAGTTGTACCTGATGGCCACTTATCCTCTGGAACTAGATTAATAACAGTTTCAAACATACCAATTGGGGCAGGATCAAGAGCACTTTTTGCTCTACCAAGCTTGCCAACAACTTCTCGAACTAGTGGATGAGTAGAAATAACTTTATCAGTATGGGCTAAAAGCTCTCTTGCCCTAGTCATTGAAATATCAGGAGTTGTAACCGGCATATAAAGAATACTTCCTTCATTTAAAGAAGGCATAAATTCTTTACCTAATCGCGTGCTAGCAAAAGCACCAAGCAATATTAGCGCAGATGGGATTAAAAGAAACTTCCCTCTGTTTTTCAAAATAGATCTTAGAGTAGGCTGATAGTGTTTAAGGATAAAAACAGATACTTTATTAATTTCTATTGGCTTTAGTTTACCTTTTAAGAAAAAGGAAGATAAAGCGGGAACTAGGATAATCGCGACAATAACCGCTCCAAACATAGCTAAAGTTTTTGCCCAAGCGAGTGGTCCAAAAAGTTTTCCCTCAGCCCCTTCAAGGGCAAAGACAGGAATAAAGGTAACGATCGTCGTTAAAACTGCAGTTAAAATTGGCCCTGCGACTTCTCTAGCAGCTTCAACAATTACATCAATTCTTCTTTTGGGTTCTGTATTATTGGCAAGCGCTGAGTAAATATTTTCAGTAATAATAATACCCATGTCGACCATGGTACCGATGGCTATAACTAGACCTGAAAGGCTCATAATATTTGAATCAATTCCCAACTGATCCATAAAAATAAAACTAATCCCCACGCCAAACGGAAGAGTCAGTGTGACAAGAAGAGAAGCTCTTAAATGTATCAAAAAGAACATAACAACAAAAACAGTAATAATTACTTCTTGTGTTAGGGCGCTATAAACTGTTCCAAGTGTTTTTTGAATAAGTTCGGTTCTGTCATAAAAAGGTTTAATGACGACACCGTTTGGCAGTCCATCTTTAATTTCTTCGAGTCTCTTTTTTACATTATCAATAACTTCTTGTGGGTTGGCTCCAAAGCGCATTGTTACAATTCCACCAACAGCTTCTTGTCCATTCTTATCAAGTGCCCCACGTCTAAAGCCTGGTCCAGTTCCTACACTTGAAACATCTCGTACTCGAATTGGTGTGCCATTTTTAACACCAACAACAACATTTTCAATATCTTCAATGGAGCGAAGAAAGCCTACCCCACGGATAACCATCTCACGTTCACCCTGCTCTATGACTTCTGCACCTACATCAAGGTTACTATTTTGAATTGATTTTATGACCTGAGTAAAATGAACGTCATAAGCCAGAAGTTTTCTTGGATCTATATCAACTTGATACTCACGTATAAAGCCACCAACGCTTGCTACTTCACTGACACCTGAAACTGATTGAAGATGAAATTTTGCATAAAAGTCCTGAATAGCACGAAGTTCATCTAGAGACTTCTTGTCAGTCGCGGTATCCGAATTTTCTATAGTATACATAAACACTTGACCTAAGCCTGTAGCATCAGGACCAAGCATTGGTGTAACACCTTCAGGAACTATTGAATCAACGCTTGAAAGTTTCTCTAAAATACGAGAGCGTGCCCAATAAAAATCAATGTCTTCGTCGAAAATAATATAGATTGTAGAAAAGCCAAAGGCAGAAGTGCCTCGAATTCGTTTAACTCCCGGTAACCCTTGAAGAGCACTAGATAATGGATAAGTTAACTGCTCTTCAATATCTTTAGGAGAGCGTCCTGGCCATTCACTAAAAACAATCTGTTGATTCTCTCCGATATCAGGAATGGCATCAATTCTTGCACGATTAAAAGAAAAAATTGAAAAGATTGCTACTAATACAAAAACTAAAGAGACAAAAATTCTTTTTCGAATTGCAGATTCAACTAAGTTTTGAATAAGACTATTCAAGATATCCACCAAATAGCTGAGCCTGAGCATCTAAAAGGAAGTTACCCTTTTCAACAATCTTATCTCCTTCTACTAACCCTTCTAATACTTGAATATAGCTTCCAGCACTATGACCTGTTCTAATTGTTCTGGCTTCAAAGCTCTTCTCACTCACTTTAATCCAAATGATCTTTCGTTTACCGGTATCGACTACGGCTGACCTTGGGACAACTAGTTCGCTACTACTTAAGTCGACTTGAAGATTACCATCAGCAACCATTCCGATTTTTAATAAGCCGTCTTCGTTATCAATTGTAGCTCTAACCTTGAGCGTTCTAGTTTTTGGGTCAATTACAGGAGAAACAAAGTCCAACTTACTTTTTAAAACAGTACCAGGGAGGGCCGAAAACCTTAGACTTACGTCTTGATTGTTAGATACTAAGGCTGAATCAACTTCATAAACATCCATCTCGACCCATACCGTTGATAGATCAACCAGATCAAAAAGGCTTTGACCTTCTTTAAAATATTTACCTTTAACTGCATTCCTAGCTGTTACAATTCCACTGGTTGGTGAATAAATAGTTATAGTTCGTTTAACTTCACCGTCTTTAAACCATTGTTCTCTTTGAGCTTCATTGACACCCCAGTTTGATAAGCGTTCTTCTGATTGACGAAGAAGATCACGATAGTCTTTGCTATTAGGTTGTTTAAGAACTTGATTTTTTGCTATGACATATTCTTCGCCTGAAGAGATTAAAGTTGGGCTATAGATATCAACAACCGCATCACCTTTTTTTACAAACTCTCCTTCAGATTTGATGTAAACCTTTTCCACTCTGCCATCGACACGAAGAGGAATATTACTCTCCTTTTCTTGTGCCTGAATTACACTGCCTAAAAGTCTTACGTCTTTAGTCATTTGCATTGTGGAAACACTAAAAACCTTGGCATCGAAATGATCTATCTGAGTATTGCTAAGCTTTACTTTTGCAACGACATTATTGGTATTTGAACTTGAGACTTCAATCATCTGCTCACCGTCTATTGGACAGATCGTCGGCGACGGAGAAGTAATCGATTGGTCGTCCTTACAGGCATATAGTTTTTCTTCTGTCTTTGGTGCCGAAGCAGGTTCATCGTTGTTTTGCACGTCAACTTTGGTTAAGTTCATATGGCAAATAGGACATTTTCCTGGCTCATTTTCGTGAACTTGGGGGTGCATCGAACATGTATAATAAGAATGCTCAGAATGTCCTTTATTCACTTTGTTACTAGCTTCATGCTCTGAGTGATCTGTGCAACCGAAGAGTAACAGAGAAGTTAAAATCATCATTTTCATTGGATCACCATGTCGCTATTCCAGAGCTTTTGCTGAATATAGTTTTCAGAAAGCTTCGCTTCTAATTCATTCGCTTTTAATTCAATTTCTTGGAGCCTTAATTCTGACTGTAAAAGATCAAAGTATGAGACTCCACCAATTCTATAAGACTTTGAAGAAACTTCTTTAGCGGTTCTTGCAAAACTAAGGGATTTTTTAGTTAAGGCTAGTTGCTGTTCGAGAGCTGAAGCTACTTTAGTAAGAGAGTAAAGAGATGTCGTTTTAGTTTGATTATAATCTTTAAGACTTGATTTTGCAGCAACCCATTGATTAGCAGCTACAGCCTCTTGACTAGACCTTGTTGTTCCAAATGGAAGCGGCATAGAGAAATTAACTCCTACAAAATCACCTCTTCCATCGATATTACTTCGCTTAGTATAGCTAAAGGCGACAGTTACATCGGGAAGCATGGCCCATTTAGATGAAGCTTGATCTAACTCCGCTGCTAAAACTGCAGCCTTAAAGGATGCTTTCATAGGGTCATCATGAGTTTTAACTGATTTAACTTTTTCCCACGGTATGTTTTTAATTGAGACATTGACTTCTTTACCAACAGTATAAGCAATTGCAGCATTGATCGAATCTATCATTCCTTGCTTTTGTGCAATACTGGACTGAACCTGTTGAAGTCTAATCTGTATATCTAGAAGTGCCTGCTGTGTAATCTTACCGTTGCTATATAGCTTTTTAGAAACTTGAACCATACTTTTTAGCCAAGCCACGTTTTCCTTTAGGAAGCTTATGTCTTCGGTCTCTCTTTTATGCTCAATGAGCTTACTCCAAAAGTTGGCCAATAGTTTTTGAGAATTATATTCTGTTTGATAGTGATACTGCTTTGCTCTTTGTTTAAAAGCGTCTTCTTTTTTTGAAGCACGAGCTCCTAGTGGAATTTTTTGAGCGATTCCAAGCACGATTCCACTCATAGGAGTTTTATCTCTTCTAAGTCCGTCATCTATAGGCAGGTTAGCCGCTCCGACAGATATAACAGGGTCTCCCCAAGCCCCAGCAATTTGCGCCTAATTATCCATCGCCGATGCTTGGTATTTTGAGGAAGTGATTAGGTCATGATTAAGTACAAGGTCTTGAGCCTCAGCAAAGTCTAGGGATTCAGCGTAGAGGTTCAGTGAGGTCAAAACGAGCATAAGTGATAATATTTTCATCACTTAATACTACGTATCAGAACCCAATTTGTGACAAGAAAAATCTTACATTTCGTTAAATAATTACAACAACTTAACTAGCGAAAGAAGTCTAGTGGAATGCCCCCACGCTCATGAAATCTTTCCATAAACTTAGGGGTAATTCCAGTAGATCTTAGAAAACCATCTTCACGTTCAAGTATCGTTTGATGAGTGATGCGATCGCTTTCGACTCCAGTTAATTGAATGAGGGATTGTACAACTCTTTGCCCTTCTTGATCTCGTGAAATCTGGACTACAAAGTGAACAGCGCTGGCAATCTGCCTTCTAATGACATGATAAGGCACATCGTAACCGGCCAGCATATAAAGTGTCTCCATTCTAGAGATTGCTTCATAGGGAGTATTGGCGTGAATAGAGCTCATACTTCCTTCGTGACCTGTATTCATCACTTGTAACAGATCAAAGAGTTCATCCCCTCTAACTTCTCCGATAATAATTCTGTCAGGGCGCATACGAAGAGTGTTTTTAACTAAGTCTCTTGTACTATAGTATTGTTTACCGTCATTAATATTTCGAACGGCTTCAAGTCTTACCGCATTTGGTACGTTGATCTGAAGCTCCAGAGTATCTTCAATGCTTACAACTCGCTCTTGATTCGATAACTCTCCTAACAAAAGATTTAAAAAAGTCGTCTTACCTGTCCCGGTTCCACCACTGACGATAATATTAAACCTAGCAGAGACAAGTGCTTTAAAAAACTCGATCCATTTCTCATTGAGTCCAAAAACACCAGGGTTTTCATCAAAGCTTTTTATATGTTTTTGGTACTTACGAATCGAAATCGCGGGATGGCCTTCGACGTAAGGTTCCTGAATAGCATTTAGTCGTGAACCATCAGGAAGTCTGGCGTCCATAATAGCGTGTTCAGAGTTAAAAGTTTTTCCATTTTGCTTAGCTACGTCTTGTAGGAACTCATCAACATCATTTCGAGGTAATTGAACATTAAGCTGAATGAATTGACCTGCTCTTTCAACAAATACTCCGTTAGAACGATTAAGCACAATCTCATTAATCCCCTTCTTGGCCGAAAGGTCTTTTAAAAGGCTCCATACAGCATTATTCGGATTCATAATCTATCCCTTTAAACAGGTCTTTCAATAAAAATATTAGTTTCATTTATTGAAGCTCCATAAGCGAGCATATTAATAGTAAGTTCTTCTCTTTGATCCATTGAGAGTTCGCCAAATATCTCTGCATACGAACAAGCACGGTTAAGCATTGAAACTAATGAAGCAAATCCTAAGTAGTTTCTAAAGTGTAATAACTGAAGGATAAGCCAATCAATTTTAATAACTCTTGAACCCATTGCCCTTAGCATTCCTTTTAACTCTGTATCATTAACAATATTCTTTGCTCTAAGTTGAGAGTCTAAATTTTGCCCTGAAAGTTCTGCACTTTTAAGATAAAGCCCTAGTAGGAAACCTCGAGAGTAATTTTGCAGACAGTTATGTGAAACGAAAGATTCAATGGCCAGAACATCACTTATAAAAGTTGGCTCCTGCTTTGAATCATAGCTTCCATTCCACATATAATTTAAATACAATGACGTGATCTTATCTCTAAAGCCTATCCAACCAACAGACTTAATTAATTTTCCGACAGCACCGTACTGATTAACATCAGGAAAGTGACGTCTCACTAATTCATAAAGATCTTTTCTTTTATAAATATATTGATCTAACTCTCGGTGCAACTGACCATTAGAAGCCATGTTGGCCTTCAATAACAAAGTAAGATGATCCGGCAATATCGTATGTGGTAAATCATTCATATATTTCTATTGTAATTGTCTGCCTAAATCCCCGAAAGTGCGGTATTCTGTTCCTATGAAGTTACCTGTTTTTGAAGAAATACAAACGAAAGACTACAGTATTCCTGTCTTAGTTAAGCTTTTACATAAGGCTGGTGCAGGAAAAACAGCTTTATATATCCACTTATCGGCGAACCAGCCAGATTTAGCCCATGAACAAGCAGATAATATTGCCCAAGCATTAGATGAGCTTGGTATTCATCCGAAGCTTCCTTTCCCCTGCTATGCCATCAGTTCAGTTTTAAAGCATCATCCGGTACTTACAATTATCAAGCTTGAACAAGACTTGCCCTCGCATTTCAGACAAAAAACAAAAAGATTAAAAAATAAAGAACAAAGCCTCTTAAATCGAGTCAAGCTTGTTGCCGATAAATTAACTAATCTAGATTTAAGAGAATTAGACAATGATGTTAAAACAGAAATGAAACATCATCGTAAACTTTATAAATTAACTAAAGAAACACATTTTCTAGAGATGCTACTTAAGAGTCTAAAGTAATTATGGCAAAGAAAGTTAAAAGAGTTGCAACAGACAAAATGAAAGAGCTTAGTGGCTTTGAAGAAGTCTTTGATCTTTTTGACAGTACCGAAATCAAAGAAGGATCAATTGATCCAAGGTCCGGTGATGATACCTTCCAGTTATATAATTTTTTAGAAAATGAAAATATTAGACTTAGGCTCTTAGACCAGTTCTATAGTGATAAAGTTAAGACATTAAAGAAGTATCCACAAAGCAAGCTCTTACTCGAGGAACAAAAAGCAAAGAAAGAACTTATTCTGAAGCAACTTGTACCAAAAGTTTTGTCCCATGACTCCGCTTTTAACGAAGAAATGGAGCGTCTTTTTAATAAAGCTTTTAAGCCAAGCGATAAGTCTACTGAGTCTGACGATTAAGTAAGATTGGTCCACCAACATGCTTAAATTCATCAAAGCTTAAACCCGAATAATCATAACCATCTAAGTGGTTTTGAACCAAGTAAGCTAGATAAGAATCCATGCCGTGTATCTGATTCATTCCAAAATTTTCTAAAAACTCACTAACCGCTTTAAGAAGGTTATCAGATAAACCAATCTCCCCTTCAGCGTTAGCAAATGGAAGAATAAAAGATTTAAACTCATCAATTGTTAGACCCATTCTTTGGGGCATTCCCTCTTGGAAGTGACCTAAACGGTGGTTGGCAAAACTTGTTAAAAGAATCGCTTCAAGATCAATCTCGTCGACTTTGTAGTTTAAGTAATAGTCATCAACTAACTGACCAGCTTTTACAAGCGCCTTATAAGTCTCACCAAACTTAGCTGCAAATGGTGACATTTGACTGAAAGTTTCAATATGAGCTGACCACCCTTGCCAAGCTTCTAACGTGTTAATTTCCTGAGATGGAAAATAAGGACGATAAAACTTAGGGATATCTAAAAAACCTTCGTCAAGAAAATCACCCCAATAAGTTCCTAAGAACTTATCGTCATTTTCAAAACCAGTTTCTCTTAAAACCTTTTTAATCTTACGCTGCTCGACAGTCACAAGAGTGAGACCAACTTTATAAAGATCGGTAAACTCAAAGACAGAGAAGATTCCCTCTTCGCCCCAATCTTTAACTGATTTAACCCATTCAAGACCAAGTGAGAGAAGGTTTCTGGTTCTATGCCCGACTCTAGAGACGGCCATTCCACCTTCTTTAATCCCATCTTGTAGTGCCAGACTGGCATTAATTAATCTTACAAAATTAAAGTTGAGAAACCGTGCTCTTGTTACGTCACTTACTTTATTAAGTTCTGTTGCAAGATCTTCTGTTCCTTGTGCATAAGGGGCAATAGCTTGATAAGAAACATTTTGGTTTTCATGAGTCGCTTCAAGACGACCAGTGGCCGCTTGCTTTTTTCTAACAAAGCCTTCAAGCATCGATAAGTTGGGAAAGGGAGACTCATACTCAAGCGCATCGAAGTAATCAACAAAACCAAAATCTCTTAGGCGTTCTTTCTTTTCTTTGTACTCAATTTCTTGAAGAGATGAAAATGAATCGCTAACAAGCTTAAAGAGATATGCATAAGCATGCTCTACCCCTTTTTGAGCGTAGAGTTCACGAATAAGAGCCTTTGCCTCATGAACTTGTTCATAATCTTCTGAGTATTCAAATAGGAGTAAACTATCATCAGTTAAGAAATAATAATCATGATCTGGATAGTTTGGATCTTCAACGTCAAATGTCCAAACGTTGAATCTTGCTTTTAAAAAGAGATAGAACTCAGAAGAGTTAATAAATTCTTGCTTAACTTCATCTTCTTGGCACTGATGGTAAGCTTCCATCCAATAATCAAAACGATCTGGATCGAGATCATCTCTTTTCCATAGATCGATATCTAAAAATACATTTCTTTGTTCTGGTGTGAGTCTCGGT
>CAXBMT010000035.1:0-15577 GCA_963976925.1 uncultured Bdellovibrionales bacterium
TAAAGCTTTGGTTATTTATGACGATCTCATGAACCTTTTAAGACAAGAACAAGGAATGAGTGAGTATTATAAAATTGATGAACTTTACGATCGAATGGTTGATCTAGCCAGAAAAGCTGAAATGCAAGTTAATCCTCAGTCTAACAATCAAGGCGAGGATGAATGAAAAAGCATAAGTTTAAACTAGCTGCTGTCTTGAAGCTTCGTGAAGCTAAAGAAAAGCAAATTAAAACAGAACTTGGGAATATCGTAAAAGATATCCAAAGAGTTAAAGATAGAATTATCCAAATTGATAATGATGTAGACGTCTATTACAACTCACAAGAACACTCTGTAGAGAATCATGGTTCAGCCGGAAGAATGATTCGCTTTTATCCTGAAGCAGTTCAGGGTCTAAAGTCAGATAGAGTTGTAACTGAAAATTTCTTATCTGCGCTTGAAAGAAAGTATGATCGAAAAGTAGAAGAGCTCAAAATTGCAATGGGTGAAACTAAGATCATGAATAATATGAAAGAGAAAGATTTGCAGGAATATAAAAAGAAAGTAAGTAAAAAAGAGCAAGCTGATATAGATGAGATCCTTGTTATGCGCTCTAAGGAGAACCACTCATGAAATCACTTCTTGGTTTAATATTAATTTTTTCTATTCATTCATCTTTTGCACAAGAAAAAATTTATACTGAAAAAGATTTTCAAGAAAAAGTACAAAAAGAAGTTCTATCTCGTATAGAAAAAATGGGTAATGGAAGTCTTGTTGATTTTTCTAAGCAGCTTATGGAAAAAGAAGAGAAGCTAAGAATTGCCGAGATAGCTTTAAAGAAGAAAGAAGACGAATTACAAAATAGTAACCGCGATATTCAAGCTGCCATAAAGTCATTTCAGTTGAAGCAGAATAAATTTTTATCATGTCTTGATGATAATGAAAGAAAGAAGCAAGAAAGAATCCAGCATATGGTTGACTCAATTGCTGGGATGAAGCCTAAAACAGCGGCAGATTTGCTGTCTGTGCAAGAAACAGACATCTCAATTCAAATTTTAGGTAAGCTCGAATCGACTAAGGTATCGAAAATATTCAATTTGATGGATAAGGAAATCTCTGCCCGGCTTCAAAAACAGTACATGACTATGAAAAGATAGAGATGCTGCTCTTGGTCTCAAATTAAAATGGAGTGACATGCAGTTAAACGCTTTACAAAATATTCTTCAAGGCACCAAAGCTTCTAAAGCTAGTGCTGAAGCTAATCCAGCTGAAGGACTCTTAGAGTCTTTGGGTGGTGGCTTTGAAGGTATGCTCGCTGATCTTACAGCGGCTGTAAACGATACTGCTGAGGGCATCACCGACGCTCTTGTCGAGGTCCCTGAATTTTTATCTCAAAAAATTGAAGATGTTCTTACTGCAATCGATGAAGTCGCTGAGGGCACACCACTAGGTTCATTCCTAGATATGATGGGACTTGATGCGAAGTCTCTAGGTGTTAAAAACGCCAATGACTTCACTTTTGATGGTGATGAGTTTGTTAACTCTAAAAATCAAGCTTTTGATATTGAAGCAGCTCTTGAAGGCCTTCAAAAGAAACTGGAGTCTGTAACTAAGCTTGTTAAAAGTGGCTTAGAAGGTGACTTTGAATCAGCAAGAGTGTTTGCTGAAGATTTAAAATCATTAAGACCTGGCAATAAGTTAAATAATAGCGAAATGAAGCGTCCATCTTTCTTTGAATCTGGCGATGACTTTTTAGCTAATAAAGAGCTTGCTTCAAAACAAGTTGCTGCAGAAACTCCATATGCAAAATTGGCACAAAAAAATTCATCAATGTTTAGTAAGTATGCCAATGAGAGCGGTGAGAATGCTAAGGTTGATATCAGCCTGGCTAATTCTGAGGCTCAAACCAATCAACAGATTCTTGCTGAAGCAATCACTGGAAATGCTAAGTCATCAGGTGATATGTCAGGTAAAGCTAATCAATCACAAGTTTTAGATTTAAGTGGTAGTAATGCTGCTAAATCAACCGAAGTGATTAATAAAATTGTTAATTATCTTGATCAACAGCAACTCACATCTAAAGGTGAACTTGACGTTATTGTTAAGCACGATGAGCTTGGTCAATTCAGATTAAATGTAAACCGTGGCGTTGATAAAGGCGCTGTTGGTATGCAGATTTCAGCTACAGGTGAAGGACACAGATTCTTTACTGAGCACGAAGTCGAGTTGGTTAAAACACTCAATCAAAATGGCGTCAAACTAACTGATCTTAAAATTGTTCAGTCAGATGTGATTGGCGGTAGTAAATCAAGTTCAGGATCAGGATCATTCTCTGAATCTTCAAGTGATGGAAAGTCAGGCTCTCAATTTGCTGACTCTCAACAAAACCATCATAGACAAGATCGTAATGGATCAGATCGTAGGAAATTTCTTTGGGAAGAGTACCGTGAACGTATGGGAGCTTCGGCTTGACTAAGAT
Organism: uncultured Bdellovibrionales bacterium; assembly: GCA_963976925.1. Taxonomy (GTDB): domain Bacteria; phylum Bdellovibrionota; class Bacteriovoracia; order Bacteriovoracales; family Bacteriovoracaceae; genus UBA4207. Next base: position 2,459 of record CAXBMT010000035.1, read on the forward strand.
AGGGCGCCCAGATTCAGGGCCTAATAAATTCAATAAAGTTAAAATGGCCCAGCCAACCAATACATTAAAAAGTAATGGTGCAAAAAGCGTCGGAGATGAACTTAATAGTGTCGCCGGCATAAGAGAAGAAAGTAAGTTCGTTGATGCTAAAGATCACAACAAAATGGATAAAGACTCATTCATGAAGTTATTGGCTTTTCAAATGAGTAATCAAGACCCAATGAGCCCAATGGATCAAAAGCAATTTGCCGCTGATCTTGCTCAGTTCTCACAACTTGAACAATTAACAAATATGAATACAGGTATGGCCAAGCTTACAAAAGGTGGCGATAACCAAGATCGTTTCCAAGGTGCTGCATTTTTAGGTAAGCGTGCTATCACAGGTGGAACGTCGATTGATTATAACGGTCAAGACCCAAGTGTTAATCTTCCATTCTTTTTACCAAATGATGCAAGAGCAATGACGGTTAGAATCTTTGATTCAAAAAACCAACTCATTGGTAGAATTGAAAGAGAAGGAGTTCCAGCTGGTTCACAAACACTAGCTTGGGATGGTATTTCTTTAGATGGTACCCGTGCACCAAAAGAAACTTATCGTTTTGATGTCACGGCGTATGATGACAAGTTACAAGAATTTAAAGGTGAGACTCGCGCTGCTGGTATCGTCAGTGCAGTTTCATTTGAAAATGGTGAAATGCTTTTAACTATCGATGGAAAAAATAAAGTTTTCCTTAGAGACGTTATGAGTTTTGAAATGCCAACAGGCAAAAGTGGTGCTGCGCAAAATATGCCCGGATTGAAAAAGGCAGCAAATAACAGTTATTCTCAAATGAAGGAAGCTGCACAATAAGTGTAGAAAAAATAATGGCTAATCCAAAGATTAATAACATGCTCATTCCAAACGTATCTCGCATCGGCGGGAATCGTGAAGCTGATGTTAATCGTAAAACTGACACGGCTTCCAAGAGGGAGTTTGATGGATTGCTTAAAGAGCAGCTCGAAGGTTCAAAGACACCTGAACAGGGTATTAGTCTTTCAACTCACGCTGCTAGAAGACTTAAAGAACGTAATTTAGAAATGGATGCTGGCGAGTTCACAAAACTTAAAGGTGCTATTGAAAAATTAAAAAATAAAGGCGGACAGGATTCGTTAGTAATCACTGGAAAAGCTGCTTATATCGTGGACGTGTCCAATAACAGGATCGTTACGGCCATCGACCGCGATAATATGGCAGAAAATGTTTTTACGAAAATTGATTCGACTTTGTTTGTAAATTAAATTTTTAACGTCTTAAGAGACAAGTGGCTGGTCCTTTCCGGAAGCCTCGTTTTAGACCCGTAGTGTTTAAAACTTATCTTGATACGTATGAGGTCTAGGAGGGACACATGGGAATTTTGCGCTCTTTTAATATCGGTATTTCAGGTCTAAATGCAGCTGGTCAGGGGATGGGTGTTATCGGTGATAACATTGCTAACGCTGGTACCACAGGTTTCAAATCATCACGTGCAGAGTTTCAAGACGTTCTTGCTAAAAGCTTGAAAGGGATTGATGGCGGTGACCAATTTGGTGCCGGTGTTCACTTAGCTCACATTAAGCCAATGATGAACCAAGGTGATGTTACAAGAACTGAAAGTATTACTGACCTCGCTATCAGTGGTGACGGCTTCTTTAAAGTTGAAGCTCCATTTGGTTCAGGTTATACACGTGACGGTTCAATGCACTTTAATAAAGAAGGTCAACTTGTAAACTCTGATGGTTACAAAGTGATGGGCTTTATTGCTGATGAAAGTGGATCAATTACTAATAAGCAAGAGCCAATCAAGCTTGGTAGTACAACGATTCCGGCCCAAGGAACAAAAGAAGTTAAAGTTAATATGAATATCGATTCACGTGCTGATATTCTAGAGTTTAATCTTGAAAAGCCTGAGAAGACTGCAAACTTCACTCATACTATGACTGTTTACGATAATATCGGTACAGCTCGTCTTGTGACTCTTGCCTATAACAAAGTTGGAAACAATCAGTGGAAGTATCGTGCACTTGTTGACGGTAAAGATGCTGAAGGTGGAGAAGAAGGCAAAATGTATGAACAAGCTTCTGGTACACTAACGTTTAACGACAAGGGTGTTCTTCAACAAGAAGCGAGTGATAGCAACGCTTTCAACTTCAATAAAGGTGCGGCTCAAGGTCAAAAAATTGAATTTGATTTTGGTAAGGCTCTTTCAGAGGGTGGAACAGGTCTTGATGCTTCTACTCAGTACGGATCGGACGCAAATATCAATCGTCACACTCAAGATGGTCACTCTGCAGGGACACTGGCTTCACTTTCGTTCAACGATGACGGTGTTCTATCAGCTGTTTATGATAACGGTGTTTCAAGAGATATCTCGCAAATGGCGATTGCTAAGTTTGAAAACAATGAAGGCCTTTTTAAAGTTGGTAAAAACCTTTATAAAGAGTCTAAAAACTCAGGCCAGGCCGCTGTTGGTAAACCAGGTGAGTCAGGGCGTGGAGATGTTCTAGCTAAGTCTCTAGAGCTTTCTAACGTTGATATTGCCAATGAGTTCGTAGGTCTTATGACTTCACAAAGAAACTTCCAAGCAAACTCTAGAACGCTAACAACAGCGGATCAGATGCTTCAAGAAGTTCTTAATATTAAACGCTAATAGAATTATTAACACAGCTTAAAAAAAAGCCCTTCAGTTGAAGGGCTTTTTTTATCCATCATTTCCAATCGCTTCTACCGGACAAGCTTCCATGGCAAGAACACAACTTTCTAGCTCTTGCTCGCTACTTGGTTGCTTCGCTACATAGGCATGCCCATCATCATCATTCATAACAAAGAAGCCTGGTGCTTCAAAAACACAGGCATCACAAGCTATGCATTGATCATCTACGTAGAACTTTCCTTCTACGTTTTGATCGTATTTTGCATTTTTGTCAGCCATTTAGTTACGGGATTCTACTATCGTAGACTCTAACACTTACTGAATCACCAAGCTTTTTAAGCATTTCTTGGCGCATTTTATTCGCGTAAGCAAAACTTGTCGTTCTAGCTGAGTCTTCAGCTTTCGCATCAGACTTTGATTCGGTTAACTTGCCCGTTTTAACAAAAGTTATATACGCCGCAGTTTCAAATCTCTCAAGCGATGGTCCTTCATTGGCAAAGATCTTATTAAGCTGAGCAGTCTCAAGGAAAACCTGACCTCTTGAGCCATCATAGCGGTTGATCTCGATATCAGTTTCAAAATTAATCTTATACTTCTTTTGAAGAGCATTAAGCTTCGAAGTTGAATTCTTCTCAAGCGCCATTTTTGCGTCATTCGCAATTTGCTCAATTAACTCTTTAGCTTGATCTGACTTTGTTTTTCTAAGTAGCTCACTCGCTATTTCATTTTGATGTTCGGCCAAAGTAGCTTCTTTTTTATCTTTCTTTGCTTCAACTAGGATTAGATGATAACCAAAATCTGTTTTAATTGGCTTTGAGACTTTTCCAACTGGAAGTGAAAAGGCAGCTTCTTCAAAAGCTGGAACCATTCTTCCTCTACCAAAGCTTCCAAGGCTTCCGCCCTTGTCTTTGCCGCCTGGTTCTTCTGTAAATTTCTTCGCCATATCAGCAAAGTTTTTAGCATTCGTTTGTTTTTCAATCTTTTGAATTCTTTTTAAGAGATCAGCATCACTTTCTTTTTCTGTAGGTCTAACTAAAATATGTCTAGCTTCAACTTCTTCTTGTTGATCTAAATTAGGCTTTCTCTCGTTAAATAAAGACTTAACTCTTTCCATATTAGTTGCATCTGAAAGGTAAGCTTTAATTTCATTTGTTGAGACTTGTACCATATTAGAGATTTCGTCTTTTGATAGACGAACAATATCAGCTTGTTTCTTTTGTTTCTTAAAGCCTTCAATATCGTTTAAAAAGTTTTTAGAAACTGGGAACTTATTAAGAATTGTACTTGTTTTGGAAGAAATTAACTCACGCTCTACGTTTTGTTCGTAATCACTTGGTGTTAGTGAATTAGCTCGAAGAATCGCTTTGTACTTACTAATATCAAACTGACCATTAGTTTGAAAAAACTCTTGTTTTTTGACTGACTGTCTAATTTCTTCATTAGGGACAACGACTCCAAGCTTTTGTCCAAGAGTTGATGACAGGCGATTATTAACAAGACTCTTGATAGCATTTTGTTTGATATTGAAATCTTTGATCTGTTTACTGGAAAGTACTTGTCCACCAGCTATATATTGCGAGTAAAACTCAATTTGGCGATTAAACTCTGATTGATATTCACGAAAGCTAATATTTTGATCATCAACTGTTGCCACTGTGTCTGGCTGACCTTTCATGGACTCATATCCAGTAAACATAAATGAAATAACAATGAAGCCAATAAAAAGTGTTAAAAACACGTTAGTGGACTTTTTCTGGAAATTTGAAGACATACGGGCTCCTTCGGGCGTTTTCGATCTGGGTATTATCCAAACCTTTGACCGCCTAGTAAAGATTTTCCGCAACTTAGATGTTTTTAAGGTGGATGATCTATGGGCAATTAGATATCTTTATAGGAAGAAAAAATTATGACACGGAAAGTCTGTTGAAACTTGTACAAGATAGTACTCAGCGCCTTAAAGTCGTCCTAACGGTTTTAGTCCTGGGATTTTCATTTTACCACTTCGCAAAACGAGATTTTGCCTACCGCGAAACTACATTCTTCGACGACTTCATGATTGATTCGTTTGGTCCGGTGCAGCGTGCTTTCACCGACTCGCAAAAGTGGTTGAGCGATATAGTCAATCACTATGTCGCCAACGTAAACGCTAGTAAGAATAATGAAAATCTTCGAAAGGCTATTTCAAAACTAGAAGCTGATTTACTCGCAACTTCTGAGACAACAAAAGAAAACGAGAGGCTTAAAGAGCTTTTAAAATTCGGCCAAAATCTTAAGCACCAAGAAGTTCTTGCGCAAATTGTTGCTTGGGATGCTTCAAGTGACTTTAGAGTTATTCGAATCAATAAAGGCGCATCTGACGGTGTTAAAATTCAATCACCGGTTGTTACCTCTGATGGAGTCGTAGGATATATCTATCGACTGACTGATCACTTTGCTGATGTTTTGACTATTTTGGATCCTAATAATCGTGTTGATGGTCTAGTTGCTAGAATTAGAGCTCACGGTATTGTTGAGGGTTACACTGATCGACTAGCTCTGATGAAATACGTCACCAGAACAGAGCCTGTTATCTTAGACGACACAATCTTAACATCAGGCCTTGGTAATATTTATCCAAAGGGTCTGGTCATCGGAAAGGTGGCTAAAATTGAAAGACAAAGCTATGGAATCACCCAGCATATTGAGATTAGCCCTGCAGTGGACTTTTCCAGACTTGAGGAAGTAATTGTTCTCGTTTCCAACGCTGATGAAAGTAAAAAATTAGAGTGGAATGCTTTAGATGCTTTTGATGGGAGTGATAATTAATGAATTCTCAATTAAAACATCTTATATCTCGTATGTTTGTAACTATTCTAATTTTGATTGTTCTTGAAACATTGGCCAGCTCACTTTTTCCAATGTTTGGAATGATCCGTTATCGCATCCCGTTTAATGTCCTTATCGTCTTATACATAACCTTTAAATTAAGAACACCGTGGATACCAGTCATGGTTCTAACTGTTCAATGGATTCATTCTTTTTATACGGTCGAAGGTTGGGAAATTGGAACAATTGCCGGTGTTTTTGTCGCGATTGTGGTTTCTTATGTTAAAGACCTTATGCACTTTTCTTCTAGTGCAATTACGATTTTTCTAACACAGCTTTTCCAGTGTGTGTGGTTAGCCATTGTTATTGGATTACTTGCCTTGAAAGGTGCTGAGAATTTTTATCTAGTCGATAAGTTCTGGAGATTTATTCCAGAAAGCTTAATCGTCTCTTTATTATCACCATTTTTATTTTCTATCTTGGATAAGATTTGGGCTTCAAGCGAGCGAGGAATGCTCGGGGATGAAGGCTAATGTTTAGCGAAGATAATGTCGTAAGAAGTCATAAAAGCCGAGCTGAAACGATCGGTAGCTTGATGGTATTATGTTTTGCGATTATTTTTGCCAGACTCTGGTATCTTCAGATTTATAAAGGCGACGAGCTTCATCGCTACTCAATGGAGAATAGACTTCGAAAAGAAACTCTACTAGCTCCAAGAGGCATGATCTATAGCCGAAATAATCAATTACTTGTTCATAATATTCCACGCTTTGATGTCGTCATTGTTCCTCAATATCTAAGAGGCAGAAGTCAGGTTTTAAAAAAACTAGGGCAAGTCTTAGAAATGAAACCCAGTGAGATTGATAAAACTCTGAAAAAGAACTTACGTCAGCCTAGATATCAACCAGTCATTATTAAGAAAAATATTTCAAGACGTGAAGTTGCCATCATTGAAACAGAAAACTCTAAAATGCCTGGAGTTAGTGTTGTTACCTTTATTTCAAGAGAATACCAAGACAAAGAAGTCGGTGGTCACATCCTTGGATACATATCTGAGATTTCTCAAACCCAGCTGCCTAAACTTAGAGAGCGGGATAATTATGACTATAAGCTTGGAGACTTTATCGGCCAAGCCGGACTTGAAGAAGAGAGAGATCTTGAGCTTCGAGGAGAAGATGGTCATGAGTTTATTGAAGTTGATGCTCTAGGAAGAAGAAAGCGCTACCTAGGAGCTAATAAGTTATTTGAAGGTATTGAGGGGAAAGCTGCTGTTCCAGGTGATAATCTTCGCTTAACGATAGATCGGGATATGCAGCAAGCTGCCTATAAAGCTCTTGAAGGAAAAGTCGGAAGTGCTGTTGCTATTGATGTTAAGTAATGGCAATGGTATCACATCCATCATTTGATCCAGGTCAGTTTAGTCGTGGTATTAGCTCTGCTTACTGGTCAGACCTTAGTAATGATGAACGAAACCCGATGCGAGATCGTACAGTTCAAGAACACTATTCTCCTGGTTCAACCTTCAAGGCGATTACAGCAATTGCAGCACTAGAAGAGGGGATTGTAGATGCTAATACCGAAGTTCACTGTCCTGGTTATTTTCGCTTAGGTCGTCGACGCTTTCACTGTTGGAAAAGATATGGTCACGGCAAAGTTAATTTAATTAAAAGTCTTAGAGAGAGTTGTGACGTTTACTATTATAAAATTGGCACACAATTAGATATTGATGTTTTGGCTAAATACGCTAAGGCTCTAGGCTTTGGAAATAAAAGTGGTGTCTCTTTACCTAGAGAAACTCCTGGCCTGATTCCAACCAAGGAATGGAAAAAGAAGCTTAGAGGAACTGAATGGCAAAAGGGTGAAACTCTTTCATGTGTCATAGGTCAAAGCTTTGTTCTATCTACACCACTTCAGTTAGCAATGGCTTATGCAGCCATCGCCAACGGTGGGCAAGTCTTTAGACCGCGATTAGTAAAAGAAGTATTTTCCAACTCTGGGAAAGTCGTAAGATCTCCTGAGCCCGAAATGATCTCTGAAATAACATTAAAGCCAGAGACATTAGCACTAGTTCGCGAAGGACTTAAGCAAGTTGTGAATAACCCTAAGGGTACTTCTTGGTGGAATAGAGGTAAGGGGATTGCCATGGCCGGTAAAACAGGTACTTCCCAGGTTATCAGTATGTCAGCGGAAAAACTTTTCATGAAGTGCCAAGAGAAAGAGTATCGTTTTAGACACCATGGTGTCTTTGCTGCTTATGCACCATATGATGATCCCAGAATTGCAGTCAGTGTTATTGTTGAACATGGTTGTAGTGGATCGGGGGCAGCTGCACCAGTTGCTAAAGATATTGTGACAGCTTTTATGCAAAAGTATGAACCAGAAAAAATGGCTAAGTTTGCTGAAGTTCAACGCCAAGAATATCTTCGTATTCTTAGAGAGAGAAAGCGTATTGAAGCTCAAGCCGCTGATGAAGAAAATCGAGTAGATCCTACTGAAGGGAGTGAAGAGTGATTAGTACTTCCGCATTTGTTGAAGCGTTAAAAAAGTATGATTTCAGCTTTTTTGGTATCAGCTCTGCAATCTTCTTTATTGGAGTTATTAATCTTTACTCTGCAACTCATGCTTCGGATGACTTATCTGAACTTTATATAAGACAGCTTGGTTGGTTTGGAATCTCATTATTAATTGGTATTGCCGTTAGCTTTATCAGTCCAAAAAACTTTTTTCGTTTTTCCTGGTTTATTTATATTCTCTTTATCGTCCAACTAGGATTAGTTCTTGTTATGGGAGATGTAGGAATGGGAGCAAGACGTTGGATTGTTCTTGGACCCATGCGCTATCAACCATCGGAGTTAGCGAAAGTCGCTGTAGTCTTAGGCTTAGCAAGATGGTTTGCCAAAAGTGATTCTGACCGAGAACTTGGGTTTGCTCAACTGATCATTCCTGCAATTATTGCTTTTATACCAACGATCTTAATTGCTATGGAGCCGGACCTTGGTACAGGTCTTTTAGTTCTTCTTGTTTTCTTCACTGTATGTTTTTACAGAAAACTTAAGTGGAAAACGATAGCAATCTTAGCTGTGCTTGGGGTTATAAGTGGTCTTGCCATGTATAATTTTGGCCTCAAGGAATATCAGAAAAAGCGAGTTGTAACATTCCTTAATCCAGAGGCAGATCTTCGAGGCTCAGGCTATAATGCTGTTCAATCAAAAATTGCCATTGGTTCAGGACGCTTCTTAGGTAAAGGGTTTAAGAAATCCTCACAAGCATCTTTAAGTTATCTTCCAGAGAATCATACTGACTTTGTATTTTCAATTTTCAACGAAGAGCACGGCTTTTTTGGAAGCATGTTCTTAATCGCTCTTTATATTATTCTCTTTTTTAGATTTATTTGGCTTGCTTCAGCCGTGCCGCGAATGTTCGATGCCATCGTTTCAATTGGCATTATGTCGATCCTCTTTTGGCATACCTTTGTGAATATGGGCATGGTCATGGGTCTTCTTCCGATTGTTGGTCTACCATTACCATTTATGTCTTATGGGGGAACCAGTTTGGTTACTTTTGGCATATGTTGTGGAATTGCGACTTCTATTTCCAACGCCAGAAACTTGTTCTAGTTGGCCTAATACTTGCTCTATTAATGCCTAAGACTACTTAATAAGAAGGATTAGGCGATGAAAATGCTCAAATTTTGGACAGTTGGATTATTTCTATTCTCTTTTCAGACTATGGCGGCATCATCGTTTGACTCGATCAAAGAAGAGTTATGGCTTAAAGGAGAGAGTGCTCTTGGAGTTCAGTCTAGCTATCTTCCTGCACAAGCATCAATAGCTAGTGCTCTTGAAAACATGGATAATCAGCTAGTAAACGATGTTCCTGAAGAGCTAGAGGTTGGGCTTAACATGTGGTTAACTTCAAAATAGTACTTGATTCGAACCTATTTTCAGTTTAAAGTATGATATACAGACTACTCAGGAAGGGAGTCGCCAGTTGAAACGGATTTCAGCCATTGGCAGTTTATTAAAAAAAATCTACCGACAATATTCTAATGAACTTCTCTCTACTCTTCAGAGAAAGGGCTTCACTGATCTTCGCCCTAGTTTTTTAGAAGTTCTTCTCTTTGTCTGCGAATCAGACGGCCCCTCCATCAAAGAAATTGGTACGGCTTGTGGACTGAAAAAACAAACAATGACCAGTCACCTTAATGAGCTCGAAAAGCGTGGTTACCTGCAACGCCACGTGAACGAAAAGGATAAGAGGGAGCAAAATATCTTTCTTACCGCCTATGGAGAGCGTTTCAAACTTTCACTGATGGAATCTATCAGCGAACTTGAACGCACATACTCAGAACGTCTTGGAGACGTGGAGTTAGATAGGGTCGAGCACTTGTTAAGACACTTTTTTGAAAAAACGGGAATCACAGAAGATTTTACTGAGGGTGAACAGCTCTCTATCCTATAAAGTAGAACTCGGGTTTGGAGTTTCATTTTCGCGGTTTAAAAAGCGATATCCACCAGAGATATTATTAAGGTTGAGATAACCTTTCTTAACTAATAATTCACATGCTCTAATACTTTTAAGACCATCTTCACAAATAACTAAGATTGGAGTCGTTCTACTTTGAATCTCGGCCCAACGATGATCTAGATCTTCAAAGGGGATTCTGATAGCGCCTTCTAGATGTCCGCCGACAGGCTTAAAGTTTTTTGCCGAGATATCGAGAATCGTATAGTCCATATCTGGGTTATTGATAACTGAAAGTGATTGTTGCGGACTTAGATCATTATAGGGTGCACCCATAAGAATCATATTGTCATCGATCATGCTGCCATTTTTTACGCGTATAAGGTGGTTTCTTTGGAGTTGAATAGAGAAATCAAGCTTCTCATCGATACGTGCAATATTCTTCTCAATATTGGTTAAGCGACTGTTGATCATCTCTAAAAGTTGAAAAAACTTTAATTCCATGAATCCTCCTTAAGCTATTATAGCGTTTTGGAGGATGCTAAGAGACCGGGTAAAAGGTACCGAAGTGAATATGTTCAGTAATAACGGTGGTCAAGAAAGCTGATGTAAAGAAGAGGCAACCCTCAAATATGCCGTAACCAAGAGATCCTTCTGTTGTAGGCTCTTTGTCGGTTGCATAGTTCTTATCAACTCTGAAGATAATCATGATTCCCTTTCTAAAGATAGGAAAGATAATAAGCGAAAGCAGAAGTCTTAAAAGTACTTGAACGCTATACCATTTTATATCTAATAAAGACTGATCAATCGCTCCAGTTATAAGCATCGTCCAGCCCAATATATATCCAGCATAAGATATCGAAGCTCCTAAGTTTTGTTGCATCAATAATCTGGCAAAAGGCATCTTAGAAAAGATGCTATAGGCTTTGTAGGCAAAGCCTAGAAGAACCATTGAAAATAACCAAAGAAAGAACAACATGACGAGTGATTCTTGCCCTACTTCAAGACAAGTCTTAAGAAGAACAGCTAATGCAATAGAGTTGATAAACCCAACGAAGGCATAGGCCATATTTCTTTTCTTAACGATTTCATCTTTATATTCGAAGTTATAAAGAACGATACTTTCAAGAGTATAGACAGAGAGGATATATAGACCCGCTGCGAATAAACCTTGCACAGCAAAGTCGAGAAGGGCCAAGAAGAAGCCGTCAGATAAATCAAATCGGAATTCACTGAAAAGGATTCCAATACCAATCAGCCTAGCGAAAAAGTGCAAAGTATCTGCAGCATTTTTAGTTGGATGAAACTCTCTGAAAATCTGTTTTCTTGAAGAAGGATGAAGCATCATGTGGGCATATTTATAGAAAAAGAGCATGCAACAAACAACAATGGTAAAAACAATTCTTAAAATTAGTTTATCAAATAATTCGTTCATTTATTACCCGGCTCGTTTGCTTTAAATCTTTTGACTTCAAAAAACTTTTTTAGATGCCTTTTGAAGTCGACATCAGTATCGATGATTTTATAGACTCTTTTTTTGAAGATTTCAGAAGTTACAGTACCATCTGTGCCAAATTGCTTTTGATCACCGTAATAACTTTCAGAATTCGCCAAATGCAATTTAAGTTCTTTGGAGAAAGTTTCAGTCGGTCTATAGTCGCCCCATCCTAAGTAGTCTGGGAAATACTTATAAGCATTATGAAAATGCCACTCTCTCTCTCCAGATGAAGCTTGCTCCCAATAACCATAAGAAGGATCAGCTAAAAATATAGCACCAGCAGGTTGGGCGACTGCGCTGGTTAGGCCGTCTTTTTCATCTCGGCGAAATAAAGACATGCCTAGATTGTTTTTATTCTTTTCCCAAAAATCATAAGAAGTACGAACGAGAATGGTCTCAGGTAATTTAAAGCCTTGAACTATTCTTAATTGTAAAAAGTACGTCTTGATGAGAAAACCAGTTTGTACGCGATCGGTTAAAATCACTGATAAAGGTGCACCTTGGAAAAAGCTTGAGAAAACCTGCGCGTTCACAAGATAGGGTGTACTTCTTTCAGATGGAGCAAAACTCTTTGATAAGCCTAAGTAAACAAGAACTAGGAGAATGAAAAGAGATAGTCTGTTCATTCTTTTATTAGCTCTTGAATATGTTTGAGTTGATCTGCTGTTAAGTCATTAAGTTCAAAATGTAGACGATTAACAGCATGACTCGTACTAAATTTTTTATAAAGATCAGTGGCAGTGTCTATATTTGTATAAGTTGTAGACCCTGTAATTGTCCTTCTGACGACTCTAAGGGAGAAAGACTTATCAACACTTTCATTTTGATAGTATTTTGAAAGTCTTCCTTTTGAGCTACAGCGTATGTACTCAACTTTATTTTCCTCTAGATATTTTTGAATACTCTCAAGAGTCGCTAGTTGCGGTCTAGTGAAACTTTCAAAGACTTTCTTGGGAATCTCATTTAAAACGATGGACTTTGCATACTTGTTTGATGACTTCCTGAGAAACTTCATCAGGTAGTGATCATCATGTTCTTGGTACTCTTCGATATCAGCAGGAATGCGGTATTCATCGCTGGTTTGGAAGTAACGAAGGAGGAGTTGCTCAAGACAAACAGCGCGATAATGAAAGTAAACCATAACAAACATATGGTACCGCGACAGTAAGAAGTCATCGAATGTAACGACGGCTCGCTCGGAAATTCCTAAGAAGGCTTTGCCGTCGATATGACAAGGTTCAAGATTATCAATGAGCCAGTCTAAATCGTATGAACCATAGCTGACGCCACAAAAGTAGCTGTCTCTTAAAAGGTAGTCCATACGATCACAGTCTAGTTCACTTGAAACTAACTGGTGTAAGATCGGAAACCAATTTGTCCCATCAATCGTAAAGTAGTCTTCATTGTGAGTTGAGCCTCTTATTAAATCAGCAATACATGACCTGACGACTCCAAACTTGGACTCAATGGACTTAAAGCTTTCAGAGAAACTGCTGTCAGCAATTGATTTGATCGTATAGTCTTCGTGAGTGGCTTGTCTCTTTCCGTCTAAATCACTCCCAGATAAAAACTCTTTAGGAATTTTTAGCTCACCCAATGTTGGCATGACTGATTCAGTAGAGTGGGAGAGTGGAGCATGCCCAATATCATGAAGTAAGCATCCAAGTTTAAAAGTCTCACGCA
>CAXBMT010000036.1:0-15384 GCA_963976925.1 uncultured Bdellovibrionales bacterium
TGTGGTCCTTGAGGGCCGGCTTCACCTTGTGGACCGGCAGGTCCTTGAATCGTTGTTGCTGCAGTATTTTGAACACTACCGTCAGGAAAAACAATACCGTCGCCACTAACAAGAAAACCATCAACGGCCATATCACCGTTGTCATTGATAAATGGAATTTGTCCTGCACCTGTTCCAACATTGATTTCGAGAACACCGCTTCCAGTGATAACTCCACCAGCTTGTCCGTCAGCAAGTAGACCAACTCCGGCCGTAATCTCGATATCTGAACCGCCATGTTTCGGACGATCATTCCAGCGATGTCCATCCCATACCAGTTGGTCACCTGACTTGTGACCACGACCAGGATTATCCCAATAGGCATATTGAATTGGGACCCAACGAAATCCATTCCACGTAATGATCTGTCCTGCACGAGGACGTCTGATTAAAGGTCTAAAAATTTTAGCAACAGCAGCTGCTATCTTTTTGCCTTTGTGATTATCATGGTGCTTGTCATCTTTAGCGTAACCATTAGTAGAGACTAACGAGAGTGCTAAGAAAATGAATAGGCTTAATGTCTTCATACGTACCGCGCCTTTTATATTTCAAATAGGATAACCCCTTAGCTTTATTAATTTCTTAACTGATTGAATATTCGAAATAGCTAAACAAAATATTTGTAAAGAATAGGGGGGAAAGCACGAATTTTGGGCAATTTAAATTTTAAGAATTATGATTTCGGCAGCTTAGGCTCTTCAACCTTGATGTCATTTTCTCGCCTAAATTCATCACGAAAACTATCTGGAATCACATCAATGCCAATTCGTTTTCCAAAGGTGACAAGAAAAGGGATCGTCAGTGGAGCAAAAGGTAGAACTGCAAATACACCGAGACCAATTGTTTTTAAAAAGTCTTGAAACTGTAAGTTAGCTTCTCGCATTTCTTCTTCAGTCGCGAGTCCTCTTGAGAACTTAAGATAAGTCATAATCATATCTTTTGTCTCATGACTTTCACGCTCAAGCGCGCGACGAATTTTCTTGAGAACCTCTACAATTTTTTCTGGAACAAAAACTGGCTTTGGTTTTTTCATTTTTGTGATTCAGAATCTGGTTGATTGCAACAGCCAACATGTGAATCAATTTCATCTTCAAGCTCATGGCGAAGAGTATCTAGTTCTTGCTCACTTCCACCAAGACTTTTGGCCAAAGATTCAGGCAGGCTAGGAGAGCTGATCTTGACGCTGATACCTAAGGCTTCCATATCCTTGGCATAGTTCCAGGCTTTCTCGGCTTGATCGAGAGAGCATTGAAACAGAACTTGGTCTTGCTCATCGAGCACTTTGACGTCAGACATAACTAAACTGTACCATCGCTTTATCAAAAAACCATCAGCTATTGGGAGACTTTCATGCAAAAGAAGGTGGTTATCTACATAGAGAAAGAAAAATTCTTAAGAGACCTCATGGAAAAAGCAATTCATGGTGCTGGATTTGAGTTTTTCAGCTACCCAGATAAGGATTGCTTGCATTTCATTAAAGACTTGGATCCTGCAGTTCTTGTGATCGATAGACAGACTGTTGATGATGAATTTCTTAATGCCTTAGATGCGCAGATCCCTGTGATCTTAACTGGTCAGCCCGATACTCTAAAAGTTGATTTAAGCTCGATTGTCGCCACTCTAGAAAAGCCATTAGGTCCATTTGATTTAGTGGCAAATATCACGAAAGTTTTACAAGAATAAAGTTCAATATTAGGTTGAGCGAAAAGTCTAACATGCCGATGGATACTGGTCTTTGAAACAATTAATAAATTGGAGTAGACCGTTGGATCATCGCGAATTTTATCAATTTTGTTTTAATTTCTCGATTAGTCTGGTGGTAGTTTTTGGTTCTTACTGGTTTAAGTATTACTACCAGGTGAACTAATTTCAACTTGGTGATAGATCTCACTATCAGGTGCCAAAATAAAGCTATTTAATCTCAAAGAATCAAAGATAAAAGCAGGAACTCTTACTCTATAGAAGATTCCTTTTTCATGATTATGACTTGATAGAATATTTGTTTTACCTGCAACGATAGAGTGAGTTTCACCATCTTCATAGGGAACAAAGAGATCATACTTATTTTGCTTTTCTAGAAACCAATTAATGACATGACTTCTAAGCGCTTTAACATCTTCAGCATTAAAAGAGCTGACGACAAAAGAATTTGCATGGCTTCTTTTAATAATTTTTTCTTTAATTGGATCGTTTAAAAGATCTCTTTTATTAAAGACAATTAATTGCTCTTTATCACTAACGCCTAATTCAGTTAGAACTTCTCTTGTCACTTCAAGTTGCTTTTCAAAGTGCGGATCACTGATATCTGCAACAATGATAAGAAGGTCTGCTTCTAATGCCGATTCAAGCGTTGTTTTAAAACCTTCAATCAAGGTATTAGGAAGGTTTGAGATAAAGCCCACTGTATCAATGAGAATCATAGGTGGGTGAGTATCAGGATTTAATGTTCTAAAAGTTGAATCAAGTGTTGCGAAAAGTTTATTTTCTTCAAGAATCGAAACGCGACACATTCTGTTCATGAGCGAGCTTTTACCAGCATTGGTATAACCAACCAGGGCTGCTGTGACGGCTTTGTTTTGACGCTTCTTCTTTTGCTGATCACGCGACTTCTTAATTGTTTCTAATTCTTTTTTATGAAATTCAATTCGATCACGAATAATACGTCTATCCAGCTCGATTTGCTTTTCACCTTCACCACCAAGAACACCAACACCACCACGCTGACGATTTAAGTGGGACCAAAATCCCATGAGGCGTGGAAGAAGGTATTGAAGTCTTGAAATTTCAATTTGAATCTTAGCTTCTCTCGTTCTGGCGTGACGTGCAAAGATTTCAAGAATAACGTGCACTCGATCAATGACGGACATGCCAGTAATCTTACGAATATTTCTGACTTGCGAAGCTTTAAGTTCAAAGTCAAAGACAAGAAGATCAGAGCCTTCGTCTTTAGCTTGCTTAGCGATTTCTTCAAGTTTTCCTGATCCTAGAAATGTAGCAGCATCAATCGTTTTTTTATTTTGAATAATTTCGCTCATGGCTTTAATGCCAAGAGTTCTTAAAAGCTCTCGAAGTTCTGTGAGGGATCTTTGACTTTCTTGAATGGTAGTATGTTCTTCAAGATGAGGAGTCACAAGAGAGACAAGAGTCGCTTGTGATTCAATATTAATATGAAATTCGTTATCTAACATTAAGCTCCACAGTCCTATTATCTAACAGGCGAGTTTTTGCCATAAAGATGGCACCAGCAAGGACAAGAAATTTATCATCGTCTTGCGGTGGCAGCAAGGTCTCGCCGTTTAATACCTCAAGATAGTCCCACATAGGTTCTTTAATAATCTCTTGGATGCGGGTTTGAACCGCTTTAAGTCCATTTTTGTGTAAAGACTCAGCTAAGGCATTTATAGTCCTAGGAAGCTCTAAGGCTTTTTGTCGTTGCTCAGCATTGAGATAGAGGTTTCTAGAAGACATCGCCAGGCCGTCAGGGTCTCTTGCGATGGCCACAGATTTTATACCAATTTTAAGACGTAAGTCTTTTGTCATTCTCTCGATGATTTTGACCTGTTGGTAGTCTTTTTGACCAAAATAAGCTTGATCAGGAGCAGCTAGTGCAAACAGCTGATAAACCACAGTGGTTACTCCAGCAAAGTGAGTAGGGCGAGAATGACCACAAAGAATTTTTGAAATTTCAGGTAAGGCTATCTCAGTAGCATAGCCCTCTGGGTATATTTCTTTCGGATCTTTTGGGGCAAAGACCATGATCTGCCCTGTGAGAGTCGAGAGCTTTTCAAGATCTTCTTCAAGTGTTCTTGGGTACTGTTCAAAGTCTTCGTTAGGGCCAAATTGTTTTGGATTTACAAAGATAGTCACTACAGTTGTGTCATTTTCTTCTAAAGACTTTTGAACTAGGTTTAAATGACCTTGATGCAAGTTTCCCATAGTAGGAACAAGGCCAAGGTAGCCGCTATAAGAGCTTCTCCACTCTAGAAATTCAGACGTGGACGCTATGAGTTTGATCATAATCAATTAATTCCATAATTTTTTGGGCCAGTTCTGACTTGGAGAGGTTGCCCTCAAAGTCTGTAGAGTCATTTCCTCTATAAAAGATATAGTTGGCTTCTTTGTCACCAAAGCCTTCACTGAAACCAACCTTAGTTCCAACAAGAAGATCAACTTGTTTATCACTCCACTTTCTATGAAGTACTGGAAGACTTAAATCTGTTTCCGCTGCAAATCCAACTATCGTTTGATGAGCTTTTCTTTTTTGTAAGATCGTTTTTAAAATGTCTGGCGCTTGTATGATTGGCAAACTGTTTGTGATCTTATCTTTTTTAATTTTTTCATTCTGAGTTTGAAAGGAAATATCTCCAATAGCAGCACTTGAAATATAAGCTTTGCACTCATCAAAAGAATTGGTAACGGCTGTTAACATTTGCTCTGTGGTTTGAACTCTCTCAAGTTGAAAGCGTGGATGATCAATTAACAGGTTTAGTTTTAATGTCGCTTTTTCACCGGCAATCAAATGAACTTTAAAACCCATTTTTAAGGCTTCAACAGCTAACCAATAACCTGTTTCTCCAGAGCTATTGTTGGTAAGGTAGCGAACTGGATCAAGAGGTGAAATAGTAGCACCAGTCGTGATCAAAATTTTATCCTGTCGTGGCTTATCTTTAAAACTTTGAGTCAGGGCTAAGATCTCTTCTACTGTCGCTAGTTTTCCATCACCGTTTTCACCACAAACCATTTCTCCACTAAGAGTTGAATGAAGATAAGTCATTGGCATTTCACTAAGAGTTGATCGGCTCTTTTTTACAATTTGGTTTTCCCACATCGCAGGATTCATGGCGGGGAATATAAGTTTGGGGATCTCTGGACTCATGGCCAAGAACAAACAACTTAAAAGATCGTCGGCTAGGCCTTGGCCTAATTTGTTGAGTGAGTTTGCAGTAAGTGGGGCAGCGATAAATTTCTGCGCCCAACGAGCAAGAGCTATATGTAAAACTTGTGATGAATCAAGACCTTCAAACTTATCAGCGCTAGGATGATGGTCATCTTGAGCCTGATAAACGAACTCGGCGCCTAAATGCTTAAACACTTCAGGTTTTACAAATTCATGTGCACCTTGAGTTAAAATAACTCTGACCTTATGACCTGTTTTTGTTAATCCGCGAACCACATCAAAAGCTTTATAGCTAGCGATCGATCCACTGACGGCGACGATGATATTCATGCACGCGAGAATCGCATAATCCCTACACTATTCCTAGCTCTCTAGCTCTCTCAAGACAAAAATGCAGGGACTCATGAATAAGGTGAGGCTCTATTGTTGAACCAGGAAACAAGGATTTAACAGCTTCGGCATGCCCACCCGTGACGATGACGTTGCGCGCATCCTTCGTGTTAAGTTCTTGTGAAATCTTATGCATTAAGAATTTGTAGCCCTCAGCAATGGCATCGAAGGTATTAAGAGCATTTAAAGTAGGATCAATTTCAAAGTTAACTTGATCCAAAGTAAGCCTTGGAAGCTTTGCGCCCTTCATTTTAAAAACATCCAAGTACGTCTCAAGTCCTGGCAAAATAATGCCACCTTGATGACCTTGTGAGTTTAATAGATCAACAGTCGTAAAGGTGCCAGCATCAACAAGCGCTTGAACTTCTTTTCTTTTATGGTGCAAATAATAAACTTGAACGAGTCTGTCGGCACCCAAAGTTCCGGCATACTTAAAAGGCATCTGTAAAAAATCTTTAAACGTTCTCCACTCCATAACTTCATGAGGATTAAGCCAAGAGTGGTCAAAGTCTTTTCCAACTTTAGAAGTTATTGTGCTTACTTTTTTTGCACCTACAGCATCGATAGTATGCTCAGTAACATCTGAAGGTTTAGTGACTTGTTTGAGATTTCCATCGATAAACCAACCCACATGTGGATTAGTATTACCAATATCAAATGTTAAGATAAGCTCAGTCATAATTACTGAGCAGGAACGTTCTTAGGCATTCTTGTTTTGGCTTGTTCACGATTTTGTTGCAGATAAGTTTCAACTAAATTCATCTTAGTTTCAAAAAGATTGGCAACGGGCTTAACAAATTTTGGTGTTGTATTTCCACCAAGTCCAAGAAGATCGTTAAGGACTAAGACTTGACCATCAACCTGTTCACCACTGCCGATTCCAATAGTAGGGATGGCCAGCTTATCTGTTATTAGTGCCGTTGTTGTTGGGTCTACGCATTCTAGAACTATGGCAAAAGCGCCAGCAGCTTCAAGCTTTAAGGCTTCTTCTAGTAATCTGTGAGCGGAGTCAGTAGTTTTTCCGTGTGTGTAAAAGCCACCGAGTTCATGGACTGATTGCGGAGTTAAGCCAATATGTCCCATGACGGCAACGCCAGTTTCAGTCAGTCTTCTGATGATATTTAAAATATGATCACTGGCACCTTCAACCTTTAAAGATTCAGCACCTGTTGCGCGAAATAGTTCGACCGCATTTTTAATTCCATCATCAAAAGTTGCTGTAGCCAAAAACGACATTGCCTAATGAATCACCAACAAGGATGAGATCGATTGAAGTTTGAGACAGCATTGAAGCTGTTTGAAAATCATAACAAGTCAGCATTTGCAGAGAATCAGCACCTCTAGAAACTTTTCTTTTTCTAATTTGTCTGGTGGTAAGGGCTTTCATATTTAATCCTCAAACAACTGCTGTTTTAACTTTTGATGGGTTTGCTCTAAGTCACTATGCTGCCATTCTTGGGCGATAGTGTCTCGTAAAACTGAAAAGTCAGTCTCATTTGCTTGTTTGTAAAAAGTTCCCCGATCAATATCCTCAAAGAGAGTTTCTAATTTGTTTTGATACGCTTTGTCAAAAAGTAGCTTGTCAGCCTTATAACCCCCTAATAGAGCGTTAGGGGATATGAGCTTGAAGAACTCATTGGGGCCCATTTTAACTAGAGTATTGGTAATAAGCTTCATCTCATACCAGCATTCTAGATAGGCTAACTCTTCACTTATTCCTTTTGAGCGCAGAAGTTTAAAACTCATCTCAGCGGCACGTGGCAGAACAGAGCAAAGAATAGATTGTTCTGAAAACAGGTCTGCTTTTGTTTCTTCTTCAAATGTCGCTGGGTAAGGACCGGCGTTGATACCTAATCCTTGTGCTAAATCAAAAAGCCACTGCTTGGCTTTTTCTTTATCAGTAGAGAATTCAGTAGAATAAATGGCCGCAAGCTTTCCTTGAGTTTCGTAAAGAAAACGCAGCTCACTGGCGATGGCCTTAGGCGCGAATAAAAGAATTTCTGCATTATAATCATCATGTTTGATGGACTGACTTTCTAATGAATAGCCGTGAGCAAAAATTAGTCGAGAACCAGTTTGAAACTTAATATTTTTTAAGACCTCTTGATGAAGGTGATCAGGGGTTAGATTAACAAAGTTACCAATTTTTTTTGATGCTTCTTTAAGAGTCGTTAAAGAAAAGCCAAGTTTATTGACCTTATCAGCAGATGGACTATTTTCTTTTAAGCAAACAGTTACATCCCAGCCCGAATCTCTTAAGTTTAAGGCCCAAGCCGTAGCTTGGTTACCAAAGCCAATCAATGTGATAGTTTTATTCATAGAATTATAAGTACCATGGAGATGGCGTGGCGACAAAGCTGGCTTTTACAACGCTTAGAGATGATCAGGGGTTCCCCTTATTTTGGAAATCTCATTGGCAACGACTGCTAAAGTCTTGGCAGCATTTTGATCTTCCAGGCGAACCTAATCAATCCAATCTGTTATGTGAAGTCTGTGATCTTTTAAAACAAAAGCCCAACAGTATTTTAAGAATCGACCTACTTAGTACCGGCGAATTTGAACTTAGTCCTAGACCACTTTCTTGTCATGATGATGAGCCAAACTTAAAATTGAAGATTGCCAGTACAAAACAAACAAATAGAGATGCACCTTCATGGTTGAAGTTTGGTGACTATACTCGACGTTTGAATGAGAGAGAACAAATCAGAAAACAAGGCTTTGATGATTTTCTTTATTTAGATCAAGAAAGCTATGTGGCCGAAGCTACTGTTTCGAATATTATATGGGTTAAAAGTGATCAGATCTTTTCTCCAAAACCGTCAAAATATATACTGCATGGAATTACAGTTAATCTGATTTTAAGCACTTTAAAACAGAGCAGCCACGTAGATCAATTCACAATGGAAGATCTTTACCAAGCTGATGCGGCATGGCTAGTAAACGCTGCCACTGGGCCGCAAAGAATATCAAGTATTGATGAGCATAAGTTCAACTCAAAAGCTCCCCAATTGGACTTGGATCAGATATACTGGCAATTAGTAAAAGTAGACAGGAAAGATAGGTTTGAAAAAGCAGATCATCATTAAATGCGGTCAGTGTAAAACGGAGTTTGATTATTATAGCTCCGAGTTTAGACCGTTTTGTTGTGAAAGATGTAAGATGATTGATCTTGGTCACTGGTTTTCTGAAACTTATACAATTGCCTCCAAAGAACCTTTAAAGGAATCTGATATTGATCGTGTGATTGAACATCAGCGTCTGAATGGAAATTTTTCAAATGATGATGAGTAAAGTACAGCTTCGAAAGACTTTGATGTCAACGATCGAGCTTTCAGAAAAAGCAGGCAAGAAGCTAATACGCTTTCAAAAAAAGATAGCCACACTTGAAGTTAATCATAAGCAAGCTCTCGGAGTAGCGACAGAAGCTGATGTTGCTGTCGAAAACTATATTATTAAATCCCTTAAAGCCATGCACCCAGAGATGGATGTCTTGGCAGAAGAAAATTACTACGAAAGTTTTGGTAATAAGAAGCATGCTTATAAGCACTATCAAGAAGTTCCATGGTGCTGGATCGTCGATCCACTTGATGGCACAAATAATTTTTTAAGCGGCCTTGAGTATTACGGTGTTTGTATCGCACTTACTCATTTTGGAAAACCTGTGCTTGGAGTTGTTCACCAACCGGCCACTGGAGAAACTTATTACGCGATTAAAGAGCACGGTGCTTTTAAAGCTGTACCTGGAAAAAAACCTAAAAAGCTCACTGCTGCCGGAAAAAAATTATCAAATGCTATGCTCGCGACAGGTTTTGCGACAGAAAAGGGCAAGGTTTTTGATCGGGAATTCGCTCTATTTAAAAAACTTATGGGCAAGTCTAGAGGCATAAGAAGAATGGGAAGTGCGGCTTTGGACCTATGCTTAGTTGCCGAAGGAACCTTTGATGGTTTTTGGGAAACAGGGCTTGCGCCTTGGGATATAGCTGCCTCAGGCCTAATCTGTTCTGAGTCTGGTGTTCAAGTTACGGACTATAGGGGCAAAGAATTTCATCCATTTCAAGAGACGATCGTTGCTGCTAGAAAACCTCTTTACTTTGATCTGATCAAACTAGTCTGACATAATGTTCTGAGTTGACACAAACGGGGTCAACTCCCTATAATTTTCATAGGATAACACGTGTTTCCAAGGAAGGATTGTCGTGACCGAGACTCTAAAATTGATCGTGACGAAGTTCACAGATGAAGCCATTACAATTACTAGTTTAGTTTTACTATTCGTTTTAGCAGTACTTATTGTTTACTGGTTATACAATCGTAGAAAGTTTAGAAAGCTAACTCACCAAATCCCAGCCAGTGTTGTTAAAAACTACCTAGACAGTATTATTCAAAACTCAAGCTCGCTTAAGTCATCTTTGTTTCGCGGCGGCGGAATTGAAATGGGTGAGGGCATACCATCTGTTATGCCACTTAAAGACTTACCAGCATCTGGTGTAAGTGTCGGTAGTGGTGACTCTGAATCTTTAAATCAAAAAGTTGCGGAAGTTAACTCTTTAAAAGGAATGCTTTCTGATAAAGATCGTGTCATTAGTGAACTTGAAAAACGACTAGAGTCTGGTCTTGACGGTGATGCTTCAGAACAAATCGATATCTATAAAAAAGAACTCACTGGTCTAAAAGAGAAGCTGCAACTAAAAGACGATGAAATTGCTGCCGCAAGGTCAGCAGCTTCTGAAGGTGGCGGAGATACTTCTGATTTAGAAGCTCGCTTAGCCGCCTTGTCTAAAGAGCGCGATGAAATGCGCGAAAGATTAGCTGAATATGAAATCATTGAAGAAGACCTAGCTAATCTTAAAAGACTTCAACAAGAAAACGAGCAACTTAAAAAAGAACTCGAAGCTCTTCGCGGCGGTGAAAAGCCTGCTGCTGCAGCTAAAGAAGAACCAGAACCAGAACCAGAAGCAGCAAAAGAGATCGATGTAGCTGATGAGATCATTGATCAAGTTGCAGCAGATCCAGAAGAGAGTAAAACACCTGGATCCATTGATGACTTTGAAGAAATGATTTCTAACTCAGGTGAAGAAGAAGCAAGTGAGCCTGAGGCTGCGGCTACTTCTGATAAAGAAATGGTTGGTAAAGAAGAAAAAGGCGAGCAACGTTCTGCTGAAGAGTTACTAAGTGAATTTGAAAAGATGTTAGGCTAGGAGATACCAATGCGTGCAGCTTTCTTTGCAGTATTTTTTGTAAGTATGGCGATAGCTACGGCTATTCATGCAGCTCCTCAACCAAACACTATGACCTCCCCTAATCCTAATCGCGTCGTCGCCGATGTCGCTAGAGAGATAAGGATTGATGGTTTAAAATCGAGATTTTTGAAAAGCTATACTTCAAAGCAAATCTTAGAGTGGAAAAGCTTAAAGCTCGATACTCTTAAGGCCGGTGGAAAATCAGTTCCAGTTCTTTTAGAAGTTATGAAGTCTGACAAGTATCCTGATAAAAGTCGCTGGCTTGCCACTTTCTTGGTTGGACAAATTATGGGTAAGAAGGCTTCATCACTTTTAGTGAAATTCACTCAGCACCCAAATTGGGTTCTTCGAATGGCATCTTTGAAAACACTATTAGCTCTTAAAGATCGTACTAAGGCTGATATTTTTGCAAAATCTCTTCGTGATAAAAGCTTTCTAGTTAGAAGACAGGCTCTCGAAAATATCGCTCATATGGAACTTAAAGAATATGCCGCTCATGTTTGGGCCATGCTGTATGACAAAAGAAACTACTATGAAGGAAAGCCTGGTGAGAAAGAAGGTACTAACTTAGTTAAAAAAGCGGTGCGCGTGGTAGGCGATTTAAAGTTCGAAAAAGCTTTAAAGCCATTGTTTGCTATGCTTCAAAAAGATAAGTACGAAGATATTCATACTGATATTCGCTACGCTCTTGAGAAAATCACTGGAAAAAATACGCCAGAAGCTTCAGCCGATATCCAAAAGAGATTTTGGAAACAAACCGCACTTTCTTATAAATCATTTTAAATTTTTATTAGAAGCTAGCTTCAAGCTCTTTAGCTTTTTCTCTTTCGATCTTTTTAAGCTTCTTGTCGATAGATAATAATCTCTCAACTCTATAAAGAAGTGATTGCTCTAAAATTCCATCAGTTGGTGAAACTTTCCAGCCTTGTAAGAAATCTTGCTCGACTAGCTGACGTTTAAAGATGGTAACCTTACTAACTTCACTATCACCGCGAAAGCCCTTAACAACGTTAATAATAAGCTTAAATCGTGCTGCCTTAACTGCATCATTACCACCAAAACTATCGGCGAAATTAACTTCAAGAGTATTATCAATCCAGCGAGTCTTAATAACACCAGCTTCTTGGTTTTTAAGCTCAAGGTCATATTTGGCCATAATTTGAAGTACGGCCTGCCAAGTCTGGGGATAGTCTGCGTTAAAAACTTTACTAGGAATTTCAAACTCTTCAGTCACATAGCGAAATTGATCATAGGAAGCACAGCCTGCAAGACCTATAAGGCTTGAAACAAGGAGGGCTTTCATGAATGACGCTTTGACCATAACTTCGCTATCGTGATAGAAATTTAATACTTTAACTATTGTAGCCGAAATCTTCGCCGTTACCAAATGCGAAGAGGATGATTTCATGAATAAACCTGACTCATTAAATATTTTAAAATCTGTTTTAGATGCTGAAGCTAAGGCCATAAGTCTTCTAAAAGACAATTTAACCCAGGCCCATGCTGATCATATTGTTCAAATTTACGAAGATCTAAGTAAAGCCGGCGGTCAGCTTATTTTTTGTGGTGTTGGAAAATCAGGACATATTGGAACTAAACTTGCTTCGACTTTTACTTCATTAGGTTTAAGATCAATCTTCCTTCATCCAACAGAAGCCCTTCATGGAGACTTAGGTAGAGTTGGGCCAAACGATGCCATCGTCGTTATTAGTAAGTCTGGTACAACTGAAGAAATTATAAAACTCTTACCTTTTCTTGATATCCCTAAAGATAAAAGAATTGGTCTGATTGGTGCTATGAAATCTCCGTTGGCTGAAGCAGTTGGTGTTCCACTAGACTGCTCTGTTGAAAAAGAAGCCTGTCTTAATAATCAAGCCCCAACAACCAGTACAACTGCAGCTCTTGCTATGGGTGATGCCATGGCTGTTCTTTTTGAAGCCTGTGTTGGTCTTTCAAAAGAAGGTTTTGCTGTTAATCACCCCGGTGGTTGGCTTGGAAAACAGCTTCGTATGAAAGTAAAAGACATCATGCGCCCTCTTCATGACTGTCCTACAGTTGATACAGGTGCAGTCTTAAAAGATGTCATCTTGGCCATGACTAAGCAGCCAGTAGGTGGCTGCGCTATTCTAGATAAAAAACAGCTGCGTGGAATTATCGTTGAGGGTGATATTAGAAGAACCTTTGCTAAAGATATTGGTGGCGTCGATTCCAAAGTCGAAAATATTATGACAGCTTCACCCTTAGTTGTTCATGTCGATGCTCTGGCCATGCAAGCTTTAGAGATCATGGAAACAAAAGGTAAGTCTATTGGCGTTCTTCCTGTTGTTAATGAGGAGGGAGAGTTTCTAGGTATGGTTACTTTGCATGATTTAGTTCGAGAAGGTTTTACGAAGTAACTTTCCCATACCAAGAGTAATGAGCGTCAGGATTATCCACGTTATCCACACAACTGAGAGACCCATCTTTTGAAAGATTGTAATCGAGCTTGATCTTTTATTAAGCTCAACCTCAAATGTCGTCTCTTCAAAAACACCTGTTCTTTTTGACTCTGTTCCGTCTGGGTAAATCACCGAAGTAACGCCAGTATTGGTTGACCTCACCATTGGAAGTGCAAACTCAACAGATCTCCATTTAGCCAAAAATAAGTGCTGATAAGGCTCACTGGTATCACCATACCAAGAGTCATTGGTGAGATTTAAAATGAAGTCAGGTTTTTGATCATCATTACTAAGAGTATTTAAGTAGGTGCGAATAAATGATGAAAATAATGTTTCATAACAAATAATCGTCGCAAACTTATAGCCATTATCTGTTTCAAAAACGGGAAACTCAGTTCCTGCTGCAAAAAAAGATACTGAAGGAATCATATGGGATAGGCGTTCATTAAAGGGACCAAAGGGAAGTCCTTCACCAAATGGAATGAGTAAGTGCTTTCTATAGGCTTGTTTTACTTTTTTATCTTTTCCAAAGTGAAAGGCAGCATTGTACTGACCCATGAAGTTTCCAGGAGACTCAGGGTTTCGATCATAGCCACCAATAAGTAGTTCAGCATCATTCTCATCAATAATATCTTTTAAAAACTGTGGTGTAGGCTTTGAATAACGCTTTAAAAAACCACTCATCATAACTGGAGGATATGCTGTCTCAGGCCAGATAATAAGATCGGGTTTTAATTCACCAGTTGCACTTAGTTTTCGATAACTTTCAAAAATCTGCTGAATTGAATTTCTTCCACCACGTTCAGAATCAAGTTTTAAAAAGTTACCAATATTAGGTTGAATAATTCGAAGTTTTAAAGTGTCCTCAGAGGCTGGAAAGTTATGAAGTGGAAAAATGGTGTTAATAAAAACAAAACAAAGTCCACTAGCAACCCCAAACCAATCCTGTTTTTGACTTAGAGGTTGTCTGGCACAAAGAGCAAGCCAATAACTAAAAAACGAAAATAGCGGAGCGCCACCAATAGGAGCTAAACCTAAGTGCGGTGCCATCTCCATCCACGCATGCCCGGGATGGGCCGGGAATTGTTGGGGGACTACGTACTCTAAAGTTGTAAGTGTAATGGCGAAAAATAAATGGCGAACGGTTGGAGTAATAATATGATTTCTAAAAAGACCGTGTTGTCTTCTGTTTAGCCAAGCGAGAGCTATAAGAAAAATCCAGTACTGCGGTAAAATAATCAAGGCAAAAGCAATTCCCATAACATGACTGAGGACGACGGGAAGTTGACCAAAGACTTGCAGGGTATGAGGTATCCAATAAAAGCCAAATGAAGCATGACCTAGTGAGAAGGCAAAAAGATAAAGTGCTTTGGTTCTAAATTTAATGTTTTTAACGTTCTCAATATCGATAAGCCAAAAAAGAATTGCTAGTCCAAATATTGGTCCTACGATGAGAACTGGAACCAATTCGTTAGGAAAACCAAGGGCGTAGAGCACACCTGCAAAAATAGAAAGGAAAAAACAACGAATCTGTAGGGGCAGTTTTGTTAGCATCTTCTTTTCATTTTAGCGGTGACTACCTTACAATGGAAGCATGAATATTGAACAAAACTTTTCCCTAAGACTTAGATCTGATATTCCTCCTCCAATGCCTAAAAAAGCTTGTGCTTTTTGTGGCTCTGTTTTCATCACAACTCATGAATGTGAAAGCTGTGGTCGCCAATTCAATAAAGAAACTCTTGGTACACCTGGCGGAGAGAAAAGTTTTTATGCTACTAAAGAACGCTATGTAAAAGATGTCGGCAAGTTCTTAGCCCGCTTTGATAATTTTTTGGCCAAAGATTCTAGTTATAGAACAAGATACTTATCTCTTCTTAAAAAGAGATACCTTACACTTCTTGATCACTTTCAACGACCTGGACGTAGTGCTCTTGGCTCTCACGCTTACTTAGTAGAATTTAGAGACTTAGTTGCAGAAATGCGTCGAATGAAAATTAGCTCTGAATATATGTTTGATCTTTTGGCGCTTGATGAATCAGCCCCTTTAAATCATAAGCTTCAAGTTATTCTCAACGAAGAATTCTCGGGCTATGGAACTGGAGTTTTAGGTGATTTGTGGCGCCACCGATTTGCTGAAGGTCCTAGAGTAAGCTTTCTATTCACTACTCTAGTTGGCTACGCCGGTATCTGTGCTTTAGCTGTTATGATGTTTTCTTATTTCGCTAAACGATAAAGAATCTTTCCTGACTTCTTTTTGCTACTTGGATCTCTTTGAGCGACTTTGCGTCCTGAAGCATCGTTAGCATCAGCTTCGATTGCACTTGCAGCATCTAGTCTTCCACCCGATGTACACTTACCAGCTAGTGAAGCTTCTTTTTTA
>CAXBMT010000037.1:0-15074 GCA_963976925.1 uncultured Bdellovibrionales bacterium
GTCTTAATGAAGAAGAGTTCGATTGGTGTATTGAAAAAACACTTAAGTGGGCAGACGGTTCACCTCTTAACATGATTCTTGATGACGGTGGCGATCTAACTAATATGGTTCTTGATCGTTTCCCAGAACTTTCAAAAGATATCCGTGGTCTTTCAGAAGAGACGACTACTGGTGTTCACCGTTTATACGAAAGAGTTAAAAAAGGCACTCTAACAATGCCTGCTATTAACGTTAACGATTCTGTAACTAAATCAAAATTCGACAACCTTTACGGCTGTCGTGAGTCACTAGTTGATGGTATTAAGCGTGCTACTGACGTGATGATTGCTGGTAAGGTTTGCGTTGTTGCTGGTTACGGTGACGTTGGTAAAGGTTCTGCAGCATCTCTTAAAGGCCTTGGTGGTCGTGTTGTTGTTACTGAAATCGATCCAATCTGTGCTCTTCAAGCCGCTATGGAAGGTTTTGAAGTTATGCCAATGAATGATGCTGCTAAAATCGGTGACATCTTTGTTACAACTACTGGTTGTGTTGACGTTATCAATAGTAAGCACCTAGACAGCATGAAAGACGGTGTTATCGTTTGTAATATTGGTCACTTCGATAGCGAAATCAATATCAAGCACCTTCACGATAACTATGAAGCGATGAATATTAAGCCTCAAGTTGATCAGTATACTTCTAAGTCTGGTAACAGAATTGTTCTTCTGGCTCAAGGCCGCCTAGTGAATCTTGGCTGTGCTACAGGTCACCCTAGCTTTGTTATGTCGAACTCATTCACTAACCAAGTTATGGCTCAAATGGAAATCTGGGATAATCATAAAAACTACGAAAATAAAGTTTATATGCTTCCTAAGCACCTTGATGAAAAAGTTGCTCGTCTACACCTTGCCAAGATTGGTATTCGTTGTGACCAACTTTCTTCAACTCAAGCTGAGTATCTTGATGTGCCTGTTGAAGGTCCATATAAGCCGGAACATTACCGCTACTAATAAGGTCCTTTTATGCAAATCGTTGTTGGAAGTGATCACGCAGCTTTTGAAGCTAAGGAAGCCCTTAAGGCTTTCTTAGCTAATCTCAAGCATGAGCCAATTGATGTGGGAACACTTTCAAGTGAACGATGCGACTATTCTGACTTTGCTAAACTTGGAGTCGCGGCCGTATTGGAAAGAAACTGTTTAGGTATTCTTCTTTGCGGCTCTGGCTTAGGGATATCGATGGCGGCAAATAGATATGCAGGAATTAGAGCAGCTGTTTGTCGCTCCGTTTTAGAAGCCCAGCTTTCGAGGCAACATAATGATGCGAATATCTTATGCCTTGGATCTCGAATCAACACTCAAGGTGAAATGGAAGTCATCACTAAAGCGTGGTTGGATGCCTCATTTGAAGGTGGAAGACATTTAGATAGAATCGCAAAGTTTGATAAATGGGGCGAAAAACTTTGAAACTTAGTGAAAAACTAGCTTTTATTTTTATTTTCGCGATCGTCTTCATTGGCGTTTGGCTTTCTCATAATAATATTGAAATTTACATGAGTTGGTACGCAGGTGCTCATGGCCTGCTTGAGTGGTTAACTTTAGCGGCGATTCTTTGTGCGACTATTGCTAACTTTTATCGCGCTTCTATCCTCGCTCCCTTTAGAAAAACATCCTTCCTTATAGGTCTTTATGTAGCTGCTGGATTTATGACCATTTTTGGAGCTCTTGAAGGCTTTAGAAGATGGGGGATTGTAGATGATTTTTTACCAGGCTGGTTTGTAGCTTTTCTATTCTTTCTCTATCTCGTCGTCTTACCGTTATGTTATTTAAAATTTCCAAAAGTAAAAAAGAGAGTTGATAACTGGGGAGTTCCTCTTCCAAGATTTTATCATATTGGTCTTTATCTTTTATTAATTGCTGCACACTTTATGACAAATAATCTATCTGAAAGACCAGAACAAATTCAATTTGGTGCTTGCTGGTTGTTCTTTATGATAATGATGGAGCCTCTTAATCGAGTTGTTTTCAGTAGAACGACGATCGATCGCTAAATTAAAGAGTTCCCATAATTTGCTTGAAGCGAAGCTTTAAAACATTAAAGAACGCTTCAAATATAATTCCGCCCCCCATTTTACTTTGACCATCACGTCTTTCATAAAAAATGATAGGAACTTCTTTAACTGAAAATCCTGCGAGCCAAACTTTGTAATTGAGCTCAAGCTGAAAAATATAACCGTTAGAAATAACATTATTAAAATTCAAAGATTGAAGTGCTTTTCTTGTAAAACACTTAAATCCACCCGTTGTATCTTGTACCGGAATGCCTGTTACAAAACGAGTGTAAATAGAAGCTAGATAAGAAAGAAGAAGTCTTCTAAACGGCCAATTGATAATTCTAATGCCGTCAATATAACGAGATCCGATAACAAGATCATTTGATTGAGCTGCATTTAATAAGTCTTTGACTTGAGCTGGATCGTGAGAGAAGTCACAGTC
This sequence comes from uncultured Bdellovibrionales bacterium, assembly GCA_963976925.1. Lineage (GTDB taxonomy): Bacteria > Bdellovibrionota > Bacteriovoracia > Bacteriovoracales > Bacteriovoracaceae > UBA4207. The sequence goes on from CAXBMT010000037.1 coordinate 2,472, forward strand.
CATTTCAAAAACAAAGTTATACTTACGTTCAAGCGCCCAACGAAATCCAGTGATGTAAGCCGTTCCTAGTCCAAGCTTACCAGTTCTCTCGATGATATGAAGTTGATTTGTATATTGGTCTTTTTGTAGGCGCTTGATAACTTCGGCTGTTCCGTCAGGAGAGCCATCTTCAATAATTAAAAGATGAACTTTTGGGTATAGGTCAAAAAGAGTCGTGATCATACGCTCGATATTATCGATTTCATTGTATGTAGGAATGATGATCAGAGTTTGATCAAATGGTAGCAGGTCTGACAACACTAACTCCGGACTAAATGGACGATGACTTATTCTTACATGAAGGGCAGGACTTGATCAATCTGCGTCGCAATTTCTCACTAGTCGAATGAAAGGTTTCTATGGCTTTTTTGGTTGAGTCTTTCTCCATAAGCCATGAAAACCTTGAGGCTGCTGGAATTTGCTTAATGATATAGGTCATAGCAGCAGAGCCCTTGATTATTGAGTTGTCGCTTAACTGAACATGCAAGTCTGCTAGAAGTTCTTGGGTGGGGATATTAAGCATTTTACTTGATGACTCTTCATTGGCATCAAGCCAAGTGAATTTACTGTTATCTAAAAGCTCAACAGCTTGTTTATAACGTCTACATAAAATACATTTTCCATCATAGAAAACTTTAATCATAATTTATTAGTCGAGATCTAGTCTTCTCCATGCCGATACTTGGTAGCGGCGTGAGATAATATCAAAGACACTCGATTCCTTTCGATTAGATATTTGTGCACTTGCTTGTGCTTTTTGAGCAAAGTTTAAAATTTCTCCATTAGATGAATTATTACTGCCACCTTTTTTATTGAGAAACTTTGAAAATGGATTAGCTGTATTTGAGGCAGCTTTTTTGGCCCTCTTAGTCTTAAGTCCACCTGAAGATGAGCGATCAATGAGACTTGAGTTAAAGCTTTTATCTTTCGAAGCAGTTGAAGCTGACGGTCTAGATCTTGAACCGCCACCCAATGCCAATGTTTTACTAAAGTCGCCTTTAACTTTCTCAGCGGCCATAGCTTGAGCAAGTGTTTTAGGAACGCCTTTTGACTCTAAAAACTCAGCTTGTTTGATTTGCGCCGGAGTCAGTTTAGAGTTCGGTGGAGTAAGTTTGCCTAGCTCGTCACTAGCTTTTCTCATAGCATTTCTAGCAGCTGCTAAATTTCTGTTCACTGCATCTGTATTAAGTGCACCAGCGACTGTTCCTGAGGATAAATTTCTTAAATCTTGAGCGAAAGCAGGATTAACCTGACCAGATAAGCCGTCAAGCGAGAACAAGGTATCAATACCTTTATGCAGACAACTATCATTGGCTAAACAGGCACACTTCGGATCAGCTTCAGCTTTATTCGTAATACAGCTAGTGCGCAAAGTAACCCCAGGATCTCGTATTGATCTTTGGTGCGCATATGGAGCGCAGTACTTAGGATCTCCCATCGTTGTCGTTTGTGAGCAGTAGCAATCTCTGTCGGTATGTGGGTTACATTCACCGGCACCAGGCAGACCATTGGCAATCTGTTCCGTTTTTTCGGCGGCATTTTCAAAGCCAGCTTTTTGTTCTCCAAAGACATAAGTTAGAAAACCGGAGGCTCCTAGCTTAAGCCAGTTTTGCCATGCTGAAGCTGAGGCGGCAGAGACTGGAGTAAACATAGTCACAGCATAACAACCTGCTGTAGCTCCCCAGCCCATAAATTGCGTTTGAGCATTTTTTGATCTTTCTTTATAACCACGAGCAACGCGCATCAGAGCAGCTCTTTGAGCATTTTTCTCTTCTTCAAGAGGAACATTATTTATTTCTTCTTGCGCCAAGGTTTGTTGAAGCATGGCGATTGTTTCAGTTCCTACTGCTATGTATTTACAGTAGTCGGTGTCATCACGCTCATCTTCCCCTTCGGCTTCTGTAGTTGCTTCTTGTTCTGCAGTTCCAGCATCCTTTACGGACTGATTGTCTGAGCCACTTATTGCATCTGTTCTTTCCTGGGCAGTCAAATCTTCAACATTTTCAACACCACTTTCAGTAAGAGCTGCATTAGTTTCTGCAACTCTGTCTGCGGCGACTTTATCTAGGTCAGGTAGCTTCATAGTTCCACCTAGACCACCCATGCCAATAATCATTGTATAAGCCTTGGAGATTGCCATTGCCATCTCAGGTGAAAGACCGCCACCTTTAACTTCTTCAGTGCCGTTGCAACGAGCCATGCCTTCTGTAAGCTTATCGCCAAATTGTTCATAGGCAGCAGCTTGATCTTTTTGAAATAATTCGGCTTCAGAGTCAGATAAGCCAGCACAGCCCTTCAGCATCTCAGCTTGGCTATAACCTTCATGAATATAAGTTTCAGATTCACGCTTTTGGGCATCAGTGAGGTTGTCTGGATTGTAATCTGGTCTTGCACGACCACGGTTATCGTTTTGAGCCCATATTGGGCCAATGATGAGAAGCGAGATTATAAGATAACAGATCGATTTCATGAGACTATCCTCTTTGACTAGATTTTATCATGATGCCAAGAATTCTCCTCATATTGAGGTCTATGTAAGAATTTCCGGACTAGAAAGGTCGTGATTTTAAGATGTTAGCTGTTTAGAGTGTCAAATTTAGCATAGTTCTAAGTGCAATAAATTGTTGCAGTTTGACCCCAATACCGCTTACTGATAAAAATTAGTATGACAAAAAAACAAGAGCTAGATCAAGATTCCTCAGGCCTTTCACATTCCATGGTTCATTACCTACTAACGATTCATAAACTTAAAGAATCAAGAGGGTTTGCCAGAGTTACCGATATTGCAAAAGATCTTAATCTTACTAAGGGCTCTGTTTCCACAGCACTTAATAATTTAAAAAAGAAAGGTCTTGTTGAAGAAGAAGAAGATTGTAAGTTTCTAATTCTCACAGATGTAGGTCACAAAGAGGTTCATAGAATTCTTTCTGCCAGAACACTTTTATTTTACTTCTTAAAAGACTTTGTTGGCGTCAGTGAAGATGTAGCTGAAAAAGACTCATGCTTGATGGAGCACTTAATGAGCTCTGAAACCAGTGAAAAGTTCTTCGACTTTATGAAAAACCTTAGCTGCTCTTGTGATGAACTTTTTAAAGCTGGTAAGCTTCCAGCAAATTTTGATTTTCAAACGACTCTAGATCTTTGCTCTTTTGACTCAGCAAAAGAATTCATGGGAAGCCAAAAAGGTGACAGCTATTTACCTGAAGAAAATACTGAGCAGCCAACTTAGAACCTGCCTGCTTGTCTGCTTGTTAACTCCTGTTACCTCGTGGTCACAATCTTACCAATCTTACTGCTTTAATCGCTCCGTAAATCTTAATGAGGCTGAGCGATTTGTTAAAAATATATTAACTCCAAGTGATAAAGTTAGAAAAAACACAGCCCTAAACTGTCTTGAGATATTGATTGATAGTGAAAGAGTAGAGCTGGTTGAGAAATATCTATCTTCTCGTTATCAAACACATACTAACTTTCAACAAATACAATCTAGCTGTGATATGGAAATTACGGAGATCTCTGTTGTTAATAAACAGACGGACACGGTTAAAATTGGTCGATCTAATAATATCAAACGATCAAACGAAAATAATAATAACAAGACTGTCTCATCTATTAAAACGATGACCGGCAAATGGTCATCAATTGAAATGTATGATTCAAGTGTTGACATTAAATGCGACAAAAGAGGCGTTAGCTACGATATTGAGGTTAGGATTGGCTCGGCAAATGGCTTTTTGTCGACTTCGAGAAACGTGAGAGTGGGCGAAACTCTAGACTTAGGTGCAATTATTAAGGATATCAATGAAAAAAATAAATCAGTCTCTATAGATCAAGGGTTAGTTAATTCGAAAACGAATGGACAGGATAGAAAAACTTATCAATTAACTATTCGCTAAAAAATCCAGTCTTCTTTCTCCAAAGGGAGATCTGAAATTCTCCACTTTTTGACCAAGCTTCGTTCATAAAAACTAATTTAAGCCATCTCTTGAAAGTTATGTCGCTGAAGCTAGGCCACCAATAATGTCTTAAATTAATAACCTCTCGAGTATGAGTTTTCTCTAAGTTCCCAGGGCGATTTGAATCAAGTAATCGATCAAAAATAAAATCGTAGTTTTTATGTTGATTGATATTTGCGGAATAATTAACACCATTATATCCCCATAAATACCAAGAAAGAGGCCATCCATTGTTCTCCAAAACAAGAACTTGAGGTTTGATGGCACCTACGGGCTTGTTTAAGTTGGTTTCGAGCTTCAACAAGATATTTTCATATTCGCGAGTGGTATGAACTTGAGAGATAAGTTCCTTTCCACTACCGGCACTAAAATAATTAATATAGATGGTCTTTGGTAATGAGAGAAAGAGGAATAGAAGGACAATATTTGAATACTTGGGGCTTAGTTTAGGTATAAGAAGTGTAATAAAGACGGCGCAAGAAGCAATCGTATAGATGCTTAGCCAAGGAACCTTTTCACCAAGAAAAGAGTACGTGAAAAGTGTTGAGAAAAATATATAAGCGCTGAAGGCTAAAGGAAGATGTCGCTTTTGAATAAGGTATATTGTTGATCGAAGAGAAATATAGACAAAAGAAAAAAACAATACAAAATCTATTTTATTTTTAATCTTAAGCAACGTGATAAAAAATTCGGGTAAACTTGGTGGAAGAAGAATTCCAATCGTAAAAATAGAAACTATAATAAATAAATCGAGATAACGGCATAGTTTGTTTTGATACTTGAACCATAAAGCACCGATAAGGATCATTGTCGGCAAGATCCAAATCTCATAAATAGAGATTATCAAAGAGTTGTAAAAGAACGGTCCTTTTATTCGCTCTATATGATGCTGCTCAAGCCAGTAGACTAAGCTTTTTCGATAAAGACCATCAAGTAGACCTGGCCAGTATTGAAACCATGCAGAAAAAAGTGGAATGATAACTAAGAAGAAGCCACCTAGAAATTCAAGTGCTTGCTTGGGAGATGGCGAAAAAAACTTTTTTGTGATGAAAAGTCGTGTGATTAGAAAACCTAGAATTAGAGCTATATGAACAAAGAAATTCTCTTTAGTACTAAAATGAAGTCCAGCAATGGCACCTAAGGAAATTACCCAATATCTCGGCTTATAGGTTAGTACATAAATTGCACCAACAATCTGAATCAAGACAAGTGGATCGTGTCTTAAAAATCTTGACCAATAGGTAAAGCATGGAGAAATAGCTAAGAAAGTAGTCAGAAAAAGTAGTTGCCTCTTATTTAATTTACTAGTGAATAATAAGGGACTCAATGAAATTAGAAAGCCAATTAAAGCAGGAATAAATCTAACCTGAGCTTTACTTAAAGGTTCAGCTAACCAATGCCAAAGCCCTTGAATATTATATAAAAGAGGTCCATGTAACATGGGGTCATACTTATAAAAACCACTTGTAAATGAATTCGCAAAATATTTACCGTAAAGAGCATGAAGACTTTCATCGTGATGTAGAGGGCGATCGCCGAGATTGTAAAACTTAAAAGCGAGTCCGATCAAACAAATAAAAAGAAATATCCAGTAATCTTTGATAAAGGATTTTACTTGTTCCAAAGAGTGACTTCCTTCTTGTGATTAAAAATCATATCCACCCATTCGTAGCCTTGCATGAAAGAATGGTCTTGATTAGAAACTTCATAGTGCCAATGACCAAATCGACCACGGGAGTAGATATCTGCAGCCTGTAATTTCTCATGACAACTTTTTACAACCTTTGATCTATTTAGCCCTGGGACTGGGTAGCCATAATCAAGCTTAATATTCCAAGTTGAAATAATATCACTTTTCGATCTGATTAATCGATCTTGAATAAGAGCATCGATACACTCATTTATTAAGTTATCACTCACTGGTTTGTGATTAGATTCGCTAACTTCGAGCATGAGTGAGTATTGTTCGCCTGGCTTAGGAACGTTATTTGGACTGTATTGTGAAAAAAGAGTAATTCTATAATATGGAGAATTATTTTCAGGAAAATACATCCAGCACTTTCCTGCAAGTTCCTCTGGAGGCAGTCCATTTAGCCCTATGCCGATGACATGTGTAGACGAATGTGGAAGTTTTTTTGCTTCAGTGGCAATATCTTTGTAGTCTTCATCCTCAATCATCGTACAAAGCTTATCTAGCGGCATTGTACTGAAAATCTTTCCGTAGGAGATTTGTTTACCGTTGCTTAAAGTCGCCACCTTGAATTTGGCGCTTATGTTGACAATTTTCGTATTAAAAATAACATTTTCTTTAATAACTTTTTTACCGAGATTTTTCCAAATCTGACCCGTCCCTCCAACACTTGGGAACCTGAATGTTGCATTTGGTCCCCATGAAACATCGAGATTCTTATTTTTTATGTTCTCTTCAATTCTTTTAAGATCAACAGTTGCAACACGTTCGCTAATCCACTCATGATTCATTAATTGGGGAGGATGAGCCCAAACTTTATAATTGTACGGATACATGAAAAGTTCACATAAACCTTTTCCAAAATGAATATTAAGCCACTGCTTAAAATCAGAGGGTTTTGTTTCTAGATTTCTATTTCTTAAACCATCGACACAATCTTCAACAGTTTCTTTGTTCAACAGATGGAAGTTATATTGAAAAGGGTAGGGTACAAATTTGTCTTTAATCCAAACCCAACTCTCTCGTTGATGGTGAAGCCAGCCTTCTTTTTCAAGAGCTTCATCCATGGCTTTATCAAACTCTTCATAATGAGAAAACTGAACATGCCCGCCTAAGTCCCATGTGAAACCTTTTTTGTCTTTATAGCTTCTTGATAGTCCACCGAACTGATCACCAGCCTCAATAACAAGATAATCTTCGTAGCTTAAATCTCGAAGACGGTAACATGCACCAATTGTTGTGGGGCCTGCTCCTATAAAGAGGATTGGGGTATGCTTTGGGACTGTTTCCATGAATTCCTAGTTTTCCAGAATTGATAAAGTTCAAAAAAGCAACGTTTACATATTTTAAAAAGATTAAGCCTATTGATTGAGTTAGTACCACCTTGGCGCTCAGCATGTGATACGTAAGATTGCTCCACTTTAAACACACTCGTTAAAATGATGGATATAAAAATATTAGGAGCAAATGTCGTCTGTGGAATAAACTTTAGACAGTGTTGTAATTTATCTGCAGGTATTAAGCGAAAAGGGCAATTGGCGTCTTCGATAGTGACTCTAAAAAAGTAATTAATTACTATTTTTAAAAACTTTGAAACAACCAAGCGCTCTTTCGGATCCTGACGATTTCTTCTGATACCAAGAATTGCATTAGCTGGAGTTCTTTTTTGCCAGAGGGGAATTAGCTCTTTAACAGGTATTTGCTGATCACTATCAATTTGAAATATCCAGTCATTATTTTGAATAAGCGCATGACGATAGCCATTAAGAACGGCATTCCCATGGCCACCATTTGGCTGGTTAATAACTTTTAGCCAAGTCCTTGAATTCGAGAATTCTTCTAGAAGTTCATAAGAGTTATCCTTTGAGCCATCATTGATAGCAAAAACTGTAACCGTTGCATCAATTAAATCTATGAACTCATCAAGTTCTTTTATTAGACTAGGGATGCAGTCTGCTTCATTATAAAAGGGGATGACGGTGGCCATCTTGTCCATTTAGTTCTTCTTGGTGTTAGAGTTTATATGCCTAGTTGAATTCTACTATGTTGCAGGCAAAATAGACATTACTTTAGGATTGAGGAAAGAACGATGCTCAAAAATTTAATTGATATAAAACATCAGCTTTCTGACGTCGATTCTTCCACAAAAAAAAACATATTCTTTCTCGGTTTAGCTGTTTTTTTAGTCTTACTTTCGTATCCACTTATTAGATCTGCCTCAACTGCAATTTTTCTTCAAGCTTATGGTGCTAAGAGCTCACCTATTGTTTGGGTATGGTCTGTGCTCGCGTTATCTCTTTTAGTCAGTTTTTATAATCATTTTCAACTTAAGTGGCGTATCCACATTCTTTATGCCGGAACAGGACTGTTTAGTATTGCTTTCATACTGTTTTGTTTCATGATGGTCGAATCTGGAAGTTCATTTTTTGCTTGGCCTTTTTACATATGGAAAGAAGTATATATTGTTGTCATGCTTCATATGGTTTATGGGCTACTAAATACCTTAGTCGATATAAAAATTGCACGAATCCTCTACGGACCGCTTGGCGCAATTGGATCTTTAGGTGGAGTTTTTGGCGGATTACTAACCAGCCAATTTACGAAAGAATATGGTTTAAGTGGTATTACTATTGCTGGCTCTTTCATTATTCTTTTATCCATTCTCAGCTACTTAATGGCCGAGAAAACAAAGATTAATAAGCTCTCTGAAAAGAAAGATATTTCGCCACTAGCTTCAATTAGCAATATCAAAAAATATACAGCACTAATGGCTTCCATTGTTATTCTTTCACAATTTGTCATCAATCTCGCCAACTTTAAGTTTAATATTTTATTCGAGATTGCGGTTCCTGACGAAGTGACGAAAACCGAACAACTAGGAAGGCTTTATACTTGGATAAATTTGATCGCGTTCTTTTTGCAAATTGCAGTACTGCCTTTCTTACTAAGATTCGTAAGTCTTAAGAAAATTCACTTACTAATACCAATTGTTTACTTAGCTACCCAAATGTGGACACTCGGTGGGGGAGCTTTAGCTGTTGCTTCAATGTTTATGGTTCTAAAAGGAACTGATTATTCTATTTTTGCAGTTAGTAAAGAGTTGCTATATTTTCCACTGACGCACAAACAAAAGTATGGCGCCAAGTATATTGTTGATATGTTTTGCTATCGATTTGGTAAAGGATTGATCTCATTTATTATGATTTATATTCAAGCACTATTCTGGATCGATACATTATTATACACATCACTTATTCTTTGGATTTTTGCTATCATCCCACTAACTAGAGAACATACAAAATTAACACAGGAATCGATATGAAGAATGTATTACTCGATGAATCCCCATTAGATTATCAGGCTTTTCCTTTTGATAAGCTAGATGCTAAAGATTTTATGCCATGCTTGAAAGAGTCAATTAAGCTAGCAAAGCAGAGACTTGAAGAAATTAAAAAAGAACAAAATCCAACGTTTCAAAATATAATTGAAAAACTTGAATATATTGATAGCGAACTTAATCAAGTCTCGTCAGTATTCTATAATCTTCATCATGCTGAAAAAACAGACGAAATTCAAAAGATCGCAGAAGAATTCTCAGCAATTATCACGGCTTATGGAAACGATGTAGCTTTAGATCCAGCTCTTTTTGCTCAAGTCAAAAATGTATGGGGAAATCGAGGGGACCTATCTGGTGAAGAGTTAATGCTTCTTGAAAAAACTTATAAAGGGTTTGTAAGAGAGGGCGCAAACTTAGACGACTCTCAAAAAGAAAAACTGAGAGCTATTGATACAGAACTTGCCGATAAGAAAATTAAATTCTCAGATAATCTCCTCAAAGCAACAAATCAGTTTCAAATGAATATTACTGATCAATCAAAGCTTGCTGGTTTGCCTGAGTCAGCTCTTGAAGCTGCTAGCGAAGAAGCTAAGGAGCGAAACTTAGAGGGATGGGTTTTCACTCTACACTACCCAAGCTTTATGCCCTTTATGACATATTCAGAAAACAGAGAACTACGTCAAAAAATGTATATGGCTTTTGCCACTAGAGCTTATAAGGGAGAGTTTGATAATAGAGATCTCGCCAAAAGAATAGCAGTACTTTCTTATGAGCGTGCACAGCTTCTAGGCTACAAGGATCATGCTCACTATGTTCTTGAAGAGCGCATGGCAAAAGAGCCTACAAAAGTTACTAGCTTTATGCATGATCTTCTTGAGAAAGCGAGCCCAGCTGCCAAAGAAGAAATGAGTGACTTGCAAAAGTGGGTTGATTCAAAGAACGGACCAAGCCCTCTTCAGGCATGGGACTACGCCCACTGGTCAGAAAAACTAAAGATGGAAAAATTTAAGATCGATGATGAAATGTTAAGGCCATACTTCAAGCTAGAAAATGTTATCGATGGCGTATTTGATGTAGCTGAAAGACTCTATGGAATTCACTTTAAGACGAGAACTGATCTTCCTGGCTACCATAAAGATGTTAAGGTTTATGAAGTCCTAGATAGCGATAAAACTTTTATAGGTTTATTTTATGCTGACTTTTTTCCCCGTCCAACTAAATCTGGTGGTGCTTGGGCGAATAGTATTCGCAGTCAATGGATAGAAAAAAATAAAGATATAAGGCCACATGCTTCTATCGTTTGTAACTTTACTAAACCTACTGCTACTAAGCCTTCCTTGCTGACTCTAGATGAAGTTTTAACACTTTTCCATGAATTTGGTCATGCGCTGCATATTCTCTTGTCTAAGGTAAAGTATCGCTCTCTTTCTTGCACAAGCGTTTACTGGGACTTTGTAGAGTTACCAAGTCAGATTTTTGAGAACTGGGTCTATGAAAAAGAATGTCTTGAACTTTTTGCTAAACATTATGAAACAGGTGAAGTCATTCCTGATGAACTTATAAAAAATGTAAAAGATGCTGCAAGCTTTCATGAAGGTCGAAATACTCTAAGGCAATTAGCCTTTGGATTATTAGATATGGGATGGTTCTCTGGTGATCCTTCCCAAATAACAGACATAGAAGAATTTGAAGAAAAGATGATGGCCGCTACTGTTACGACACCTAAAGTTGCTGGAACTTGTTCAAGTACTGCTTTTTCTCATATTTTTGATGGAGGGTATTCATCAGGGTATTACAGTTATAAGTGGGCAGAAGTGCTGGACGCAGATGCTTTCGCATTTTTTAAAGAAAATGGAATTTTCAATAAAGACATAGCAAACAAGTTTAGAAGAAACGTTCTTGAAAAAGGTGGAAGTGCTCATCCAATGGAACTTTATAAGAATTTTAGAGGTAAAGAACCTTCTGTCGAGCCACTACTCAAGCGAGCGGGATTACTTTAAGAACGGTTATATTTGCCTCTTTTTAAATAAGTGCAAAGGTCAACAAACAGATTCTTCGATAGGTAATTATATAAATTATTTATCGGAGATCTTTTATGCGCTATCTAGCCGCCATATTATTCTTAATTAATTCATCTTATGCCGCGAGTATTAATGTAACTGGCTTTAGCGGAAGCTACGATGCTCCAAATGGTTCTGGTGTAGCTGATAACTTTCAAGTGCCGTTTAAAAATAACCGTGTTGAAATTCTCATTGAATCACTAGGTGAAGGTTATGTCCTTACTGCTGGCGATCAGCAATGGGAATGGGCAGAGCCTTCTGATTGGGTTAAAGATCTCAAGACCGCTGAGTGGAGTGGTGTTGATGTTGTTGTCAATCCAACTTCACAAAGAGCAGCAATTTCACGTTTAAACGGAATTCATGAAGATAAAATGGTCTTGATTGAGGGTCTGAGTGCTCAGTGCTCTGGTGCAGCTGAACTTATTGAGAGTTGTCTTAATGGAGCAGGCTCTGTTTCATTTTCAAAGCTCGTTTATCAAAGTGCAAGACGCTCTGATCAGGTTAGTTCAATTATTAGAGCTATCGTTAAAGCATTAGATCTTACTGGCAGAGCTGATGACACAACCGTTGAATCACTAAATCTGAATATTTCAAATAATAAATTTAAAGGTTCAGTTAAGGTCAATGTTGGTATCAGTGCGACAGTTAAATTTGAAGGACTTGTACAATATTCTAAAGATGAAAAGAAAACATCTATTAGACTAGATAAGGCTAAAGCAAGCTTCCTAGATGTAAGAGGCAAAATCTTTGATGAGCTCGAAGAAATTCAATCAGAAAGTTTTGTCGTAGAGAGACCTTGGATTTATATTCTTTCTGAATGATCAATGAAAATATCAAATGATTTTTTAAAAACACTTGTTTCATTATCTTGAGCAAAAGCTCTTAAATGAGGAAGTAGTTGAGATGCAAAATCTTGACTACTTTCTAACGGCAGTAGAGATGGTAAATTATCAACGGCTAGAATATGCCTGATCTTTCCTGCAAGAAGTTTTGACTGCAAAGGGTGTTGCCATGATCCAACTCTATCATAAAGAGGAATTGGATTTAGATCGCCGGATGGATCACAGCTTACATCACAAATAATTGAAAGAGCTTGATCTTCTAGAACATCTTCAGTGATAAAGGGAGGTATCTTCTTATTTATTAGTGCAGTATTAATAAAGACATCGTGCTCAGCGATAGCTTTAAAAGGTCCACCACCTTTTGTTTCTTCATAATCCCAGCCCGTGGCAGCGATACCAATCTTTTGCAAAAGAGTCATGGCGCCATTACCACAGCGACCCTTAGCACCAACAACCATCACTTTGGGAATATTGCCAATAAGTCGACTTTTTAAAGATGCTATCCATTCATCTTGATTTTCATGATCTTGAAGTGGTGCAAAATCTTTTCCATTAGATAGATCGACCCATGAGTCCATGGCCGCAGCGGCGCCACTAAATCCTGCCCAAAAACTTAAAGTCTATTTTATTAAGAAAATGCGAACCCATTTTCAGCGATATCATTAATCTTTACACCAGC
>CAXBMT010000038.1:0-14896 GCA_963976925.1 uncultured Bdellovibrionales bacterium
TAACCTACTGTAGTGCTGTGGGAATTGTTCATAAGTTAATCTTTTACTCTTGTGGCACGTATACTAAAATCCATGCGTGTTAAACATATTTGTACTATTCATATCTCTTTTTTTTAGCGGTTCGGCCAGTGCCGAAGACCGTGTTTTTACTCGAGAGTTTGAAACTGATATCTGCACTGCGTGGCTAAATAGACTAGGCGATAAAAACTGGTCGCACTGTTGTGTTGAACATGATCTTTATTTATGGGCAGGTGGAGAAAGAGACGAGCTTAAAAACTCGAACTTAAGACTTCATGCCTGTGTTAAGGCCACCGGGGCTTCATTAATGGCCGATATCATGCTTTTTGGCATCCGTATCGGAGGCTTATCTCCTTTTAAGCTTGAATCTAAAAAGTTTGGAAATGCTTGGGGAGAGTCAAATACTGATTCAATATTGACTGCTTATGAATTGAAACAACTGATCGAATCGTTAACACTTGAACAACTTAGAAACTACGAGTACTTAAGAGCTCCCTTTATTGAAAATTTAAAAAAGATCAATCGCTAAATGACAACACTTCTTACACTACAAAACTTAACTCTATCTCACCCCCATAAGCAGCTTTTTAAAGAAGTGACCTTTACGCTTAATGAAGGTGATCGTATTGGTATTTTAGGTCTTAATGGCCACGGTAAATCTTCGCTCTTTAAAGTGATTATGGGCATACAGGAACCAGATATTACTGTTCCAGCTTTCATCTATGATAAGAGTCGTGATCTTTCTATTTTTTACGTTCCTCAAGAACTCTTGCCTCCTGGAGAGTTAAATATTGAAGACTATCTCTACGAGTACTATCCAAATTTTAAAGAGCTTAAATCAAAGTTAAATGTCATCAATGAAAAACTGGCTCTTGGTGAAGAAGACTTTGAAAAACTACTTGAAAAACAACAGGTCCTTTTTGAAAAGCTTTCCCATGAAGGTGAAGATCGAATTTATAATTCTTTTGTTAGTTACCTCAAGGGGTTCGGCATTGATGATCTTAATCTAAAGGTAAAGAGTCTATCTGGTGGAGAGCAAAGAAAAATTGCTTTATCCTTAGGTCTTTCATGTCCGCATCAAGTTGTATTATGGGATGAGCCTACCAACCACCTGGATTTAAAAACTATTCAAAAGTTTGAAGAAGAACTCGCTAACGTCAAAAAAACTTTCATGGTGATCTCCCACGATAGAAGCCTTCTTAATAATGTGGTTGAGAGAATTGTCCATATCCAAAATGGTAAGCTTGTAAGTTTTCAAGGAACTTATGCTGACTATCTAGTACATCTACAAAAAGAAGATGCTAGACGAGTCAAAGAACTTGATCGACTTGAAAATAGTAATCGCCGTGAAACTGCGTGGATACGTCGTGGAGCAAAAGCCAGAAGAACGAAGAGTAAGAAGCGTATTGCTGACTACGATTCACTTCAATCGAGTATTTCAGAACTTAAAGCCTTGGCTTCAAAAACCGTGAACTTAAATTTAAAAAGTTCAGGGCGAAAAAGTAAGGTGCTTGTTGAGTCTGAATCTGTTGATATTGGATATGGCGAAAAAGTTCTTATTAAAGACTTTAAATTCGCACTGGCAAAAGGCGATAAAATCGCACTTATGGGCAATAACGGAGCTGGTAAAAGCTCACTCCTAAAAGTTTTAATGGGAGAGCAAGAGCCTTTAGCTGGTCAAGTTAGAAGACTTGATGGTCTCGACTTTGGACACTTTTCACAAAAAAGAGAATCACTCCCTAATGACATTACTCCATGGCAGTTAGTTGGCGAAGGTATCGATTTTGTGATGTCTAATACTGGTGAAAAACGTCACGTTGCAAGTTATCTAGATGGCTTTCTCTTTAAAACTGAAGAAATCAAACGACCTATTCATACTTTTTCTGGTGGTGAAAAGAATAGACTGCAACTTGCTCAGTTCATGAAACACGCTAGAGATCTTTGGATTTTCGATGAACCTACCAATGACCTTGATCTGGAGACGATTGGTATCCTTGAAGATGAGCTGCGTGCTTATGAAGGTGCTCTAATAATAGTTGGTCACGATAGAACATTTATTGAAAACGTTACTGATAAGTGTTGGCTTATTTATGATGAGCATATTGAAATCTTTGAAGCAGGTTGGCCTCAAGCCGAGATTTATCTTGAAACTCAAGAGCTAGAAAAAGAGCTTGGGAAAATGAAGTCTTCTAAAGGCTCAGGTTCATCTGGTCAGTCTGCTGGATTATCCAATAAAGAAAAATTAAGACTTGAAACGATAGAGCAAGATATTGAAAAACAAGAAAGTATTGTCTCTGCTCTCGAAAAAGAACTCGCTGAAGTTGATTATGCAAATGAAGACTCAGCTAAGGCCGTCGAGTCTTTGAATTCAAAACTCAGCAAGCAAAAAGCTAAGTTAGATCAATTAGTGGAAGAGTGGACTGAGCTTGAGTCTAAGGTTTAGTTAGACTCAAGTCATAATTTTAATCCTGAATAACTACATTCTTTTTAGCCGTGCAAAACTTAGACTTAATTGATCCACCTTCGCCAGGATGTTGAATTTGTGATGTAGACTTCGTTCTACAGATTCTTATAGAAATAGTTTGGCCGATATAAAGCATGAGGTCTTGTGACTTTACCTCAAGCTCACCATTACTGAGTGACTCATCTAGTGAATAGAATAAGCTGCCGTTTTCATGATCAATATATAATGACATTGAAGTGGCGGAGTCACTGCTTTGACTCACATCCCATCTGACAACTAAGTCTTGATTAGTTTCTATACTTACTGGAGTTTCAAAAGATACAGATGAAGGTAAGTTGATACTATTTACATATTCATCTCCATCTCTATTCGTATACTTGAATTGATAGTTAACGTTCTGATTAAAAGGGATGCTTCTTTTGTAGAGATAGCTTACTTGGCCTAAAAGATTGATATCAAAACTTGTACTTTGATTATTAACCTTAAGATTACTTGTACCATCTAGAACAACATATGTTGGATTAAGACCTCCGATAGTAAAAGTACCGGAAGCCTCAAGCTGTGATGTTTCCTGGTCATAGACAACTGAGTAGTTTGTTTTGATGATATCTTGTTCGATATCTTCTGATGATACCTTACCGCATGATACAAAAAGAGTAGTTAAAGACAGTAGCACTATTAAATGTTTCATTGAAAACCTCCGTTGAAACATTTATCGCTCAATCAAGGATAGGAATCTATATATTTTGGAACAATCTGTTCCAAAACTGGATCGATCACAGTCTATCTGTCTGAAATTATTAGAATTTATACTTTAGAGTTAATCCTATGTGGTTACGTGACTGTAGACCAATTAACTGGTCGTTAATTGAAACACTAGAGCCCTTTGATTGTGAATCAATCACGAAATGATAGTAGATCTGATAACTAAGTTCATCAAATTGATGTTCGAAAATAGGGCCAGCTGCTAAGACAGAAGAACGACCTGTTTTTGGTTGAGTTTTAATATCCGTTGCGCCTATGAGATTCAAATCTATGTAGCCACCGAAATATTTATTTTCTTTTTGATAAAGAAGTTGAGACTTTAAATTAGTAATAGAACCTAGGTCAAACTCATACGATTGAGAATTAAGGGATCTTTTATCTTTTCGTTGCCATGTATAAGAAATTAAGTTTTCTGAAATGAGAGATCCTTTTTTCTTTTTAAAAGTAACTCCTGTATCAAATGAGTCTCGACTGATCATATAGTTTGTAAACTCCTGAGAATCACTTAAGGCTCTATTCCACTTAGAAAAGAATGAAATATCAAATCCTCTTAAGGTGAAAAGATCAATACTCAAAAAGAGACCAAGAGTTCCCAGGGTTGTTCTTCTATCATTCTTTGCATAATTGAGATCAATTCCAAGGCCTAAAAGACTCCACTGATTATCAAAGGGATAAATTCTATTACTAAGTTGATAGCTATTTGTTTGAGGTGAAAAAGTACCTGTTTTATTAACACCAACAATTCCCTTATAGGAAATAGAGGCGAAGGAGGTATGATCCTTGAAGCGTCCTTTATATTGACCTGTGTAATTATCAATCTTTTTGTTTGTCACCTCTTTAACCTGATCATGACTAGAAAGAGGACTTACGATAGCAAGTGTAATTTCACTGACAATTTTTTCATCTTCTCTAAATGCTTCTGGAAGTGCGCGATGTAGAGCTTCGTGTATATGAAGAGCTATGAGCTGATTAGCATCTAATTTTTCTGCAGCAGGAAAAAATCTAGTTGAGGCATATGGACGCGCAATCGTCCTCGCATAAACAAGTTTATTGGCTCCAGAGTGAAAAGCGCCCAATTCTTGCATTCTCTCTGCGGAAATATTACTGTCGACCATATACATCTTCGTATTTTCTAGTTCTGGAATTAAGTTACCTAAATGACTAACACCTTGAACGTTTAAGCGTTTTAAAATTGTTACCGCTTCTGAATGAGCTGAAAGTATTTTTTTTGACTTGAGTGGCTTGAAGTTTTCAAGATCACTCCCATCATCACCATTTCCAACAATCGTTGGACCAGCAAATACTTGTGATATTGAAAGTGCAAAGAGACAAAATAATATTTTCATTTTTTACTCGTTAGTCTAAAGAGAGCAAGTTCAAGGTGATAAACCTCACTGCGTTTACCTTTGCAGTATTTATCAATAAGCAAATGCTGAAATTCTTGTATATCTTTTTTTATTAGCTTGATATCTTTAGGATTTATCGCAAGAGAGAGACCTGTAATTTCGCGCTCATCAATTGTTTGCATTTCGAGAGCGTCTTGAGCCTTTTGTAGGACGCTATGGTGATAAGTTCTAACCGCAGCGGAAGGAATATCGTCAGGAGATAAAACGGTATCGTCAGTGGCCTTATAAGAGTTCTTTGTTTTTTCGACTAAGCCAACTCTAACCAGTAAAGCAATGGCTTCTTGTGCCATGAATGGAGTTATTCCTAAGCGCTTACCAATCCAAGTGGCTGACCACTTAAAGTCATCGCAATCGGCTAGATTTAAAATGGCAAAGTAATACCAATTTGAAATCAGTGAAAAAAGATCGTCATCTAATTGCTTTTGTTTGCGATTTTTTTTTTGCGCATCATGACTTTTTGACTCATCCAAAAGTTTAATGAAATTTTGAGTGTCAATTTTAGAAAGACTCAAGGATGAACATATTTTGAGAGCATTTTTATAAGTGAGCTTTCTTTTCCCACTCATGATTTCGGAAAGGGCACCAGGACTTAGTCCCAATTGCTTGGCAAAGGCACGCTTGGAATAAAGAGGGTTAACTTGCATTCGTCTTGCAAGCTCACTTTCTAACCATTGAATATAAGCATCTGTCTTGATGGACATGGCATATCATAGCCGAAGAAAATAACTTATGGAACACCCTGTTCCATTTTTATTTCCAACCTATTAACCATAACTCATTGTTTTTAAGGTCTCGCCAATTAATAGGATATTCGTTCTTAGTGAAGACTGCCTGAATAATGCAGTCTACTACATTCTGATTATCGTCAAACTCAACTTTGATGATTTCAAAATGCTTTTCTTTATTGTGAGGTTGAGTACTTGTCCAATGGCTTCCAAGAAGCTTCTTGGGGTGAACCCTATTCAAACAATGGCTCATCAGAGATATTCACTAACGTAAATTCATTTTGCATGATTTTCTTATCATTCACTTGAATGAACGCTTTAAAGCGAAAGCTATTTTCTACCTGATCAGTCAGTGAAACTTTAATATTAAGCACTTGATCAGGCCTTGCCATGCTTTTGTACTTGGTCATATGAATCGCTCGAAGAACTCCAAGCGCATAACCCTTAGTGGTATCTGAATTATAATTTTCAACAGGGGAGTAGAACTTTGTAAGCAATATTCCTGCTGCTTGAGTGGTCATTTCCTGCATCATTGCACCCGGGACAATCGGCGCTCCAGGAAAATGTCCCTGAAGATAAAAATTACTCATCGTAGGTTTTGCGACAGCATGAATTGAATTTTTATTCACTTCAATAACCTGATCGATTAATAGGTAAGGGTCACGGTGATGAAGTAGAGTGGCTATTTCTGTTTTATTCATAATTCACCTTACCTAAAAAATTGCCCGAAGAAAGTTAGACAACATCTAGATTCCTTCTTTGATATTCACGACTCATCATCCATGCCGAAAAAGTTGCGAGGGCTGCGGTGACTGCTAGCACCTGAAAGACTTCGCCCCAGCCAAAAATATCAGAGAGTTTCCCTGCGCCCCAAACAGCGATAGAGCCACCAACGTAGCCTAGAAAGTCAATCATGCCTGAAGCACTACCGGCACCATTTGGTCCTGCGATATCGAGAGTTAAACAGCCGCTACTCATAGAGTATGGGCCAAGCAGGAAAAAACCACAGGCACCAAGCAGGATAACGATTGTGTCGTTCATACCACCGACTTGAATACAATAGACGACTCCTAAAAGTGAAGCGATTAAGCCTGTTAGCATAATCCAAGTGGCTTTCGCACGGTCTCCGTTTTTAGCATATTTGTCTGTATACCAACCAAGAAGAATGGTTCCTAGACATCCAAGAAATGGAAACAGTGCTGATTTTAAAATTGCGTTAGCCGTACCCATTCCAAGGTCAACTAAAAGCTTTGGTGTCCAAAAGAAAAAAATACTTCTAAGAAATGTTGTTAAAAAACTAAATAGTAAAATATGTCTAAAAACTTTTATACCCAGAAGACCTTTAATAATCTTTAGTGGAGATTCCTTTATCTCTTTTTCGCCTTCTTCCTGAGCTAGAACCGCCTTCGGTTTTACTTTACTATGGCCAAAGTTTGTATGGGGGATCAAATCACGTGGCGTTTCTTTAGATGAGAAAAAGCTAATGATAAAAATTACAAAAAGAATTAAAGACGGATAAAAGAAGACTCCCTGCCAGCCAACTCCATTGGCGACAAGAAAACCTGCAAGTAATGTGGCAAGCACGCCACCAAACTGAAAGTTAAGTGAAATGAAGCCCATGATGGTGCCGTTTCTTTCTGGCTCGTACCAGTGACCAATCATTTTAACGAGTCCGCCCCAACCCATAGCAAGGAAATATCGGCAGATACACCAAACAACGATAAAGTAAGTTAATGTTGTTCCCTGTGTGAAAAGAATATTACAAGTGATGGCACCAACCATTCCAGTAAGAAAAAGCTTTCGACCGCCAAATTTATCCGCCAGTGGACCGTTAATAATCTTACCTAATGCATAAGCAAGCTCTGAATAAAAAGCAATTAAGCCTAGCTGTGAGTTGGTGTAACCAAAAACTTCTGTCATTAACGGAAAAGCAGCGGAGAGATTTTTACGACAAAGATAATAACCAATATAACCGACCAAACAGACCCAGAACACGCTCATTCTCCAGCGCTTAAGTCTTACTAACTCGACTGGTGTAGGGTCTTGAAGTACAGTATTATTCATAAAAACTCTCTTAAGGTTCACGTGATGAAAAAAATATTATTATTGGTTATTTTAACGCTAGTTTGTCTTTCATGTCGCCAACAAAAAATTATGAAAGTTGCCCATAGAGGAGCTAGTGGTTACCTTCCAGAGCATACTCTTGAAGCAGTTGCGATGGCACACTCATGGGATATTGATTATATCGAGCCTGATCTTGTGATGACGAAAGATAATCAATTAATTGTCATGCATGATCCTCATCTTGATACCACGACAAATGTGAAGAGTGTTTTCCCTGATAGAGCTCGTGAAGATGGACGCTACTACGCTGTGGATTTCACTCTTGGTGAAATTAAAATGCTAAGTGTTCAAGAGCGAATAAATTTGAAAACAGGCGAGGCTGTCTTTTCTGGTCGCTTTCCTCTTGGCAGGTCACGTTTTGAAGTACCAACTTTCATTGAATATATCGAACTTGTCCAAGGTTTGAATAAATCCACGGGTAAAAAAATAGGAATAATTCCAGAAATAAAAGCACCTGAATTTCACGCTAAAGAAAATAAAGATATCGTTAGTAAAACTTTGTATGTACTTAAAAGTTATGGCTATGAAGAAAATGGTCAAGCCATCATTCAATGCTTTGAACCAAACACTTTAAAAATGATAAAAAACAAAACAAAAATTCCACTACTTCAACTTATTGCTGTTAACGAATGGAATGAGAGTTCTGCCGATTACGACAAAATGCTTACTGATGATGGACTAAAAGATATTGCATCCTATGCGCAATATCTAGGCCCTTACTTACCTCAGCTTTATGATATTAAAAATGATCGCGCTTTTAAAAATGAAGTTATGACAATGGCACATAAATACGAGCTTAAAGTCGCACCTTATACCATTCGCGACGATGCTATTTTTAAACCTTTTAAAAATAAAAAAGAAATGATGGGTTTTGTTTTAGATGAATTGAAAGTAGACGGTTTGTTCTCGGATTTTGCTGATAGGTTATAAAAAAACCACCTACAAAGAGGTGGTTTTAAATTACGGTATAAATTGGAGCGGCGACCGAGGATCGAACTCGGGACCTTCTGCATGGCAAGCAGATTTTAGCCTTTTAGCATCTTCGGTTAAGTCCTTAAGTTTCCTTGGAAATACCTTTAATAACAGAATGTTAGATTAACTATCAGTTCGTAAATTTTCGGGGAAGTACGGTTCATTTCGGAGACTGTGGGTACATTTTGGGTACATTTGGATGGTCTTTATTAGAAGTAAATGGGAGAAAGACCTGAACAAATTATGTTTTTTACGTTCGAATGATTTAGATTTAAACCTAATGAAAGGCAGCTCGCTTTGGATGTACGTCATCTCGATCTTGAAGAAGAGGTCGTCTATTAAGATAGGCAGTATTGAGGTTTATTATGTCGGGACGTACGAAAAGAACCTTGCTAGCGCTGATTTAAGCATTCTAGTACGTGGACAAAAATAGAGCTTAAGAGTTTTCAATAAGGCATTACTTGCGAGCACAATTGATGGCTAATTAATTTGACTTTATTAGTACTAAGGAAGCACGTGGAGGCTGGATCGAGTATTCGAGGCGTAGGGTATTACAATTTCGTCCTTGTGCCTTGTAATATCAAACACTAATAATTCTAGGAAGTTATGGTTGAGAAATTACTTGTCGTGTAGTAAAGTCAACTTATTGTTAATTCTTATTTTAGAAATGGCTTTAATTCATAGGCACAAATATTTTGAGTACGGAAATTTTAAAAAATTTATTACTCGCTCATAAAAGTGGAGATGAACTTTCTTTTTGGAAAGCAGCAGCTCAGCTCGCATCAAAGGAAAGTAGGTCTGGTCATAATAATGTTGCAGAAGAGTTACGAGCAATAATCGCCGATTACAAAAACAATAAGCATTCCATTGAAAATTCGATGAGTGGGATGCTCAAACACAAGGGAAGCCGTTCATCAGAGATTTTATTAGAAGCTAGCTATAGAAAAGAAAAATATAAAGATGTAATTCTCAAAGAATCCAACAAAGATCGATTTAATGAAATTTTAAAAGAAAACAGAAGAAGATCAGATCTTCTTTCATGGGGCGTTTCCCCTACTCGAAAATTGTTATTTTATGGTCCTCCAGGATGTGGAAAAACATTGACCGCAAATGTTTTGGCCGGAGAGCTAAATGTTCCTCTTTATACGGTTCGACTTGGAAGCCTATTTAGCAGATATCTTGGAGAGACCTCTCAGCACCTTAAGCAAATCTTCGATCAAATGCCCAATATGCCGGGCGTATATTTATTTGACGAATTTGATGCTGTTGGAAAAGATAGAAAGTCTGGGCAAGATGTTGGGGAAGTTAGGCGGGTTGTAAATACATTTTTACAACTTTTAGACTCAGATCAATCCAATAGTATGATAATTGCAGCTACTAACTTTGAGGAAAGTATAGATGATGCAATTTATAGAAGGTTTGATGATGCTATTTCTTTTCCTAAACCAACTTTAACTGAAGTAGAGAAAATTCTTGCATTAAAAATTAATAAATTTGGACTTTCAAAAGCGGCTTTTAAAAGGATCGCTCCCAAAGCTAAAGGAATGTCTTTTTCCGATATTACTAAAGCCTGTGATAGAGCACTGAGGAAAATGATCTTAAGTGACAAAAAGAACATTTCGGAGAAAGAGTTTTTAACATGTCTAAGTGAAGTTAAAAAGAATTCAAGATGAGATTTATAAATGCCATCAGAAAAAAAGTACCCCCATATATTTGCTACTATTCAGGAAACTACTTCTTATAAGTCTCCCTTGGGCGGACCTCGCCCCGTAATCTCGCCTCCGAGACGTAATGTGGGAACACACTCCGCAAAGATTCTAAGTAAGGTAAGACAGCTGAATCATGAAATTCAGCAGAAGGCCCAGTCTGATCGTGAAACTCATTCCATCATTTCAGTAACAACAAGTGACTCAACTGATTTAGAACGGAGCCTCGGAAATGCACGTCAAGGAACCAAAGTCGTATCTAGAACAAGTGACGATACTTATATTTTAGATGTTTCTGCTTATGGACTAGAGTACCTAGACAAGAAAATTACCAATTATTCTGATGATTCTAAAATAAAAAATAACAAACGTGCCAATGAAAATCTTGTTGCGAGAATTGAGGATATTCAGCAAGCGAGACTAAGTGAAATATTGTGTTTTCCAATTGAAGAGCTTGACGAGGGCTCAGAGCATTGGCTTGAGATATATTGTAGAGGTGGACAGTATTTAGCAGAATCTGAAAATGATAGGACGATAGCTAAAATGCAGGAGGCGAGTCAGGCTTTAGGTATGTCAATCGATAAGCATTTAGTTCTTGCGGAAAGGATCGTTTTTTTGGCTAAAGGAACAGTTCAAAATTATCGTGACTTATTATTGCATGTTGACTCTGTGTATGAGGGAGATTATCCATCTTCAGAAATAAAGAGTTGGCTTCATTTTGATGGCGTGAGTGAGCTTGAAATAGGGGCTACGAAAGTTGAGTTCTTTAACGCCAACACTACCGTTGTCTTACTAGATAGTGGTATAAATCATCAACATCCTTTATTAAGAGGAGCAGTTGTATCAAACGAGTCTTATGTTGATGAGGAGCCAAGCCCTTCAGACCAACAAGGGCACGGAACTTTAATGGCTGGCTTAATATGCTATGGAGATATCACTCCCATTCTTGGAAATAAAGTCACTGTGCCATTTAGACTTCATAATGCAAAAATACATGTGGATGAAAATCATTCAGCTTCTCATGAAGATAATAAAGAATGGTGGCCATTCATCGTTAATTCTGCAGTCGTGACCACAGATGGCCGTGATTCGACTAATAAAGTTTTTTGTATGGCTTTAACAGCTGCAAGCGTTGAAAATTTTGAATCGACCTCTTGGAGCCAAATGCTAGATCAGGTGACTTATAACTCTGGCAACGGGAGGCTTTTTCTTGTGTCTGCAGGCAATAGCGAGCCTGAATATTATAGCCAAATTTGTGCGTCTTTTCCAGATCATAATCTTACTACAAAAATACAAGACCCCGCACAGGCTCTTAATGCGTTGACGGTTGGAGCATATACTACAAAAACAATGCTCCCTCCTACAGTAGATTATGAAAATTATGAAATAGTTTCTGGTGAAAATGGAATTTCTCCACATTCAACTTCAGGTTTTATCGGTAAGCCAATAAAACCTGAAGTCGTTCTAGAGGGTTGTAATATGGCATTTGATGGAACTATGCCACTTCATGATGTCGCTACATTTACACTTACATCTTTGAACCACAACTTTACCACCGATCCTTTTACACGAGCTTGGGGCACAAGCTCCGCAACAGCACTTCTTAGTCAATTCTCAGCTAAATTATGGAATAGATATCCAGACTTAAGACCAGAAACTATCAGGGGGCTAATAGTACATTCTGCGACTTGGACAGGGAGAATGTTAGAAGACTTTCCTTCAAAACAAGATCGAATTTCAATCTGTGGCTATGGAGTTCCTGAGTTAGGTTCGGCTATGGATTCTTTAACAGACAGGGCCACTATTGTTATTGAAGACAACATGCCAAATGGGGAAGAGTATAAGGACACTAATAATAAAAAAAAAGTAAGACGATTTGCTAAATATTTTAAATTACCAGTACCGGAGACTGAGTTGCTAGCCTTGGAAGGTGATCCTGAAGTTGAACTGAGAGTTACTCTTTCTTATTTTACTGAGCCAAATAACCATAGAAGAAAAAACTATAATGGATTGGATTTAAAATGGGATATTCAGGGCCCTCAAGAAAATCCAGATGAATTTAAAACAAGAATAAATAAAATATTAAGAGACGAAGGAAAAACGCACCGAAACGACGGAAAATTTGAAGGATGGGAAATAGGTCCTCAAATTAGAAATAGAGGAACTGTTCAAGGAGATCGATGGATGGGACCTGCCTCTTACCTTGCAGGTGATAAATTTGTTGCTGTTACTCCTACGTTAGGATGGTGGGATAGGCGAAAGGACTTTGTTGAAAAAGAAATAAATTTCTCTCTAATTATTTCAGTCAAAGTTTCTGGTGTTGATATTTACGAGACAATAAAAAATTCAATTGAAGCAGAAGTTGATTCTGGAGATGTTGAAGTGGAGATAGAAATTTAACTAAATGGATATAGATGGAAGTTGACCTAAATGATTATGAATCTTTTGTAAAAGAGCGCTTACTTTTTAGGTATCCCAATGCTCGCTTCTCGAAATTCTTCTCTATGCAGCTCTATATATTCTATCAAAAACGATTCTTAAATATATGGGGAGTACTTGATGAATTGGACTATCTTGAAGGTAAACGGACTTTAACTACTACTAAAAAAGAGAGGGAGTTCAAAAGAACCCCCGAGCTTAAGGGCGTCTGGTACAAACATTTTTATAGCACGAGCTTTATTGGTCGAAATTTGCTCAACCATTTAAGCAACAAGAATATGAAGGTTTATATCAAGGAAGCTCATGAAGCGGCGCTAGTAGAAAGCGATTATGAAGAATCATTTCGCTCAATACTATCTTATAAAATGACTGTGAAAGTATTTGAGGACAAGTGGAGTAGTAAGACCATTACTGGTGAATGGATAATCTATATTCCAAGAAAGAACGAGAACTGGTACTTGATGCTTGCCGAGCATAAAAGTGATGATATTATAGTAAAGCAGCTAGATGAAATATTGGCAGAATTCGGCGATTGGAGATCGACTCTTTTCGATGATATGGCATCTACCACCCCATAATAACTATTATATGAGCTAGGGGGCGTTTACGAGATCGCCATAAATCCTACCCGATTATAGGCTAACTGCCTGAATAATCGTTTTTTTGATATTTAAGAATCTAACCTTGTATATGTATCTTCACATTTTTAAATACCTGTTATTATTCTAAATTCACTAAAGTTGGTTTTTTTTAAGTCTCGAAATCCACGATACCTGTCGATACTACTTAACACTGTCAAATTCGAACATTGCTGAGCGTGGCACGTTTGTGGAGTTGTTATGTCTGTGAAAACAATTAAATTGTTTCTCGTAATACTTTTATCTCTAAATCTTGGCATTTTGAATGCTAGAGATAAAGACGATCATAAACACCATAATAAGAAGGATCACCAAAGTAAAAAGCACAATAAGAAAGATAAAGATAAGGAAGACAAAAAGAAGGACGACAAGGATAAGGATGACGAAGATGAAAGAGATGATGACAATAACGATCGCTGTGATCATTCAGAATTCAAATCATGGCAAAAGTTAAAGTCTTCCTCCATCGTTACTTATGTTGAAGATGAGACCTCAATTACAGTCGATACTGACTGCAAAATTAAGCTGCATAAAGACTTCACTTTCGAGACACAAAAAGACTTAATCCTTATCGCACAAGAGCTAGAAATTAAGAAAGACTCTAGCTTACGTGCTAAGCGTTTACTTTTAAATATTGAAGATAAGTTTAAGCTCAAGAAAGATTCGCTCATCTGCGCCGATGTTTTTATTCTCGAAGCTGATAAGATTGATATCAAGGGCGAGATTTGCCCAAGTGCAGCTCTGCTCGGCAGTAGCTTTAACGCCCCTTCGGTTCAAGCTGTCTTAGAGGTTAGTTTAAGCGCAGAAAATGCACCGGTTGAAGCAACTTTTGATTGGTCAAAAAGCTTTGGACTTTTCGACTCAGCAACGATTGATTTTGGTGATGGAAGCTTTCAGGTGCTAACTGAGAGCATCGTATCTAAGACTTACGAGGCTTCGGGCAGCTTTGCTGCAAAATTAATCTTAGAAACTTCTGGCGGTGAGGTTGAAAGTACTCCTGTCGTGATTGTTGTTAATGAGTCCAATCCGATTGTCGACTTTGGCATTTGGCATATTATTAGAAGAGGGGGAGTTCCGCCAGAGGTTTGGTTGGCGCCAAACCTTTATCCATTAGTTGAAGAAGGTGTGGAGGTTAAAGAGTATCGTTGGAATTTTGGGGATAACTCCAGCCTTGTCATGCCTTTTGCTGAATCTCCAGATGGCTTTGTGGTGCATACATTTCCAACAATGGGAATTTATGATGTTGAAGTCGAAGTTGTGACAATGGATGGTTTTTCTAAAAAAGCCAGTCTAGCAATTGATCTGAATAATCCTTCAGTTCCTGTTCCTAAATATAGTGTGTCATCGTTTAAGGGTGAATCTCCTTTAACTGTAACCTTTACAGGTGAAGCTTACGATGAAGCCGACGAGACGATAACTTATAATTGGTTCTTCTACGATACTGGAGAGCAGTTCTTTGGCGAACAGTTTCAACAAGTCACCCATACATTTACTAATCCAGGTGTTAACTACGTTTATCTTGAAACTAGAGATAACCTGCGTGGCCGCAGAATTACTTATATTCCAATTTATGTCGGCGATGCTCCTGAGGGGCTTGGAGTCTCTCCCGTGGCCATCGTTGAAAGTACGGCGCGTTTTG